>NZ_JBEOYE010000002.1:0-349502 GCF_040296945.1 Streptomyces sp. NPDC001941 | reverse complement strand
ACCACTGACGGTGGGACCACGACCGACGGCGGTACGACGACGGACGGTGGCACGACCACCGACGGTGGGACCACGACCGACGGTGGCACGACCACTGACGGTGGGACCACGACCGACGGCGGTACGACGACGGACGGTGGCACGACCACCGACGGTGGGACCACGACCGACGGTGGCACGACCACCAACGGTGGGACCACGACCACCGGCGGCACCAGCACCACCGGCGGCTCCACCTCCACCGGCGGTTCCAGCACGTCCGGTGCCTCCACCTCCACCGGCGGCTCCAGCACCTCCGGCAACCCCGGCACCTGCACCGTCGACCTCGACGGGGCCGAGTGCGCCGACAACAACCCCGGTGCCAACGAGGCCGGGTCCAAGCCCGTGGAGCAGGGGCAGGCCAAGGAGGAGCTCGCCGAGACCGGTGCGGCCGAGACCTCGTTCCTGCTGATCGGCGCCGCGACCATGATCGCGGGCGGCATCGGCTTCCGGATGCTGCCGCGTCTGGTGAACGGCCGTAACGTCGCGTAAGCGCACCAGGACCACGTGAAGGGGCCCGGGCGGTGAGTCACCGCCCGGGCCCCTTCCTCGTGCGTGTGTACTACACCGTCTGGTGGGCCAGCAGGGCGAGCGCCGCGACCAGGACCGCCAGCAGGGCGACCAGGGCCGCCGGGCTCAGGGCGGACCAGGGGCTCTCCTGCTGGAGGCGCTCCCGGTTGGCCCGGCACACGGGGCAGCGGCCCTCGGCGACCGGGGCCGCGCAGTTGGCGCACACCAATCGGTCATAGGTCATGCGCTCTCCTCCTCCCGCGCGGCGGAGCCGCTGACGCGGACCTTGCACGTGGTTCTCTCCGCACAACGCCCAGGGAAACGCATCCGTTCCCTCTTCCACTGTGCCAGGTCGCCGCCGATTCGGCGCGCCCCGCCCGATTCCGGACCCGTGGGTACGGGACAAAAGGCGCAAGGGGGTACGGCGACTGCGCCGGGCATCCCGGTTCGCGTATGGTCACGCACACCTACTCCCGGCCGACCGTGGTGCACCCGTGATCCGATTCGACAACGTCTCCAAGTCCTATCCGAAGCAGAACCGGCCCGCGCTCAGGGACGTGTCCCTGGAGATCGAGAAGGGCGAGTTCGTCTTCCTCGTCGGCTCCTCCGGCTCCGGAAAGTCGACCTTCCTGCGGCTGCTGCTGCGCGAGGAGCGCGCCAGCCACGGGCAGGTGCACGTCCTCGGCAAGGACCTGGCCCGGCTCTCCAACTGGAAGGTGCCGCACATGCGCCGCCAGCTGGGGACGGTCTTCCAGGACTTCCGCCTGCTGCCCAACAAGACCGTCGCCGAGAACGTGGCCTTCGCCCAGGAGGTCATCGGCAAGCCGCGCGGCGAGATCCGCAAGGCCGTGCCCCAGGTCCTCGACCTGGTCGGCCTGGGCGGCAAGGAGGACCGGATGCCGGGCGAGCTGTCCGGTGGTGAGCAGCAGCGCGTCGCCATCGCCCGCGCCTTCGTGAACCGTCCGATGCTGCTGATCGCGGACGAGCCCACCGGCAACCTCGACCCGCAGACCTCCGTGGGCATCATGAAGCTGCTCGACCGGATCAACCGGACGGGCACGACCGTCGTGATGGCGACCCACGACCAGAACATCGTCGACCAGATGCGCAAGCGCGTCATCGAGCTGGAACAGGGCCGTCTCGTGCGTGACCAGGCGCGCGGCGTCTACGGCTACCAGCACTGAGCCACTGAGCAACGAAAGGCTGAAAGAGACGCCATGCGCGCTCAGTTCGTACTGTCCGAGATCGGTGTCGGTCTCCGTCGCAACCTCACGATGACCTTCGCGGTGATCGTCTCCGTGGCACTCTCGCTCGCCCTGTTCGGCGGCGCCCTGCTGATGAACCAGCAGGTCAGTGCCATGAAGGACTTCTGGTACGACAAGGTCAACGTCTCGATCTTCCTCTGCAACAAGAACGACGCGGAGTCCACGCCCAAGTGCGCCAAGGGCGCCGTGACCTCGGCGCAGAAGGAGCAGATCGAGTCCGACCTGAAGAAGATGGACATCGTCGAGTCCGTCTACAAGGAGTCGGCCGACGAGGCGTACAAGCACTACCGGGAGCAGTACGGCGACACGCCGATCGCCTCGACCATCACGCCCGACCAGATGCAGGAGTCCTTCCGGGTCAAGCTGAAGGACCCGGAGAAGTACAAGGTCGTGGCCACCGCCTTCGCGGGCCGCGACGGCGTGCAGTCCGTCCAGGACCAGCGCAACATCCTGCAGAACCTGTTCGACCTGATGAAGGGCATGAACATCGCCGCGCTCGGCGTGATGGGGCTGATGCTGGTCATCGCCCTGATGCTGATCGTGAACACCGTCCGGGTGTCCGCGTTCAGCCGCCGCCGCGAGACCGGCATCATGCGCCTGGTCGGCGCCTCCAGCTTCTACATCCAGGTGCCGTTCATCATGGAGGCCGCCTTCGCCGGACTGCTCGGCGGCGCGGTCGCCTGCGTCATGCTGCTCGTGGGCCGCTACTTCCTCATCGACCACGGCCTGGCGCTCGCCGACAAGATGCAACTGGTCAACTTCATCGGGTGGGACGCGGTGCTGTCCGTGCTGCCGCTGGTGCTCGTCATCGGCCTCCTGATGCCCGCCATGGCCGCCTTCATCGCGCTGCGCAAGTACCTCAAGGTGTGACAAGAGCCCCGGGCGTCGTACGGTCAACGGCCGTACGGCGCCCTTCGCTTGTCCTAGAGTGGGCGCCATGCCGGGCCGCCTGTTCAGCGTTCGGCCCCGCCGCCTGCGCCGTGGGGCGGCCCTGACATTGGTCTTCACCGGCGTCCTCGCCACCGCCGCGGCCACCGGCGCGCTGCCGCACGAGGAGCCCGGGCCGGCCGCCGCGCCCGCCGCCGCGACCGTGCGCGAGAAGGCGGCCCGCGCCGCCGCCGAGGCCGTCGCCGACGGCAAGTCGGGGACGGAGGCGGCCGAGGAGGTCGTCAGCCGCAGCGGTGACCGCTGGGGCGCGGTGTACGACAAGGCGGAGTACGAGGAGTTCGAGCGGGCCCTGGACGGCGAGTACACCGGCGTCGGCCTGTCCGCCCGGCGCGCCGGGCACGGCCGGGTCGAGGTGGCCCGGGTGCGCGCCGGAGGCCCCGCCGAGCGGGCCGGGATCCGGGCCGGGGACCGGCTGCGGGCCATCGACGGCGCGCCCGTGGACGGGCGCCCCACCACCGAGGTCGTCGCCCTGCTGCGCGGCGACGACCGCACCAGCGTCTCGCTGGGCCTGCAGCGCGGCAGCCGCAGCTGGACGCAGCGGCTGACCCGGGCCCGGCTCTCCACCGACGCCGTCACGGTCACCCCGCCGGACCGCGCGGGCGCCCCGGTCACGGTCACGGTGACCGCCTTCACCAAGGGCGTGGGGGAGCGGGTGCGGGACGCGGTGCGCGACGCCCCCGGGGGCGCGGGCGTGCTGCTCGACCTGCGGGGCAACTCCGGGGGGCTGCTCTCGGAGGCCGCGGTGGCCGCCTCGGCGTTCCTGGACGGCGGGCTGCTGGCCACGTACGACGTGCACGGCGAGCAGCGCTCGGTGTACGCGGACCCGGGCGGCGACACCGGCCGGCCGCTGGTGGTGCTGGTCGACGGGGGCACCATGAGCGCGGCGGAGCTGCTGGCCGGGGCGCTGCAGGACCGGGGCCGGGCGATCACTGTGGGCACCCGCACCTTCGGCAAGGGCTCGGTGCAGATGCCCAGCGAGCTGCCGGGCGGCTCGGTGGCCGAGCTGACCGTGGGGCACTACCGCACTCCGGCGGGCCGGGCGGTGGACGACCGGGGCATCACGCCCGACCTGGTGGCCCGGGAGGGGGCCGAGCAGCGGGCCCGGACGGTATTGAGTGGCCTCGGGGGCGGTGCGTAGTGCGAAAATGACCGCACTATGGCCAAGACCAAGGACAAGAAGGACAAGGGCGACGGGCGCAAGCTCATCGCACAGAACAAGAAGGCGCGCCACGACTACACGATCCTCGACACGTACGAGTGCGGACTCGTGCTGACCGGGACCGAGGTCAAGTCGCTGCGCCAGGGGCGGGCGTCGCTCGTGGACGGGTTCGTCCAGATCGACGGCAACGAGGCGTGGCTGCACAACGTGCACGTCCCGGAGTACGCCCAGGGCACCTGGACCAACCACAGCGCGCGGCGCAAGCGGAAGCTGCTGATGCACCGCGTCGAGATCGACAAGCTGGAGTCGAAGTCGCAGGAGACGGGTCACACGATCGTGCCCCTCGCGCTGTACTTCAAGGGCGGCCGGGCGAAGGTCGAGATCGCGCTGGCGAAGGGCAAGAAGGAGTACGACAAGAGGCAGACGCTGCGGGAGAAGCAGGACCGCCGCGAGACGGACCGGGTGATCTCGGCGGCCAAGCGCCGCGAGCGCGGCACCCTGAAGTAGGGCTCGGAGGAATACGCTGGCACCGTCGTGCGTTGGTCACGTACGATGGTCTTGCTCCCCCCGCGGGAGCGAGGATTGAAAAATCAACATGGGGATGATCGGTTTCGACAGCGGATGTCGAAGCAGGGGAAGCGTGTCGAGGAAGCGGCAATGATCTCGTAAACCATATGTCGCAACCAATAATCGCCAACACCAAGAGCGATAACTCCCGCTTCGCCCTCGCTGCCTGATTAGGTAGCGAACAGAAGCCTCTGTGAGGAGCGTCAGCCCGGGAGAGGTCCCGGCCCGGATCCTGGCGTCATTCAGGGATCTAAACCCCTTGCCCCGGTCACGGGGGTAGGGGGGAAATCAAACAGTGACTGAGCCCGTCGGAGACTCGTCCGCGTGATCTCCGGGGCTGAGAAAATCGAAGCGGACTGCACACGGAGAAGCCCTGTTTCCGCACCGTTGGACGCGGGTTCGATTCCCGCCATCTCCACTCATCCCATGTGGGCGAAGGCCCGGCCGCCGTTTTCGGTGGCCGGGCCTTCGTCATGCCGCCGTCCCGTCCGGGGCTGTCCGGGGGCTCCTCGTCCGGGGCTCACAGGGGGCCGGGCGGGCGGGTGAGAGCAAGGTTGCCCGGCGGTCACCTGTCGGCACGGGACGGAAACGCGCGCTCCCTAGCGTCGGGGCCACTGAACCGACCCCCGTGGAGGTGCGTGATGGCCGGCCGTTGGATCGAGCGGTGGGAGCCCGAGGACGAGGACTTCTGGCGCGCGGGCGGCGAGCGCACCGCGCGGCGCAACCTCGCCTTCTCCGTCCTGTGCGAGCACATCGGCTTCTCGGTGTGGACGCTGTGGTCCGTGCTGGTGCTCTTCATGGGCCCGGAGTACGGGGTCGACGCCGCCGGGAAGTTCTTCCTGATCGCCACCGCCACCCTGGTCGGGGCCCTCGTCCGGGTCCCGTACACCTTCGCCGTGGCGCGCTTCGGCGGCCGCGACTGGACCGTGTTCAGCGCCCTGTTGCTGCTGCTGCCCACCGCCGCGGCCTGGCTGGTGATGGAGCCGGGCACCCCCTACTCCACCTTCCTGCTGGTCGCCGCGCTCACCGGGATCGGCGGCGGCAACTTCGCCTCCTCCATGACCAACATCAACGCCTTCTTCCCGCAGCGCCACAAGGGCTGGGCGCTCGGCCTCAACGCGGGCGGCGGCAACATCGGCGTCCCCGTCGTCCAGCTGGCCGGGCTGCTGGTCATCGGCATCGCCGGGGCCGCCCACCCCCGGCTGCTGCTCGGCGCCTACCTGCCGCTGATCGTCCTGGCCGCCCTGTGCGCGGCGCTGTTCATGGACAACCTCGCGCCGGTGCGCAACGACACCGGGGCGGTGCGCCGGGCCGTGCGCGAGCCGCACACCTGGATCCTGGCGTTCCTGTACGTGGGGACGTTCGGGTCCTTCATCGGCTACGGCTTCGCCTTCGGCCTGGTCCTGCAGTCCGGCTTCGGCCGCACCCCGCTGCAGGCCGCCTCCCTGACCTTCCTCGGCCCGCTGCTGGGCTCCCTGGCCCGTCCGGTCGGCGGGCGGCTGGCCGACCGGCTCGGCGGCGCCCGGGTCACCCTGTGGGCGTTCGCGGCGATGGCGGCGGCCACCGGGGTCGTGGTCTACGCCTCGATCCAGCGCTCCCTGCCGGTCTTCCTGGCCGGGTTCACCGCCCTGTTCGTCCTCAGCGGCCTCGGCAACGGCTCGACGTACAAGATGATCCCGGCCGTCTTCCGCGCCGAGGCGGGCCGCCGGGGGCTGGCGGGGGAGGCCGCGGACGCCCTCGGGCGGCGGCTGTCCGGCGCCGCCATGGGGCTCATCGGGGCGGTCGGCGCGCTCGGCGGGCTCGGCATCAACCTCGCCTTCCGGCAGTCGTTCCGGGGCGCGGGCACCGGCACCGCCGCCTTCGTCGCGTTCCTCGTCTTCTACGGGGCGTGCCTGGCGGTCACCTGGACGGTATACCTGCGCCGCCCGGCGGGTAGCGCTGAGGGCGCAGGGACCGGACCGCGGCCCGCCTACGCGGAGGTGTGATGCGCGGGAGCGCCGTAACCCGGGGGAAATGCCGGGGAACCGCGACCGACACGGTCGCTTGCCAGGCTCGGCCGTCATGAACGGCAACGACGGTCCCCAGACGGCCGGGCCGGGGCCGCTGGCGGGCTTCACCGTCGGCGTCACCGCGGCCCGCCGCGCCGACGAGCTCGGCGCACTGCTCCAGCGGCGCGGCGCGGCCGTCCAGCACGCGCCCGCCCTGCGCATCGTGCCGCTCGCCGACGACGCCGAACTGCTGCGCGCCACCAAGGAGTTGATCGGCAACCCGCCGGACGTCGTGGTGGCGACCACCGCGATCGGCTTCCGCGGCTGGATCGAGGCGGCCGACGGCTGGGGGCACGGGGACGAACTCCTCGCCCGGCTGCGGCGGGTGGAGCTGCTCGCCCGCGGCCCCAAGGTCAAGGGCGCGATCCGGGCCGCGGGCCTCACCGAGAGCTGGTCGCCGGGCTCGGAGTCGCTGGCCGAGGTCCTCGACCGGCTGCTCGCGCACGGCGTGGCCGGCCGGCGCGTCGCCCTGCAACTGCACGGGGAGCCGCTGCCCGGGTTCGTGGAGGCCCTGCGCGAAGGGGGCGCCGAGGTCGTCGTCGTACCCGTCTACCGCTGGATGCCGCCGGAGGACCTGGCCCCGCTGGACCGGCTGATCGACGCGGTCGCGGCCCGGGCCCTGGACGCGGTCACCTTCACCAGCGCGCCCGCCGCCGCCTCGCTGCTCGCCCGGGCGCGCGCCCGGGGCCTGGAGGGGGAGCTGCTCGGGGCGCTCGACCGGGACGTGCTCAGCGCCTGCGTGGGGCCCGTCACGGCGGCCGCCCTGCAGTCCCGGGGCATCGCCACCGTCCAGCCCGAGCGCTTCCGCCTGGGGCCGCTGGTGCAGCTGCTCTGCCGGGAACTGCCCGCCCGCACCGGCGCGTTGACGGTCGCCGGGCACCGGGTGGAGATCCGGGGGCACGCCGTCCTGGTCGACGGGGAGCTGCGGCCGGTGCCGCCCGCCGGGATGGCGCTGCTCGGGGCGCTGGCGCGGCGGCCCGGCTGGGTGGTCTCCCGGGCCGACCTGCTGCGGGCGCTGCCGGGGGCGGGGCGCGACGAGCACGCGGTGGAGACCGCGATGGCCCGGCTGCGGGCGGCGCTGGGGGCGCCCCGGCTGATCACGACGGTCGTCAAGCGCGGCTACCGGCTCGCGCTGGACCCGGCGTCGCACGGGAAGTACGCCACCGACTGAGCCGGGCCACCGACTGAGCCGGGCCACCCATCGGGGCGGCCCGGTACGCGTCGAGGGCCCCGGGACGGCTTCCCGGGGCCCTTCGCCGTACCTCACCTGTCCTGCCCCTTCCCGGGTCAGAGCGAACGGTGCCGCCGGGGCAGCGCCTTGGCCAGCAGGACCAGGGCCGCGGTGGACAGCAGGCCGCGCACCACGTTCCAGAAGACCCAGGAGTTCTCGAAGGCCGCGCGCACCGCGTGCGGGTCCTTGATCTTCGCCGGGTCGCCGGCCGCCGCCAGCGCGTTGTTGAGCGGCACGTTGGCGCCGGACGTCAGGACGAAGACCAGGCCGTACGCGATGAGGGCGCCGATCACCCACCACTTGGCGGCGGTGGTGCGCTGCTGCCAGGCGGCGACGCCCGTCAGGATCAGCGCGCCGAAGAAGCTCGCGAAGAACAGCGGGTTCTCGATCACGTCGTTGATGTTCTGCATGACCTCGATGTAGACGCGGTCGCCGCTGCGGGCGAGCGCGGGCATCACCGCGACGGAGAAGGCGTACCAGACACCGGCGATCAGGCCCATCGCGACGGTGGCGGAGCCGAGGACCACCCCCTGCCACGTCGTGGCGGAGCGTGGCCGCCGCGGCGCCGGGGCGTGCGGCTGCTGCATGTGATTCCCCCAGGTGTACTGCTGTGTGTGAGCCGGATGCGGCTGCTGCTGCCCGTAGGCCGGGTGCTGCGGGTACTGCTGCTGGGTGCCGTGCTGCAGGTTCTGAGTCATACGTACAGTGAACGGCCGCACACACTGGCAAACCATGGGCGAGCGTCGCAACCCCATATTCGAGCGTCCAAGTGCCGGGCTACGGTACGCGGATGATCGCCGACACCACCGACACCCCGGCCGGCGCGGACGCCGTCGTCGTCCGCCCCGCCCGCTGCCCCGACGACGCGCCCGCCCTGGCCGACGCCATCCTGCGCAACCGCGCCCACATGCGCCCCTGGGAGCCGCACCGCCCCGAGGAGTTCTACACGGCCGAGGCGCAGGTCAGACGGCTTGAGGAGCCCGGCACCCGGCACGTGGTCGCGGTCGAAGGGGACCGGGTGGTCGGCGGCGCCCGGCTCTCCGGCACGGTCCTCGGGCCGTTCCGCACCACCTCGCTGGGCTACTGGGTCGACCCCGCGGTCGGCGGGCGCGGCGTGGCCACCCGGATGGTCGCCGAGTGCCGCCGGATCGCCGTCGAGGAGCTCGGCCTGCACCGGATCGAGGCCAGCACGATCCTGGACAACACCGCCTCCCAGCGGGTGCTGGCCAAGAGCGGCTTCGAGCGGATCGGCACCGCGCCGCGCTACCTCCACATCGACGGCGCCTGGCGCGACCACCACCTGTTCCAGCTGATCCTGCACGACAACCCGCCGCCCCTGCGGTAGCGGGGGTTCCGGCCGCACCCCGCGGCGGGCACTCTGGAGCCATGGGCTCGTACGAGTGGCGGTTCGACTCCGGGCGCGTGTGTCTGGACCTCGTGGCGACGGGACAGCCGGTGTCCCGGGAGCAACTCCGCGGCGCGGAGCGGCTGGTGGAGTGGCTGTACGGAGCGGGGCTCGTCCCGCGCGGCACCCCGACGGCCCCCGTGGACGCCCGCTGGGTGCTCCGCTTCACCGAACTGCGCTCCTGCGTCGACCAGTTGGTGCGGGCCCAGCTGGACGGCCGCGCCGCCGCCTCCACCGACGCGGCCCTGGCCCACGTCAACGCGCTGGCCGCCGGGGCGCCGCCGGGCCCGCGCGCGGTGCGCGGCGACGGCGGGGAGCTGGTCAAGGAGCTGGGCGCCAGGCCCGACTGCGACGGGCTGCTCGCGGCCGTGGCGCGCGACGCGGTGGAGCTGCTCACCGACCCGGTGGCGCGGGCCCGGCTGCGCCAGTGCGAGGGCGACAACTGCGGCCGGGTGTACCTGGACACCTCGCGCGGGCGGCGGCGGCGCTGGTGCTCCAGCGAGGTGTGCGGCAACCGCGAACGGGTGGCCCGGCACCGGCGCCGTACCGCCGCGCTCTGACCCCCCGGCCGGCCCCCGCGCCCGGCCGCGGCCGAGAAATCGCGGCGCGCGTTGAGTAGCCCCGCCCCTCCCGTACGTAGTCACTCCCGACAGCAGTTGGACGGGGTCTCGACCGGGAGGTTCGGGTGCGCAAGGATGCCGCCGTGGCCGATGGGCGTCCGCAGCGGGCGCGGCACCGAGGGGCCCCCTCGCGGTCCGGACCGTTCCAACAGGGCGAACCCGACGAGGAGTTGGTCCGCGCGCTGTACCGTGAGCACGCCGGGCCCCTGCTCGCCTACGTACTGCGCCTCGTCGCCGGCGACCGCCAGCGCGCCGAGGACGTCGTGCAGGAGACGCTCATCAGGGCCTGGAAGAACGCCGGTCAGCTCAACCGGGCCACCGGCTCCGTCCGCCCCTGGCTGGTGACGGTCGCCCGCCGCATCGTCATCGACAACCACCGCAGCCGGCAGGCCCGGCCGCAGGAGGTCGACCCGTCGCCGCTGGAGGTCCTGCCCGCGGAGGACGAGATCGACAAGGCGCTGTGGCTGATGACGCTGTCGGACGCGCTCGACGACCTGACGCCCGCGCACCGCGAGGTGCTGGTGGAGACGTACTTCAAGGGGCGTACGGTCAACGAGGCCGCCGAGGCGCTCGGCATACCCAGCGGGACGGTCAGGTCCCGGGTCTTCTACGCGCTCCGTTCGATGAAGCTCGCACTGGAGGAGAGGGGGGTCACGGCATGACAGGGCACGGGCAGGACTCCGTGCACGACGCCGCGGGGGCGTACGTGCTCGGCATTCTGGACGCGGCGGACGCCGCCGCGTTCGAGGCGCACCTGGCGGGCTGCCGCACCTGCGCCGCCCACCTCGACGAGTTCGCGGGCATGGAGCCGCTGCTGGCCGTGCTCAAGGAGCCGGCGCCGCCCGCCCCGGTCCGCACCGAGCCCTCGCCCCGGCTGCTGCGCGGCCTGGTCGACGAGGTCGCGGCCGGGCGCGCGCGCCGGCGCAGGCGCGGCCTGTACCTGGTGGCGGCCGCGGCCGTGCTGGTCGTCGGCGCGCCCGCCGCGGCCGTCGTCGCGACCTCCGGCGGTGACGGCGGCGGGAGCCAGGCGGCCGATCCGCACCCCACCAGCCCGGCCGAGGACGCCTTCTTCCACCACATGACCCACAAGGCCTCCGGCACCGATCCGGCCACCAAGGTCACCGCCACCGTCGGCACCGAGGCCAAGGGCTGGGGCACCCACGCCGTCCTGGAGCTGAAGAACGTCAAGGGCCCGCTCAAGTGCAGCCTGGTCGCCGTCGCCAAGAACGGCGAGGAGGAGGTCGTCACCTCCTGGTCCGTGCCCGCCTGGGGGTACGGCATCCCGGACAGCCCGCACAAGGACGCCACCCATCCGCTGTACGTGCACGGCGGGGCGGCCATGGAGCCCAACGACATCGACCACTTCGAGGTGAGGACCTTCGACGGCAAACGCCTGGTCGAAGTACCCGCGTGAGCGGAACAGGCCGGAACGGAGACTGACAGCGGCGCCCCCTTCGCGTACGGTTGACGGCTGCCCAGTGCACGTCAGAAGGGGGCCTCGGTGGCCGCGCAGGAAGCCGCTGGAACCACGGTCGATTCCGTCAGGGACCGTGAGATCGGCGTCGAGCAGGAACATCTGGACCAGGCGTACCGCCGCCTTGAGGAGAAGATCCACGAGGCCGAGTTCCTGATGCACGACGCCGCCCAGCGCGGCCAGGTCGGCACCCCCGGCGCGCTCGCCGAGCGCGACGCCCAGGTCTTCCGGGCGGGGATCCACCTCAACCGGCTCAACAACGAGTTCGAGGACTTCCTCTTCGGCCGGATCGACCTGCTGCGGGGCAGGGACGGCGAGAAGGGCCCGGACGGCGCCTACACGGCCGTGGAGGCCCACGAGGACGCCGTGCGGCCCGACAACACCGCCGACATCGCCGAGACGCTGCACATCGGGCGCCTGGGCGTGCTGGACCGCGACTACTCGCCGCTGGTCATCGACTGGCGCGCGCCGGCCGCCGCGCCCTTCTACCGCTCCACCCCGGTCGAGCCCGGCCGGGTGGTCCGCCGCCGCGTCATCCGCTCCAAAGGCCGCCGGGTGCTCGGCGTCGAGGACGACCTGATGCGCCCCGAGCTCACCGCGTACCTGGACGGGCAGCAGCTCGCCGTGCTCGGCGACGGCGCCCTGATGGCCGCGCTCGGCCAGGCCCGCAGCCACACCATGCGCGACATCGTCTCCTCCATCCAGGCCGAGCAGGACCTGGTCATCCGGGCCCCCGCCGCCTCCGTCACGCACGTCGAGGGCGGCCCCGGCACCGGCAAGACCGCGGTCGCCCTGCACCGCGCCGCGTACCTGCTCTACCAGGACCGCAGGCGCTACGCGGGCGGCATCCTCATCGTCGCCCCGACCGCGCTCCTGGTCGCCTACACCGAGGGCGTGCTGCCCTCGCTCGGCGAGGAGGGCCAGGTCGCCATCCGGGCCGTCGGCTCGCTGGTGGACGGCGTGGAGGCCACCGCCTACGACGACCCCGCGGTCGCCCGCGTCAAGGGCTCCTCGCGGATGCTGAGGGTGCTGCGCAAGGCGGCCCGCGGCGCCCTGGAGCAGGGCCGTGCCCCGGAGCGGCTGCGGGTGGTCGCCTTCGGGCGGCGCCTGGAGCTGGAGGCCGACGAGCTGCGCCGCATCCGGCACGACGTGCTGGGCGGCACCGCCCCGGTGAACCTGCTGCGCCCGCGCGCCCGCAGGCTGCTGCTGGACGCGCTGTACGCCAAGTCCGGCTCGGCGGGCCGCCACTCGGGCGACCCGGAGCTGGCCGCCGAGCTGCGCTCCTCCTTCGACGAGGACGTCACCTCCGAGGACCCGTTCATCGACTTCCTGAACGCCTGGTGGCCCGAGCTGACCCCGCGCGGGGTGCTCGCCGCGATGGCCGACGAGCGGTCCCTGGGCCGCTGGGCGCGCCGGGTGCTCAACCCGGGCGAGGTGCGCCGGCTGGCCCGTTCGCTGCGCCGCGAGCGGTACTCGGTGCACGACGTGGCGCTGCTCGACGAGCTCCAGTCGGTGCTGGGCGCTCCGGCGCGCCCGAAGAAGAGACGCGAGCTGGACCCGCTGGACCAGCTGACGGGCCTGGAGGAGCTGATGCCGGTCCGCGAGGAGACGTCCCGCGAGCGCGCCGAGCGGCTGGCCCAGGAGCGCACCGAGTACGCCCACGTGATCGTGGACGAGGCGCAGGACGTCACGCCCATGCAGTGGCGGATGATCGGCCGCCGCGGCCGGCACGCCACCTGGACCGTGGTCGGCGACGCCGCCCAGTCGTCCTGGTCGGACCCGGACGAGGCGGCCGAGGCGCGCGAGGAGGCCCTGGGCTCCCGGCCCCGGCGCCGCTTCACGCTGACCGTGAACTACCGCAACCCGGCCGAGATCGCCGAGCTGGCCGCGAAGGTGCTGGCCCTGGCGATGCCCGGGATGGAGTCGCCGCGCGCGGTGCGCTCCACGGGCGTGCGGCCGCGGTTCGCGGTGGCGGGCGGGGACCTGGCGGCCTCGGTGCGGGCGGAGGCGGAGCGCCTCCTGGCGACCGTGGACGGCACGGTGGGCGTCGTGGTGGCCATGCGCCGCCGCGAGGAGGCCGCGCGCTGGCTGGCGGGCCTGGGCGAGCGCGTGGTGGCGCTGGGCTCGCTGGAGGCCAAGGGCCTGGAGTACGACGCGACGGTGGTCGTCTCGCCCGCGGAGATCGCCGACGAGTCCCCGGCCGGCCTGCGGGTGCTCTACGTGGCGCTCACCCGGGCGACGCAGCAGCTCACGGTGGTCTCGGGGGAGCGGGACGAGCCGGACGCGCTGGGCGTGCCGGACCTCCTGCGGGACTGACGGGCGCGGGCGCCGGGGAACTCGTACGAAGTCAACCGACGATGCCGGAATCACTTGCCGGGGTGGTTTGTTAGCCTGGGTGTGGCACCGGCTCGATCCAAGCCCCCGGGCCCAACCTTCGTCCCTTTGAGGGACCACTTGCCGCGAGGCGAGCATGGCGGGTCGGTGCCACCTAGTGCGTACGTACGAAGTCGAGGTCCTCGTCACCTGATGGTGGCGGGGACCTCTTCTGTTTCCCCGTAACTTCTCGTATGGTGGAAAAGGTTTTCCAAAACCGCAATGACCATTACCTGCTACCCGCAGGTAGGTGCGACCATCGGACAACCAGCAACGAAGCTAGGGAAAGCAGAGGAACCCGGTCATGGCAACGGCACCCAGCGTCTCGTACTCGATGACGGTCAGGCTGGAGGTGCCCGCGAGTGGAACCGCCGTCTCGCAGCTCACCACGGCCGTGGAGTCGTCCGGCGGCTCGGTGACCGGCCTCGACGTCACCGCGTCCGGCCACGAGAAGCTCCGCATCGACGTCACGATCGCCGCCTCCTCCACCGCGCACGCCGACGAGATCGTCGAGGGGCTGCGCGGCATCGAGGGCGTCGTGCTCGGCAAGGTCTCCGACCGTACGTTCCTGATGCACCTCGGCGGCAAGATCGAGATGGCGTCCAAGCACCCCATCCGCAACCGTGACGACCTCTCCATGATCTACACCCCGGGCGTGGCCCGGGTGTGCATGGCGATCGCCGAGAACCCCGAGGACGCCCGCCGCCTCACCATCAAGCGCAACTCCGTCGCAGTCGTGACCGACGGCTCCGCCGTGCTGGGCCTGGGCAACATCGGCCCCAAGGCCGCGCTGCCCGTCATGGAGGGCAAGGCGGCCCTCTTCAAGCGCTTCGCCGGCATCGACGCCTGGCCGCTCTGCCTGGACACCCAGGACACCGACGCCATCGTCGAGATCGTCAAGGCCATCGCCCCCGGCTTCGCGGGCATCAACCTGGAGGACATCTCGGCGCCCCGCTGCTTCGAGATCGAGGCCCGGCTGCGCGAGGCCCTGGACATCCCGGTCTTCCACGACGACCAGCACGGCACCGCGATCGTGGTGCTGGCCGCCCTGACCAACGCCCTGCGCGTGGTGGGCAAGGGCATCGGCGACGTCCGGGTCGTGATGTCCGGCGCCGGCGCGGCCGGCACCGCCATCCTCAAGCTGCTGCTCGCGGCCGGGGTCAAGCACGCCGTGGTGGCCGACATCCACGGCGTGGTGCACGCCGACCGCGCCGACCTGGTGGACGCGGCCCCGCAGTCCCCGCTGCGCTGGATCGCCGACAACACCAACCCCGAGGGCGTCACCGGCACGCTCAAGGAGGCCGTCGTCGACGCCGACGTCTTCATCGGCGTGTCGGCCCCGAACGTGCTTTCGGGCGAGGACGTGGCCGCCATGGCCGAGGGCGCGATCGTGTTCGCGCTCGCGAACCCCGACCCCGAGGTGGACCCGGCAATCGCCCGTCAGACGGCGGCAGTTGTGGCCACCGGGCGCTCGGACTTCCCCAACCAGATCAACAACGTCCTGGTCTTCCCGGGCGTCTTCCGCGGCCTGCTCGACGCCCAGTCGCGCACGGTCAACACCGAGATGATGCTGGCGGCGGCCAGCGCCCTGGCGGACGTCGTCTCCGAGGGCGAGCTGAACCCGAACTACATCATCCCGTCGGTGTTCAACGACAAGGTGGCGGGCGCGGTGGCCGGAGCCGTGCGCAACGCCGCCAAGGCCGCGGGGGCCGCTGTGACGGCGCCCACGTCGGCCTGAACCGGCGCGTCGCGGGGTGCGGGCCCGCAAACCCGCCCGTAGGGTGGCGGTTCGGCTGTGCCGGTCGCCCCGCGGCGTCCGGCGGAGTCGACGGAACGTCACCACGACGAGAAGGTGGCGCTTTTCGTGTGACTCCGGGTGACTCCGGAGGGTGCCGGATTGGCTTTCCCGCCGCTGGTGGGGGCAGGATGCGTATCCGGGCGCCAGGGTCTGACACCAGACCCGGGTCCGGGACTGTCAGAGGGCCCTGGCACCATCAGCTTTCGCTGGTGTTGAACATGCGGCTTCGCCGCCGCGTGGCACGCCTCACAGGCAAGAAGAACACGGGAGTAACAACATGAACCGCAGTGAGCTGGTGGCCGCGCTGGCCGACCGCGCCGAGGTGACCCGCAAGGACGCCGACGCCGTGCTGGCCGCTCTCGCCGAGACCGTCGGCGAGATCGTCGCCAAGGGCGACGAGAAGGTCACCATCCCCGGCTTCCTGACCTTCGAGCGCACCCACCGTGCCGCTCGTACCGCTCGTAACCCGCAGACCGGTGACCCGATCCAGATCCCGGCCGGCTACAGCGTGAAGGTCTCCGCGGGCTCCAAGCTCAAGGAAGCCGCCAAGGGCAAGTAAGCCCCCGGCAGGACCTACGCAGTACGTGACGAGGGCGGCCACCCCGACAGGGGTGGCCGCCCTCTCCGCGTCCCCGGCGGCCCTCCGGGCCCTTCCGGGGCCCCGTTTCCTCCCGGCCCTTCCAGGGCCCGCTCCCCGGCCCTGGAAGGGCCCCGGCACGCGAGAGCGCGCCGGGCCCGGGGCGTCCGGGCGGTGCGGCGGGTCTCAGACCAGGGCGCTGCCGGGCAGCTCCACCTTGGCGCCGAGCTCGACGAGCTTCTCCATGAAGTTCTCGTAGCCGCGGTTGATCAGGTCGATGCCGTGCACCCGGGAGGTGCCCTGCGCCGCCAGCGCCGCGATCAGGTACGAGAAGCCGCCGCGCAGGTCGGGGATGACCAGGTCGGCGCCCTGCAGCTTGGTCGGCCCGGAGACGACCGCCGAGTGCAGGAAGTTGCGCTGGCCGAAGCGGCAGTCGGAGCCGCCCAGGCACTCGCGGTAGAGCTGGATGTGGGCGCCCATCTGGTTCAGCGCCGAGGTGAAGCCGAGCCGGGACTCGTACACCGTCTCGTGGACGATGGAGAGGCCGGTGGCCTGGGTCAGGGCGACGACCAGGGGCTGCTGCCAGTCGGTCTGGAAGCCCGGGTGGACGTCCGTCTCCAGGGCGATCGACTTCAGCTGGCCGCCGGGGTGCCAGAAGCGGATGCCCTCGTCGTCGATGTCGAAGGCGCCGCCGACCTTGCGGTAGGTGTTGAGGAAGGTCATCATCGAGCGCTGCTGGGCGCCGCGCACGTAGATGTTGCCCTCGGTGGCCAGCGCCGCGGACGCCCAGGAGGCCGCCTCCAGGCGGTCCGGCAGGGCGCGGTGGGTGTAGCCGCCGAGCTTGTCGACACCGGTGATCCGGATGGTCCGGTCGGTGTCCATGGAGATGATCGCGCCCATCTTCTGCAGTACGCAGATGAGGTCCTCGATCTCCGGCTCCACGGCCGCGTTGGACAGCTCGGTGACGCCCTCGGCGAGGACGGCGGTGAGCAGCACCTGCTCGGTCGAGCCGACCGAGGGGTAGGGCAGCCGGATCTTGGTGCCGCGCAGCCGCTGCGGGGCCTCCAGGTACTGGCCGTCGGCGCGCTTCTCGATGGTCGCGCCGAACTGGCGGAGCACGTCGAAGTGGAAGTCGATGGGACGGCCGCCGATGTCGCAGCCGCCCAGGCCCGGGATGAAGGCGTGGCCGAGGCGGTGCAGCAGCGGGCCGCAGAACAGGATCGGGATGCGCGACGAGCCCGCGTGGGCGTCGATGTCGCCGACGTCCGCGGACTCCACGTGCGTCGGGTCCAGGACCAGCTCGCCGGGTTCGTCGCCGGGGCGGACGGTCACGCCGTGCAGCTGGAGCAGCCCGCGCACCACGCGGACGTCGCGGATGTCGGGCACGTTGCGCAGTCGGCTCGGCTCGCTGCCGAGCAGGGCGGCGACCATCGCCTTGGGCACGAGGTTCTTCGCGCCGCGGACGCGGATCTCGCCCTCCAGCGGGGTTCCGCCGTGGACAAGCAGGACATCGTCGGTGCCGGTCATGAATCTCGCGTTCCGGAAGGAGGGGCAGGGGCCAAGAGAAAAGGGTAAGGGGCTTCTACCCCTGTCCCGTAAGGCCAAGGGGGGCCCACAGATGTAATGAATTCGGCACAACACCCTCCGTCGCCGTCCCCTCGCGGAGGGTGAGCATCCGTTTTCGGCCGTGCGAGCGGTGTCCGCGCTGGCCGGAGCGGGTCGTCTGGCCGGTCCGGCCGGAGCGCCCCGCGCGCGGCGAATATGCGGGATCATGTCTCCCATGCCCGAGGTGTCCTCGCTCACAGGGCGGCTGCTCGTCGCCACGCCCGCGCTGTCGGACCCCAACTTCGACCGCGCGGTGGTGCTGCTCCTCGACCACGACGACGAGGGTTCGCTCGGCGTGGTCCTGAACCGCCCGACCCCGGTCGGGGTCGGCGACATCCTGGAGGACTGGGCGCCGCTTGCGGGGGAGCCGGGGGTGGTCTTCCAGGGCGGTCCGGTCGGCCTGGACTCCGCGCTCGGGGTCGCGGTGATCCCCGGCGACGAGGGCCCGCTCGGCTGGCGCCGGGTGCACGGGGCGATCGGCCTGGTCGACCTGGAGACCCCGCCGGAGCTGCTGGCCAGGGCGGTCGGCTCGCTGCGGATCTTCGCGGGGTACGCGGGCTGGGGCCCGGGGCAGCTGGAGGACGAGCTGGCCGACGGCGCCTGGTACGTGGTGGAGTCCGAGCCGGGCGACGTCTCCTCGCCGGTGCCGCGTGCGCTGTGGCGGGCGGTGCTGCGGCGCCAGCGCGGCGAGCTGGCGATGGTGGCGACGTACCCGGACGACCCGAGCCTGAACTGAGCGCGCCCGGGGTGGGTACCCTTGGACTCCATGAGCACTCTTGAGCCCGAGCGCGGGGCAGGTACGGGGACCCTCGTAGAGCCGACGCCGCAGGTGTCGCACGGCGACGGCGACCACGAGCGCTACGCCCACTACGTCCAGAAGGACAAGATCATGGCGAGCGCCCTCGACGGCACTCCCGTGGTGGCGCTGTGCGGGAAGGTCTGGGTACCGGGTCGCGACCCGAAGAAGTACCCGGTCTGCCCGATGTGCAAGGAGATCTACGAGTCCATGGGCCCCGGCGGGGACAAGGACAAGGGCGGGAACGACAAGAAGTAGCCACGAGCCCACGAGCCCCCGGGCTCGCGGGACTTCGGGTTCCCACCGCGCCGGGACGGCCCCCGGACGCGCACCACGGTGCGCGTCCGGGGGCCGTTTCGCGTTCCCGGGGCCCCGCGCGGGCCGCCCGGCACCCCGCTCGCCGTTGCACCCCCTGCAACCGCTGGTCACAGAGTGGTTGAGACCTCTTGTCCGGCCGTTGGGGCCCGCCTAACCTCCTGCGTGTTGTGCAGCACGAAACGACCGTTGCGCATGCTGCAACGCCATCGGAGGGGACCACCGCCATGAAGCTTCCTGCCAGGCTTTCTGCCCGAACCGCCTTCCCGATCACGGCGCTCGCGCTGGCCGGCCTCGCCGCCACCGCCTGCGCCCCGCAGACCTCGGACACCAGCGCCAAGCAGGACGACAAGAGCGGCACCCTGCGCGTCTGGCTGTTCCAGGAGGTCGGCAACAAGCCCAAGGAGCAGGTCGTCGACGAGGCGGTGAAGGCCTTCGAGGCGCGCAACAAGGGCGCCGAGGTGAAGGTCGAGTACATCCCCGTAGACACCCGCGCCCAGCGCATCAAGGCCGCCTTCAACGATCCCAAGAGCGCGCCCGACGTCATCGAGTACGGCAACACCGACACCGCCGGGTACGTCAAGGACGGCGGACTCGCCGACGTCACCGCCGAGTTCGACGCCTGGGCCGACGCCAAGGACGCCGACGCCACCGCGCGGCAGTCGGTCACCGTCGACGGCAAGGTCTACGGCGCGCCCCTGTTCGTCGGCGTCCGCGCCCTGTACTACCGCACCGACGTCTTCGAGGAGTTGGGCGTCCAGCCGCCCAAGTCCCAGGCCGAGCTGATCTCCACGGCCAAGAAGGTCCACCAGGCCAGGCCCGAGCTGTACGGACTCGCGGTCGGCGGCGCGTACACCTACGGCGCCATGCCGTTCATCTGGGCCCACGGCGGCGAACTCGCCACCGGCACCGGCCCCGCCTACAAGTCCGCCGTCAACAGCGCCGCCGCCCGCAAGGGCATCGAGGCCTACACCTCGCTGTTCGGCGACGCCAACTGCCCCGCCGCCAAGTGCGCCTCCATGGGCGGCAACGCGACCGTCACCGCCTTCGCCTCCGGCAAGGCCGCCATGGCCATCGGCGGCGACTTCAGCCACGCCGCCGTCGAGGCGGGCACCGTCAAGGGCAAGTACGCGGTGGTGCCGCTGCCCGGCGTCGCCCCCGGCTCGATCGCCCCCGCCTTCGCGGGCGGCAACAACATCGGCGTGCTCAAGTCCAGCGCCCACCGCACGCTCGCCGTCGACCTGATGAAGTCCCTCACCGGCAAGCAGGCCCAGGGGCGGCTCTTCGACGCCATGGGCTTCCTGCCCACCTACACCGACGTGCGCGCCGAGGCCGCGAAGAAGCAGCCGTTCGTCAAGCCCTTCATCGACACCCTGGGCGCCGGCGCCAAGTTCGTCCCCGCGTCGCCCGGCTGGGGCCAGATCGACGCCTCGCTGGTGCTGCCGACGATGTTCCAGGAGGTCGTCAGCGGCCGCAAGGACGTCGCGGCCGCCTCCGACGCCGCCGCCAAGAAGATGGACGCGGCCTTCGCCGCCGCGGGCTGACCGCCATGGCCAACGGCACCCTCACCGAGCCGCGCGAGGCGGCCGCGCCGCCGACGCCCCCCGCCCGCAAGGGCGCGGGGCCCCGCGCCCGCGCCGGCTGGACCCCCTGGCTCTACCTGCTCCCCGCGCTCGTCGCCATCGGCGCGCTCCTGGTCTACCCGATCTACCAGCTCGGCCTGATCTCGTTCCTGGAGTACACCCAGGCCCAGGTCAGCGGCGGGCAGCCGACCTCCTTCAAGGGCCTGGGCAACTACGCGGAGCTGTTCTCCGACGGCCAGTTCTGGCAGGTCCTGCTCGCCACCGTGCTGTTCGCCGCCGCCTGCGTCGTCAGCACCCTCGCCGTGGGCTGCGCCCTGGCCGTGCTGCTCACCCGGATCCGCGCCGTGCCCCGGCTCGCGCTGATGATGGCCGCGCTCGGCGCCTGGGCCACCCCGGCCGTCACCGGCTCCACCGTCTGGGTCTTCCTCTTCGACCCCGACTTCGGACCGGTCAACAAGGTGCTCGGGCTCGGCGACCACTCCTGGACCTACGGCCGCTACAGCGCCTTCGCCCTGGTCCTCTTCGAGGTCGTCTGGTGCTCGTTCCCGTTCGTGATGGTCACCGTGTACGCGGGCATCCGCGCGATCCCCTCCGAGGTCCTGGAGGCCGCCGCGCTCGACGGCGCCTCGCAGTGGCGCACCTGGCGGTCCGTCACCGCCCCGATGCTGCGGCCCATCCTGGTCGTCGTCACCATCCAGTCGATCATCTGGGACTTCAAGGTCTTCACCCAGATCTACGTGATGACCAACGGCGGCGGCATCGCCGGGCAGAACCTCGTCCTCAACGTGTACGCCTACCAGAAGGCGTTCGCCTCCTCCCAGTACAGCCTCGGCTCCGCCATCGGCGTCGTCATGCTGCTGATCCTGCTGGCCGTCACACTGGTCTACCTGCGCCTGCTGCGCCGACAGGGGGAAGAACTGTGAGCCCCGCCCGCACCGCCGCCCGCACCCCCGCCCGTACGCTCGTGCGCCGCCCCGGACGGCTCGCCGCCGAGGCCACCGCGCTGCTCGTCGCGGCCGCCGTCGCCTTCCCGCTCTACTGGATGGTGCTCTCCGCCTTCAAGCCGGCGGGCGAGGTCCAGTCGACCGAGCCGCGCCCCTGGACGCTCTCGCCGTCCCTGGACTCCTTCCGGCGCGTCTTCGAACAGCAGGACTTCGGGCGCTACTTCCTGAACTCGCTGATCGTCGCGGGCACCGTCGTGGTGGCCTCCGCGCTGATCGCCTTCCTCGCCGCGACCGCCGTCACCCGGTTCCGCTTCCGCTTCCGCACGACCCTGCTCATCATGTTCCTGGTCGCCCAGATGGTGCCGATCGAGGCCCTGACCATCCCGCTGTTCTTCCTGATGCGGGACTTCGGCCAGCTCAACACCCTGGGCTCGCTGATCCTGCCGCACATCGCCTTCTCGCTGCCCTTCGCGATCTGGATGCTGCGCGGCTTCGTCAAGGCGGTGCCCGAGGCGCTGGAGGAGCAGGCCGCCATCGACGGGGCGAGCCGGACCCGCTTCCTGTGGCAGATCCTGTTCCCGCTGGTCTTCCCCGGCCTCGTCGCCACCAGCGTCTTCTCCTTCATCTCCACCTGGAACGACTTCCTGTTCGCCAAGTCCTTCCTCATCAGCGACACCTCGCAGTCGACGCTGCCGATGGCCCTGCTCGTCTTCTTCAAGCCCGACGAGAACGACTGGGGCGGGATCATGGCGGCGTCCACCGTGATGACCGTCCCCGTGCTCGTCTTCTTCGTCCTGGTCCAGCGCCGCCTCGTCTCCGGACTGGGCGGGGCGGTCAAGGACTGAACCGCGCGTCGCGCCGCACACCCGACCCGAAAGGTCAGCACGTCATGAGCGACCACCAGCACGGGGCCCTGCTCCCCGCGCCCCTGAGGACCGTCGTACGCGAAGAGGGCGCCGGCCACCGCACCCTCGGCGCCGACACCACCCTCGACGCGGGCCCCGGCACCGAGGACACGGCCCGCTGGCTGCGGGCCGAACCCGGCGCCGCCACGGGCCTGCCGCTCCCGCCGGGCACGGGCCCCCGCTCCGTACGCCTGCGCGTCAGCCCGGAGATCGGGCGCGAGCACGGCCCCGAGGGCTACCGGCTCTCCACCGACGGCTCCGTCGAGGACGTCGACGTCCTGATCGAGGGCGGCAGCGCCGCGGGCGTCTTCTGGGGCGCCCAGACACTGCGTCAGCTCCTGGGCCCCGACGCCTACCGCAAGGCCCCGGCCGGCGCGGCCGAGCGCCGGCTGCCCGCCCTCACCGTCACCGACTCGCCCCGCTTCCCCTGGCGCGGCCTGATGCTCGACGTCGCACGGCACTTCATGCCCAAGGCCGACGTCCTGCGCTACCTCGACCTGCTCGCCGCCCACAAGCTGAACGTCTTCCACTTCCACCTGACCGACGACCAGGGCTGGCGCATCGAGATCAAGCGCCACCCCCGGCTCACCGAGGTCGGGTCCTGGCGCGCCCGCACCAAGTGGGGCCACCGGGCTTCCCCGTTGTGGACCGACGTGCCGCACGGCGGCTTCTACACGCAGGACGACATCCGCGAGATCGTCGCCTACGCGGCCGCCCGGCATATCCGCGTCGTGCCCGAGATCGACATCCCGGGACACTCGCAGGCCGCCATCGCCGCGTACCCCGAACTGGGCAACTCCGACGTCATCGACACCACCGCCCTCTCCGTCTGGGACACCTGGGGGGTCAATCCGAACGTACTCGCCCCCACTGACAACGTCCTGCGCTTCTACGAGGGCGTCTTCGAGGAGGTCCTCGACCTCTTCCCCGCCGACGTCTCGCCCTTCGTCCACGTCGGCGGCGACGAGTGCCCCAAGGACCAGTGGAAGGAGTCCCCGCTCGCCCAGGCCCGCATCGAGGAGCTCGGCGTCGGCGACGAGGACGGCCTGCAGTCCTGGTTCATCCGGCACTTCGACGGCTGGCTCGCCGCGCGCGGGCGCCGTCTGATCGGCTGGGACGAGATCCTGGAGGGCGGCCTGGCGCCCGGCGCCGCCGTCTCCTCCTGGCGCGGCTACGCCGGCGGGATCGCCGCCGCCGAGGCGGGCCACGACGTCGTCATGTGCCCCGAGCAGCAGGTCTACCTCGACCACCGGCAGGCCCCCGGCGAGGACGAGCCCGTCCCCATCGGCTTCGTGCGCACCCTGGAGGACGTCTACCGCTTCGAACCGGTTCCGCCGCGGCTGTCCGCCGAGGCCGCCGCCCACGTCCTCGGCACCCAGGCCAACGTCTGGACCGAGGTGATGGAGAACCGCTCCCGCGTCGACTACCAGGTCTTCCCGCGCCTGGCGGCCTTCGCCGAGGTGGCCTGGTCCCGGCTGCCCGACCCGCGCGAGCGGGACTTCGAGGGCTTCCGGGAGCGAATGGCCGTCCACTACGCGCGCCTTGACGCCCTCGGGGTCGACTACCGGCCACCGGGCGGCCCGTTGCCGTGGCAGCGGCGACCCGGCGTGATCGGACGCCCGATCGAGGGGTCGCCCCCAAACGTGTGAGCCGGTCGGGGCGCTGCCCGCCCCGGACGCCGCCGCCTGGGACCGTGGACGGCCGTGAGGCACAAGTCGTACAAGGCTCGCCGAACGCGCCGAAAGCGGACCATCACCCCCGGGAGGTGCGTCCGGGGCGTCCTGCCCTTCCGGGACGGATCCGTGCTTCGCGGACCCTCGCGTCGGTCGGCCCGGAAGATGTGCCAGAGTTGCCACGTCCGGGCTGTGAGCACGTACGGTACGGCAACACAGGCGGGAGAGCCGGGACAGCCGGGAGACCGGGAAGGGGCAGCTGGGTTGACCACGCACGCACCGCAGGCGGCGCACTCCGTGACGCTGCCGGCCTCGCTCGACGAGGCCGTGGCGGCGCTCAGCGCCATGCCCGCCGCCGTGCCCGTCGCGGGCGGCACCGACCTCATGGCGGCCGTCAACCGCGGCCGGCTGCGCCCCGCGGGCCTCGTCGGGCTCGGCCGGGTCAACGAGATCCGCGGCTGGCGCTACCAGGACGGCCACGCCCTGCTCGGCGCCGGGCTCACCCACGCCCGCATGGGCCGCCCCGACTTCGCCGCCCTGATCCCCGCCCTCGCCGCCGCCGCCCGCGCCGCCGGGCCCCCGCAGATCCGCAACGCGGGCACCCTCGGCGGCAACATCGCCACCGCCGCCCCCACCGGCGACTCCCTGCCGGTGCTCGCCGCCCTGGAGGCGGAGCTGGTCATCGCGGGACCGGGCGGCGCCCGCCGCGAGATCCCGGTCTCCCACCTGCTGGCGGGCCGCGACCTGCTCGGCCCCGCCGAACTCATCGGCTACGTCCGCGTGCCCCTGCTGCACGCCCCCCAGGTCTTCCTCAAGGCGACCGGCCGCACCGGCCCCGGCCGCGCCACCGCCTCCGTGGCGGTCGTCCTCGATCCGGCCCGGCGCGGGGTGCGCTGCGCGGTCGGCGCCATAGCGCCGATGCCGCTGCGCCCGCTGGAGGCCGAGCGCTGGATCGCCTCGCTGATCGACTGGGACGGCCACCGGGGCCTGGCGCCGGAGGCGCTGAACGCGTTCGGCGAGTACGTCGCCGCCGCGTGCGTCCCCGACCCGCCGGGCGAGGAGCAGCTGCCGCCCGGCGTACTGCACCTGCGGCGCACCGTCGCCGTGCTGGCCCGACGAGCACTGGGGAGGGCGCTGTCGTGAGCGAAGAGAACGAGAACCGGGATCACCGGGAGCACGGCGGCCACGGCGGCCACCACCAGGGCGGCTGGCAGCCCATCCCGCGCGGGGAGTACGAGAGCGACGCGACCGCCTTCGTCCAGCTCCCCCCGGACTTCGAGCTGGACGCCGCGCCGCTGGCCGCGCCCGGCCACGGGTACGTGCCGCCGCAGATCCCCGCGCCGGTGACCCCCGGCGCCGCCACCGACCCGGGGGCGACCGGGACCTGGGTCGTGCAGTGGCCCGAGGCGCCCGATTCCGCCGGGGCGCCCGTACCCCCCGCGCCGGAGCCGGCCCACGATCCGCACGCGACCGCGGAGTGGCGCTTCCCCGACCCCTCCCAGATGACCGGACAGTGGTCGATCCCGCTCGCCGGGGGCGACCTGCCGGACGAGTCGGGGGAGTTCACCACCTCGGCGCTGATGGACCAGTGGGCGCAGCAGCAGCCCGCCCCGTGGGGCGCGGACACCTCGACCGCCCCGCCCACCCTGCCGGGCGGCGCCCGCGCGCCGTGGGCGCAGGAGCACGCGTACGGGACGGCGGAGCCCGAGCCGTACGCGCGCGAGGAGGACGTCGCGCCGGCCGGGGGCGCCCTCGCCGCGGACGCGTTCGCCGAGGACCCGTCCGGGCACGAGGTGCCCGTCGTGGACGCCGCCCGTACGGAAGGCGTCGCGCCGGAGACCGGGCTCCACGCGCGCGTGGAGCCCGCCCGGGAGCCGGAGGGCGGTGCCGAGGAGGCGTTCGCGCCGGAGCCGGGCGCGGTCTTCGTGCCGGGGCAGGGCGGGCCGGGCGAGGACGAGCGGGTCCCGGACGCGGGCGGTGCGGTGACGGGCCCGGATCCGGTGGTGCCGGAGGGCGCTGTGGTGCCGGAGGGTTCGGCGCCGTCGGAGGACGCCGTGGTGCCGGAGGAGCCGGTCGTCGAGGCCGCGCCCCCGGAGGACCCGTCGGCTGTGGCCTCCGCGACCTCCGCGACCTCCGTGGCTTCCGCGCCTTTCGTGGCCGACGAGGACCCCGAGGGGCAACCGCACGAGCCGGCCGGACCGTTCACCGGGGCCGACGGCGTGCGGCCCCCGCACAGTGCCGAGCCCTTCGCCGCCGGACCCGTCGGACCGCCGGCCGCGCCCCCCGTGGCCGCGGAGCCGGTCGAAGCGTCGGCGGACGCGCCGCAGGAGGCCGAGGACGGGCCGCACGCCCCCGTCGCCGTTCCCGTCCCCGTACCGGAGCCCCAGGGCGCACCGGACGACGCCCCCGGGGCCGAGGACATCCCGCACGCGGTGGCCGACCCCGCGCCCGGGCCTGCCCGGGTCCCCGCCGACGAGCACCCCCACACCTCGTACGTCCTGCGCGTCAACGGCGCCGACCGGCCCGTCACCGGCGCCTGGATCGGCGAGTCGCTGCTCTACGTGCTGCGCGAGCGCCTGGGCCTCGCGGGCGCCAAGGACGGCTGCTCCCAGGGCGAGTGCGGCGCCTGCAACGTCCAGGTCGACGGCCGCCTCGTCGCCTCCTGCCTGGTCCCCGCGGCCACGGCGGCGGGCAGTGAGGTCCGTACGGTCGAGGGCCTCGCCGCCGACGGCGAACCCTCCGACGTCCAGCGGGCCCTGGCCCGCTGCGGCGCCGTGCAGTGCGGCTTCTGCGTCCCCGGCATGGCGATGACGGTGCACGACCTGCTGGAGGGCAACCACGACCCCAGCGACCTGGAGACCCGCCAGGCGCTGTGCGGCAACCTGTGCCGCTGCTCGGGCTACCGGGGCGTCCTGGAGGCCGTGCGCGAGGTCGTCGCCGAGCGCGCGTCCGGCACGGCCGCGGAGGGCGGCGCCGACCAGGCCCGCGTCCCGCACCAAGTTCCCCACCCGCACGACGGAGGCATGGCGTGAGCAACGACGCGGCCACCGCCACCACGGCGGTCGACGGACCCCGGCAGGAGCCGCCCGCGCACGGCCTCGGCGCGTCGCTGCCCCCCGCGGACGCGCGCGCGAAGGCGGAGGGCACCTTCCCGTACGCCTCCGACCTGTGGGCCGAGGGCCTGCTGTGGGCCGCGCTGCTGCGCTCCCCGCACGCGCACGCGCGCGTGGTCTCCGTCGACACCAGCGCCGCCGCCGCGATGCCGGGCGTACGGGCCGTGGTCACCGCCGACGACATCCCCGGCGACCGCGCGTACGGCCGCAGGGTCGCCGACCGGCCGGTCTTCGCCTCCGAGGTGGTCCGCCACCACGGGGAGGCCATCGCCGCCGTCGCCGCCGACCACCCCGACACCGCGCGGCTGGCCGCCGCCGCGATCGCCGTCGAGTACGAACTGCTCGACCCGGTCACCGACCCCGAGCAGGCCTTCGAGGCGCCCCCGCTGCACCCCGACGGCAACCTGGTCCGGCACATCCCGCTCAGCTACGGCGATCCCGAGGCGACCGGCGAGGTCGTCGTCGAGGGCCTGTACCGCATCGGCCGCCAGGACCCCGCGCCCATCGGCGCCGAGGCCGGGCTCGCCGTGCCCCGCCCCGACGGCGGCGTGGAGATCTACACCGCGTCCACCGACCCGCACACCGACCGCGACCTGGCCGCCGCCTGCTTCGGGCTCGGACCCGACCAGGTCAAGGTCGTCGTCACCGGAGTGCCCGGGGCCACCGGCGACCGCGAGGACCCCGGCTTCCAGATCCCGCTGGGCCTGCTGGCGCTGCGCACCGGCCACCCGGTGAAGCTCACCGCGACGCGCGAGGAGTCCTTCCTCGGCCACCCGCACCGCCACCCGACGCTGCTGCGCTACCGCCACCACGCCGACGCCGAGGGCCGTCTGGTGAAGGTCGAGGCGCAGGTCCTGCTGGACGCGGGCGCCTACGCGGACGACTCCGCGGAGTCCCTGGCCGCCGCCGTGGCCTTCGCCTGCGGTCCGTACGTCGTCCCGCACGCCTTCGTCGAGGGCTGGGCGGTCCGTACGAACAACCCGCCCTCGGGCCACGTCAGGGGCGAGGGCGCGATGCAGGTGTGCGCCGCCTACGAGGCCCAGATGGACAAGATCGCGTCGCGCCTCGGCCTGGACCCGGTGGAGCTGCGGCTGCGCAACGTACTGGCCACCGGCGACATCCTGCCCACCGGCCAGACGGTCACCTGCCCGGCCCCGGTCGCCGAACTCCTCGAAGCCGTACGGGACTTCCCCCTCCCCGCGCTGCCCAAGGACGCCCCCGAGGACGAGTGGCTGCTGCCCGGCGGCCCGGAGGGCGCGGGCGAGCCGGAGGCGGTGCGCCGGGGCGTGGGCTACGCCCTGGGCATGGTGCACATGCTGGGCGCCGAGGGGGCCGACGAGGTCTCGACGGCCACCGTGAAGGTCCACGACGGCGTCGCGACGGTCATCTGCGCGGCGGTGGAGACGGGTTCGGGCTTCTCCACCCTGGCCCGCCAGGTCGTCCAGGAGACCCTGGGTATCGAGGACGTGCGGGTCGCGTCGGTCGACACCGACCAGCCGCCCGCCGGGCCCGCGGCGCACGGGCGCCACACCTGGGTGTCGGGCGGCGCGGTGGAGCGGGCGGCGAAGATGGTCCGCACCCAGCTCCTGCAGCCCCTGGCGCACAAGTTCGGGATGTCCACGGAGCTGCTCCAGATCACCGACGGCAAGATCACGTCGTACGACGGCGTGCTGTCGACCACGGTCACCGAGGCGATGGACGGCAAGGAACTGTGGGCCACGGCCCAGTGCCGCCCGCACCCCACGGAGCCGCTGGACGAGGCGGGCCAGGGCGACGCGTTCGTGGGCCTGGCCTTCTGCGCGATCCGCGCGGTGGTGGACGTGGACATCGAACTGGGCTCGGTACGGGTGGTGGAGCTGGCGGTCGCCCAGGACGTCGGCCGCGTGCTCAACCCGGCCCAGCTGGCGGCCCGCATCGAGGCCGGGGTCACCCAGGGCGTGGGCGCGGCACTCACGGAGAACCTGCGCACCGCGCGCGGCCTGGTCCGCCACCCCGACCTGACGGGCTACGCGCTGCCGACGGCGCTGGACGCCCCGGACATCAGGATCGTGAAGCTGGTCGAAGAGCGGGACGTGGTGGCCCCGTTCGGCGCGAAGGCGGCGAGCGCGGTACCGGTGGTCACGTCGCCGGCGGCGGTGGCGTCGGCGGTACGGGCGGCGACGGGCCGCCCGGTCAACCGACTGCCGATCAGGCCGCAGGCGGCGGTGGGGAACGGCTGAGTCCCGGGGTCGTCGCGAGATGCTGGGTGGGTGGCGCTTTGCCCCGTTTCCACCGGGGGTCTCGGTGTGATCCAAGTTGCTTCTGCAATCCAGGGATGCACGGTGTCACTGGTGCTGACTACAGTTATCCCGTAGTACAGGAGCAACGGAAGTATCGGACCGCACGGGGCCGCACGGCTGCCCGCACGGTCGACGCAACGGGGAGGCGTCTGAGGGCATGGGTGCGGACGAGAACAAGCCGATGGGCGCGGACGAGCGGCAGCTGCGGATGGTCAACCCGGCCATGGCGTCCGCGCTGTACGACCCGGAGTCGATGGCCGACTTCAAGGTCCGCGTCGACAAGCTGATCACCGAACTGAAGAAGTCCCCGGCCGGCGCGACGAACGTCGGCGCGGACCCGATGGTGCGCCCCCAGTTCGGTGGCGGCGGAGCGTCCTGGCACGAGGCGCACGGCGTCTTCGGCGCGTACGACACGGTCATCAAGCAGCTGGAGAAGCTGTCCGGCCTGCTGCACGACTGCCTCGAGGGCATGGGCATCGCGGTACTCGCGTCGAAGGACGGGTTCGAGGGCCTGGACGAGGAACAGCGGCGCAAGATGGCGCTGATCCACCAGCGCACGGAGACGTACTACGACTACGACAGGGATCCGGTGGCGCAGCAGGTCGCCAAGGACGAGGCGGCGAGGCGCGAACAGGCCAAGGGCGGGGAGACCGCCGGCGGCAACGGCAGCTTGAAGTAGCCGCGCGCCGGCCGTGGGCCGGTGGGGACGGGGACGCGGGCGCGCCGGGGCGGCGCACGGTCGACGGGCGACGGGCGAGTCAACGAGCACGTGTCGGCAGGGAAGTCGGCAGAGAACTCGACAGAGAACTCGGCAGGGAAGTCAACGGGGAAGTAGGGACGAGGAGATGGGTCAGGGTAAGGGCGGCGGTTCGACGTCGTTCGAGGGCATGTCCCACGAGGAGATGCTCCAGTGGCTGGACGAGGCCAGCCCGGCGTACGTGCGGGTCGCTTCGGAGAAGCTCGCGTCGGCGGCAGGGGAGATCCGCAAGATCGCCCAGATGCTCCAGTTCCGGCCCGAGCGCGTGGAGTGGAAGGGCGAGGCGTTCACCGAGTTCACGAACTGGGGCAACAGCCTGGCCAACGCGACGTACCGCCTGGCCGACTACAGCGACGGCGCCTCCACGTGGCTGGGCCACGCCTCGGAAGCGATCACCCAGGCACAGAGCGCGGCCCCGCGCTACACGTCCCACGCGGACGCCAAGGAGAACCTCGCCGCGGCGAACAAGGCGCACAACGACCCGGACGCGGCGGTGGTGTCGCAGAAGGCCCAGGCGGTCCTCCAGGCGAAGGAGGACCACTTGCGGGAGGCGGCGGCCGCGGAGATGCGGAAGCTGTCGCAGACGTATGCGCAGGCGAGTTCGGAGATGGGGAAGATGGAGGTGCCGACTTTTCAGCCGCCTCCGACTCATTTTGTGCCGACGAATGTTGACGGTGTCGACTCCTACTCGATCGAGCGCGATCGCCCTGCTGGGTACGTAGGCGCGAACGGCGAGTCTGGCGCGTCGTATCAAACCAGTGGCAACAGCAGAGGCTCTGAGGGGCTGTCACACATCAACGGTCCTACGGGACCGGGTGGCGTGGCTCATCCGCAGAAGCCTGTTGACCTCGGTATTGACAGCGTTGGCACTCTCCCTCCGCCCATTACGACTCCTCCGGTCACGACGCCGACGCCGCAACCGCCGGTTTCCAGGCCGGACATGCCGCTTCTTCCGCCTGTGGCCCTTCCGTCGACGGCTGCGGTTCGCCCTCCGGCCAGCCCCGGCCCGGTGAGCCCGACCAGCGGAGGCAAGGCCCTTCCCTCGCTCACGGGGCGAGGCGCCGTCGGGCCCCTCGGCCCCACGTCCGCGCTCCCGCGTGAGCAGGGGATCACCGGGGGCCGCGCGATGCCGCCGACCACTGCCGGCGGCCGTCCGGTCACCGGCCTTCCGCGAGGCACTGTCATCGGTCAGGAAGGCGGCACCAGCAGCGGCATTCGCGGCCCGATGGGCGGCGGCATGGGAGCAGGGATGCCCCACGCCGGTGGTGGTGTCGGTCAGGGTGGCGGCGCAGGCCGTCGTCTTGCCTACGAGCAGGGTGGCATCGTCGGCGGGCGCCCGCAGCAGGGAGCCGGTGACGCGACCGCGCGTCCGTTCACGCCGGGTGGTACGGGTCTGGTGCGCGGAGGCACCCGCGACGAGGAGAACCGGGGCCAGCGCCCCGACTACCTTGTCGAGGACGAAGAGACCTGGCAGCCGGGGACCCGTCGCATTGCGCCGCCGGTCATCGACTGAGTCATAGAGGAAGCAGATGCGTACCAGCAGGATCGTCACAACCGCTCTGGGGATGCTGCTGGTAGGCGTCGCCGCTGGCCCTGCTCATGCCGATTCGGTCCGTTCTCAGCAGTGGTATCTGACAGCCATGGGCGCTGAGGAGATTTGGCAGATCAGTAAGGGTGTGGGTGTCACCGTCGCTGTCATCGACAGTGGTGTGGATGCCAGCGGGGCTGACCTTCAAGGTCAAGTACTCCAAGGAAAGGATCTCGCGCCCGCTCGTCCTGGAGACGAGCGAACGGATTATGACGGGCATGGGACCAGCATGGCGGCGATCATCGCTGGCACTGGCAAGAGTGGCGGCGGCGACGGAGCATTTGGCCTCGCACCGGGTGCGAAGATCCTCCCTGTTCGTATGCCCAACGGCCTCGATGCCAAGAACCTGAAGGACGACGCTCGTCAGTTCAATGTGGCCGCTCCTGAAGCGATCCGCTTTGCCGCTGACGCGGGAGCAAGGGTCATCAACATTTCCCTTGCAGTGCGTGAAGGATCGCAGCAGCTCACTGATGCTGTGACGTACGCGCTGGGTAAAGGGGCTCTCGTATTTGCCGGTGTTGGAAATAACGGGGAAAAGGGGAACGCCCCTCAGTTCCCGGCAGCGACTCCCGGAGTCGTAGGCGTAGGTGCGGTCGATAAGAACCTCAAGAGGACCAAGGAATCCCAGTACGGTCCTCAGGTCGACGTTGTTGCTCCTGGCGACAAGATGGTTCACGCTTGCGCGGCCAAGAGCGGCCTCTGTGAGTCAGCCGGCACCAGTGACGCCACCGCCCTCGCCTCCGCCACCGCCGCCCTCATCTGGTCCAAGCACCCCGACTGGACCAACAACCAGGTCCTCAAGGTCATGCTCAACACCGCCAGCGGCTCCACCACCGGTGAGAAGCGCAGTGACTTCATCGGGTACGGCGCCCTGCGTCCCCTGAGGGCCCTCACCACTCCCGGTGACCCCGGGCCCGCCGACCAGCGGCCCATTCCCGATCTGGAGCAGGCGGGCGGCTCCTCGTCCGCTCCCTCCTCACCCGCAACCGCACCCGCGCCTCGGGCCTCCGGCGCTGCTGAGACGGCCAGTGATGCCGATTCGGGGAGCAACTCCGGGCTCTACATCGGGATCGGTGTCGCCGCCGCCCTGCTCGTGGGCGGGGGAGTGGCATTCGCCGTCGTACGCGGCAGGCGTAGCGTCTGAGGCCGGGAGCCGATGGCTGTGCGAGATCGCCCCAGCACCTTGCACTCCACCCGGTTTGCAGCGCTGCGTTCCGGAACGGGTAGTCAATTCCGTACGCCGGAGATTCTCTCCGTATAGCCAGGATCCAGCGCCAAGTGCATGGTTGCATGTCTGAATCTGGCGCATTCGCGCTGTGCGGGAGCAACGTTCCGATCTATCGTGGAGGCGAACAGGCCGCTGTCCGGAGACGTTTGTACCCGCACGTGCCTGGTCCAGGTCGCCAATAACGGATACGGCAATGCCAAGGACAACATCCTCCCCGATGCGTACGAGAGGAAGTGACATGCGAAACTCCCCGCTCAATCGGGCACTTCCCGCTCTCACCCTCGTCGCCCTCACAGTTTCGGGATGTTCCTCGAGCGACGGGGGCAAGGACACCCCCGCGGGGGCGACCGCCTCGCAGGTCTGCGGTGGCTTCGCCAAGGATCCCGCGGTCGGCTCCGCCCTCGTGGCGGTGGTGGGCGAGGACCGCCTGCTCGACGACCGGTCGGAGGCCGAAACAACTGTCCGTGCCCTGCGGTCGTCCGACGGCAAGTTGACGCTCAAGGAACTGGGTTCCGGCTCGCCGTTCTGCGTCCTGAAGAACGCTGACGACGGCGAACAGGCCCTCCGCATCGAATTCCGTGAGGCGGTAACGATCGACGGCACGCGCGACACGGCCACGTTCTCGTACTTCAGCACCGGGGAAATGAGCCTCTCCAGTGACAGGTTCGCGAAGCTGCAGTTCAACTGCGTCATGAAGTCGCCGACGAAGAAGGTCATCGTTACCGCCTCGCTCTCCCGGGAGGGGAACACGGCCACGGTCACCGCGGCGAGCCTGCCCGTCCGGCAGGTCACGGTCCTCAACGCGGCCGCCCGCAAGATGTCGACGGCCCTCGGCTGCACCAACGACACCAAGCTCGTCACCGGCGTACCCGCCGCCTATGGCCGTGGGTGACATGCGCGAGCGGATCAAGGCCCTGGCCCCGGTCCTGGCCCTTCTCGGTGGCGTCGCGGCGTGCTCCGGAGGGGGTTCGGGTGCCGATGCGGGCGCGGGTGCCGGGCGGACCGCCGCGCAGGTCTGTGCGGGCTTCGCCAAGGCGCCGGTGGACGCTGCCGCGTTGCAGCGGATCCTGGGAGGTGGCGAGGGCCTCGACGACGACCTCTCGGAGCGGGAGAAGGCCGTCGCGGCTCTCCGGGACGCCGCCGCACAGCCTGCCGGGGGTCGGGCGGTCGGGCAGGGGGAGGACTACTGCTGGGTCGGCCGGGGTGCGGACCGCGACATGAAGATCGAGGCCGGTACCGCCCCGGGGGTTCCCGAGGGCGAGGACCCGGCCAGGGGGACCTGGTACGGGACCGGTGCGTACGCCCGGGCCTCGGACGGGGTCGCGTTCCTGTACTTCGGCTGCCGGGTGCCCGGGGCCGTGCGCGACATGACGGTGCGGATGGTGCTCCGCGGGCCCGGCGACGGGCGGAGCCCGGAGCCGTCCGCGCGCGCCGACCGGATCACCGTCGCCAACGCCGCCGCCCGCGCCCTCGCCGGGGACCTCCGGTGCACCAACGACACCGAGCTCGTCACCGGCGTTCCCCGCTCCGTCCCCGCACCCCGCTAGGACACCCCGGGCCTCCGGCGCCGCTGAGACCGCCAGTGATGCCGATTCGGGGAGCAACTCCGGGCTCTACGTCGGGATCGGTGTCGCCGCCGCCCTGCTCGTCGGCGGGGGAGTCGCGTTCGGGGTCGTTCGCGCCAGGCGGGCCTGATCTTGCCGTAGCCAGTGAGTGTGCGATCGCATAGGGTGGCGTGCACCGTAGGTGCGCGCCCCATGGATCGCGGGTGCCCCTGCGGCGTTCTTGTGGGAGGGGACAGCATGTCGTTCGACGCCGAGTGGGCGTCCGCGCGTGCCGACGGGGAGGCCGTCGGCACCCGGCTCAACGGGGCGCCCGGCGCAGCCGGAGGTCAGGCCGATCTGGCGGTTGACCAGGACAAGTTGGGGCGGATCGGTAGCGCGGCCTTTGCGTTGCACGGTCGGCTCGCGGCAGATGGCGGGCACGCGCGGGGTGTCACCGCGGAGGCCTCCGCGGCGATGACCGTCAACGGCTTCCGTACCGGCGCCGCGCTCGGCACCGTGCACGACACCTGGGATTCGCAGCTGAACACATTGCTGGACGCGGTCGCGAACATCTCCAACCACCTCGACTACAGCGCCGCGTCGCATGCCCGGGAAGAGAAGGACATCAAGACCGCTTTCAGCGTGTCCCGGATCGACGAATACCTGAAGTAGGGCTGTCGTGCTGACCTTTGACAACGTCTACCACGCACCGCTCGACCGGCTGAAGGCCACCGTCGACGCCTGGGCGCGGATGAAGGGCAAGCTCGACGTGCTCGCCGAGGACGCCCGTACGACCATGGCGGCCAAGGCGCGGGACGAGTACTGGAAGGGCGTCAACGCCGAGGTCACCAAGCCGTTCGTGGACAAGACGGCGAAGGAGTTCGCCGACGCGGCCAAGGCCGCGGCCGGCGTCCACGCGATTCTGAGCGAGGGGTACGCCGCCTTCAAGAAGGCGCAGGACGACCTCAAGCGGCTGATCGCGGAGGCCCCCGGGCAGGGGTGCGTCATCACCGCGCACGGCAAGGTCGAGGCCGCCCGGCCCGTGGCGCAGGGGGCGGCCGCCCGGCACGATCCCGACTTCCCGCTGTTGCAGCAGAAGGAGAACGAGGCCGTCGCGGCGATGCAGCGGCGCGTCGACAGCGTCATCGAGGTGTGCGACGACGCGGACACGTCGGTCGCGAACGCCCTCAAGGCGAACATCACCGCCGACAAGCACAACTTCAGCGCGCCCGCCTACCGAAACCTCGACGCGGAGGAGGCGGACCGGGCGCTGGGCCTGGCCCGCAAGGGCGCGGCACTGACGCACGAGGAACTCGGCGTGCTGAACGAGCTGTTGAAGGACAACGCGACGAACAAGGCGTTCGCCCGGGCCTTCTACGACGGTCTCGGGCCGGAGAAGTCCCTGGCGTTCTTCGGGCAGCTGGCCACCACCCCGTACGAGCAGGGCAAGCCCTCCGAGGAGCGGCTCAAGGACGTCTCCGAGCTCCAGCGGGCCCTCGGGCTGAACCTGGCCACGGCCACCCGGGGCGGTGACGCCTGGGCGGAGCGCTGGGGCACCGAACTGCGCGGGCTCGGGACCGAGCGGGTGCCGCTGGCGCGCAACGACTACGGCGGCGGGCCGTACGGGTACCAGCTGCTCGGTGGGATCCTGCGGTACGGGAACTACGACGCCAGGTTCCTGCGGCCGATCGCCGAGCACGTGGTGCAGCTGCACCAGAAGGAGCCGTACCTCTTCGCCTCGAACAGGAACTCCTTCGGCGCTGTGGAGCGGCCCTTCAACCCGGGCGGCACGAGCGGCGCCGGTTACGACCCGGTGCTGTCGGTCCTGGAGGCACTGGGGCACAGCCCGGAGGCGGCCAAGGAGTTCTTCTCGGAGCCACCGACGGCGTACGACCGGGAGGGGAAGGCGACGGGCGGGGCGGCGGACCTGGGGAAGAACGGCGAGGATAACCCGGTGGCGAAGTACCTCGACTACTTCGCGGCGTACGACAAGGACGGGCAGTCCGGCTACAAGCACTTCCCCGATCTCCTCGGACAGGCTCCCGAGGATGTGGAGAAGGCCGCCCAGTACCTTCCCGACACGCTCGGTCACGCGCTGGAGGCGGCCACGCTGGGGCACGCGTACGACGACCCGCAGCCGGTGCTGCACAAGGACGCGGACAGGGCTGAGCTGATGACGAGTGTGATCGAGTTGTACGGCGGGGACGCGGGGCTGCTCAAGAAGCACGAGGGCCTCGCCGACAGCCTGGGGAACATGACCGCCGGGTACATCGACGACGTGAACTGGGCGCTCCACGATGACGCGCCGGGCAGCATCTACGCGCCGAGGGGCGCATACGACGCGCACGTCCGCCTCCGTGATGACAGCGCGCAGAACTTGTTGAGCGCCCTCGGTCAGTATCCGGACGCCCATGCCACCCTGAGCACGGCCGAACGCGTCTACACCACCAGCATCCTGGAGAACCAGGTTCCGGAGGGCGGCAGGATCAACGAGGCGGGAGCCCGTACCGCGGTGAACACCGGCGGTGTGTTCCAGGGGATCCTCGACCAGGCCCGTAGCGACCAGTTGCAGGCGGACAAGCTCTCCACGTTCGAGGACTACGAGAAGGCCCACGAGAAGCGAGCCGGCTGGCTCGACTTCGGAATCGGCGCAGGGGTCGCGGCCGGAGCCGCGTTCCTCCCGCCGGTCGCCGCCGTGGGGGTCGCCGCCGTCGCGATCCCGCTGGCCCAGGACGTGGTCACGGGTGGGCTTGAGCAGGCGCTCGGGCAGGCCGCGGGGGACTGGTCCGACAAGAAGCTCAAGGAGCACGAGGACGAGGTGGGCAACGAGATCAGCGAGTGGAGGCGCAAGGTCTTCTCTTCAGGCCGGGAGAGCGCCGAGGCGCCGATGCGGAACTTCATCGAGCGTCATCACGCACGGATCGGCGAGGACTTCGAGAGGGACCTCCGGTCCGAGGCGCAGACGGGCTACGTGACAGGCACGACCCTGCAGAGTCAGCGGGGCCACGGACCGGAGACCGGGTGACCACCACGATGCGCGGCACACTGCGGGCGGGGACGGCCGCCCTCCTCGTCCTCGGGATCCTCCTGACCGGTTGCGGCCGAGAGAAGGAGGAGGGGCCGACGTACCTGTCGAAGTCGGCGGAGGACCAGTGCGGGGGCCTGCTGTCATCCGCTGGTGTCGCGGCCCTGAAGCGGTACATGGGGGCCGACACGATGGGGGGCAAGGGGTGGAACGATCTCGACGGGGTCGTGGACCACCTGCGTCACTGGTACGGCACGGGGAGGGCGTGGAGCGTCAGCAAGAACCTCTGCGGCATCAGTGGCCCGGGCGACCGTAGCGAGAAGCGCATGACAGCTCGCTTCTCCGTGAACGAACCCCGGCCCCCGCGCAGCGGGAAGCTGGTGCCCCCGGCCGGACTGCACACGTACGCACTGGGCACGCGGGCGTACTCGGGAGTGTGGGCGACCCAGCTCTATTTCAACTGCGTGAGTCCGGAACTGAAGGGCTCCGACGAACGGCCTCTCCGCGTCTCCAGCGGACTGAGCTTCGCCATGTCCGACTCAAAGGGCCCCGACACCCGCGCCACCTGGGACGCGAGCATGACCATCCTGCACTCCCTCGCCCGGGCCGTCGCCAAGGAGCTCAAGTGCGACGGCAACGGCGGCCTCCCGGAGAAGCCGGTCATCAAGCCCCTCGACTAGCGAGGCCCCGCCCCCTCCAGAGCCCCCCGCACCCCGCCAGAAGACCCCGGACCGCCCCCTAGAACACCGGCACCGCCCTCAACGTCGCCGAGTCGTGCAGGAACACCCGGTTCGCCGCGGCGGCGATGCCCCAGCGGCCTTCCTTCGCGCCCTGGGTGTCGTTGATCAGGGTCAGGCCCGTGCGCGGGTCCAGGCCGTTGAGTTCCGGGTGGTCGCCCGTCTGGACCACCCAGGCGCCCGAGCCTGCGAGCAGGACCGGGCCGTTGCCGTAGCCGCGGGACCAGATCTCCTTGCCGGTCCTCGGGTCCACCCGCATCGGGAACTCCCGGCGGCAGGAGAAGAGCAGGCCGGGGTAGGCCGTCGGGCTGGACCAGGTGCGGGCCGCGCCCATGTAGTCCTTGCCGGCCGGGACGGACCAGAGCCGGGCGCCGTCCTTCGCCGCGACCGCGGTCAGTGACGTGCCGCCCAGGTAGAACACCCCGTCCTGGAACGCCGGGCGCAGCACCTCCTCCGCCTGGCCCCGGCGCTCCCACGCCTTCGTGCCGTCGGCGGTGGACAGGGCCACCACGTCGCCGCCCGCGCCGTGCACCACCAGGCGGCCCGCGCCCGTCAGGCCCAGCGGGACCGTCTCCGTGCCCACGTCGAAGGGGACCGGGGCGGTCCAGCGGGTGCGGGCGTCGGACCGGGACACCGCGTGCACCTTGCCGTCCCCGCCCACCAGGTACACCGCCTCCTCGTCCGCCGTGAGCAGCGACGAACCGCCCACCGCCGCGGTCCACTTGGGCTCGCCCGTCGCCGCCGCGTACGTCCGAAGCGTCCCCTTCGCGTCCAGCACCGCCACCAGGCGGTCCGACAGGTTGAGGTAGCGCGCGCGCACCACCGCCTCCGGGGCCCGCCAGCGCTGCCGGCCGGTCGCCATGTCGAAGGCCGTGACGCCGCCCGCCCGCGCCCCGATCACCACCACGTCGCCCGCGCACACCGGTGCGGGCGTGTCCGCCGCCACCACCGGCAGCGGGCCCCACAGCGGCTTCGCCGCCTTGCCGATGATGTAGTCGCCCCGGTCGGCGTTGAGGAGAGCGGCCTCCTTCGGCACCACCGCCGGGGGGACGTCGAACGGGTCCGCGACGCCCCGTGTCCCCTCCGTGCCGCCCGCGCGCCACCACGCCGTCCCCGCGCCGCCCGCCGCGAGCACCGTGCCGCCCGCCGCCAGGCCGATCAGCAGCTTCCTGCGGTTCACCGGGCGGCGCGCGTCCCCGTCCACCACCGTGGCCAGCCGCGACGCCTCGCCCTCCCGGGTCCTGATGTCCGCCGCCAGCGCACCCGAACGCCAGCCCTTCGCGGCCCCCTTGGGCGGCGCGAACGCCGTCGCCACCGCGCCCGGCGCCGGGCGACCCTCCGGTTCCTTCGCGAGCAGCGGGGCGATCAGTTCGCGCAGGGCCTGCGGGACCCCGCCCAAGTCCGGTTCGCCGTGCACCACTTCGTACTGCACCGCCGCGACGTGCGACGCGTCGTACGCGCGCCGCCCGCTCGCCGCGTACACCAGGACCGCGCCCAGCGAGAACACGTCCGCGGCCGGTCCCACCCGCCGTCCCAGGATCTGCTCCGGCGCCCCGTACCCGGGCGTGACCGGGATCTGCCCGGTCGTGGTGAGCGTCAGGCCGTGCTCGGGGCGGGCGATGCCGAAGTCGATGACGCGCGGGCCCGACGAGGTGAGCACGATGTTGGCCGGCTTGAGGTCGCGGTGGACCAGGCCCGCCACTTGGATGTCGTACAGGGTGCGCGCGAGCGCGTCGGCGAGCGCCCGCAGCAGCGGCTCCGCCAGCGGGCCGTGCGCGGCGACGGCCGCGTCCAGGGTGGGTCCGGCGAGGTACTCGGTGGCGATCCACGGCCGCCCGCCCTCGGTCTGCGCGCCCAGCACCCGCGCGACGCCGGGGCTGGTGACGGCCCGCGCCATCTGCGCCTCGCGCACGAACCGCTGGGCGAGCTGGCGGTCGTGGGCCAGCTCGGGGCGCAGCACCTTCACGGCGGCCGGGCTCCCGGTGTCGTCCCGGCCGAAGTAGACCTTGCCCATGCCGCCCTCGCCGAGCACGCCGAGCAGGCGGTACGGGCCGAGGCGGAGCGGGTCGCCGGTGCTCAGGGGGTCCATGGACATGCTGCTTCCGGGAGGGGGAGAGAGGTACGGGGACGGTGGGGCGGCGTCACTCCAGGGGATAGCCCGCGATCAGCGGACCCCCCGTGCCGAACACCGCCTTCGACGCCGGGTGGCCGACGAAGCGGGTCGCGCTCGTGCGGTACGTCGCCACGGTGCGGTGCGTGGTCTTCGAGACCTGCCGCAGGCCCGAAGGGGCCTTGCCGTAGACGTACCTGGCGCCGACCACCGGCGGGTCGGTGCGGTCCGCGACCGGGCCCTCGCCGCCCTCCTCCCGCCAGTGCACGCGCCCGTCCGCGGCGCCGACCGCGACGAAGCCGGTCCGGTCGCGGACCGCGTGGACGACGCCGTCGCGCACGGTCGGCGGGCCGAAGTCGCCCTCGACCTTCCACACTTCCTTGCCGTCCGTGACGCGGAGCGCGCGCAGCGGGCCGAAGCCGAGGTAGACGTGCTGGTCGTCGGCGCACAGCAGGTAGCGGATCCGGCCCGGGTCGCCGGAGAAGGCGGGGACGGACCAGAGCTGCCGGCCGGTGCGGGCGTCGTGCGCGGCGACGGCGGTGCGCTGGCCTTCGGGCGGCTGGGGGACCAGGAGCAGGCGGGAGCCGACGACCTTGCCGTCGAGGAAGTGCGGGGCGTAGGTGCCGGCCTTCCGGTCGGCGAGCGGGCGGCGCCAGCGCTCGGTGCCGGTGCGCAGGTCGGCGGCGACCAGGGACCAGGACTGGCTGGTGCGGTAGCCCTCGCGGGTCATGTCGCCGGTGCCGCCGGTGAAGTAGACGGTGTCGCCGGAGCAGCACACCAGCTGGCTCTCGTCGTGCAGCACGTTGAAGTCGCCGAAGGTGCGGTGCCGTCCGGTGTCCTTGCCGGTGGCGGGGTCGAGGGAGCCGATGGCGAAGGGCTTGAACATGCCCTCGACGCCGAACCCGTCGTACTCGCGGACGTAGTGGACGCGGCTGCCGTCCGTGGTGAGGCGCCAGGCGTACGAGGCGTCCTCGCTCTTCCAGGCCTTCGTGCCGTCGGACGGGTCGATCGCGGCCATGGACAGCTCGAGGCCGAACAGCACCCGTTCGCCGAGGACGCGCGGCACGGACAGGGCCGCCGGGCGGGCGTTGGAGGAGGTGGAGGGCTCCACCTGGAGCTGCCAGAGGTACGGCTTCAGGTCCGGCCCCGACTTCCCCGTCGGCTTCGGCGCGGGGTCCGGCTTCCCGCCCTCGCCGCGGCCGAGCCAGGCCCAGGCGCCCGCGCCCGCCAGGGCCACGCCGAGGGCCGAGCCGCCGCCCAGGGTCAGGAGCCTGCGGCGGCCGGGCGCGCGTCCGCCGCCGCGCACGGGCACGGTCGGTGCGGCGGCGGCGCCCTCGGGGGCGGGCAGCCGGTAGGGCTGGTACTGCCAGACCTCGGCGGCCCGCCGGGCGATCTCGGCGAGCAGCAGGTCGGGCAGGTGATCGGCGAACTCGCCGTGCCCGTCGTGCAGTCCGGCCGACAGCTCGGCGGTCGTGGGCCGGGCGGCGGGGTCCTTGTCCAGGCAGCGGGTCAGCAGCGGGAGCAGGGCGGGCGGTACGGCGGAGAGGTCGGGCTCCGCGTAGCGCACCCGGTAGATCAGGTCGGCGGGGGCGCCCGAGCCGAACGGGCCGCGCCCGCCGAGCGCGAAGACGAGCACGCCCGCCAGCGCGAACACGTCGCCCGCCGGGGCGTGTTCCTGGCCCGAGGCCTGCTCGGGCGACATGAAGGCGGGGGTGCCCGCGGCGGCTCCCGCGGTGGTGAGGCGGGCGTCCCCGGCGGCCCGCGCGATGCCGAAGTCGATGACCTTGGGGCCGTACGCCGTGACCATCACGTTGGAGGGCTTGAGGTCGCGGTGCACGACGTCCGAGGAGTGCAGCTGGCCGAGCGCCCCGGCGAGGGCCGCGCCCAGCGCCCGTACGGTCGCCTCGGGCAGTGGACCGCACAGTTCCACCGCCTCGTCCAGCGGCGGGCCGAGCACGTACTCGGTGGCCAGCCACGGGGTCTCGGCGAGCGGGTCGGCGTCGACGACGGCCGCGCCGTGCCGGTCGCCGATGACCCGGGCGGCGTCCGTCTCCAGCCGGAAGCGGGCCCGGAAGCCGGGGTCGGAGGCGAGCGCGGCGTGCATCGTCTTGAGCGCGACGGTGCGACCGCCGGGGGTGCGGGCGAGGTAGACGGTGCCCATGCCGCCGCTGCCGAGGCGGGCGACGGGCCGGTGGCCGCCGAGGCGCTCGGGGTCGTCGTGGGTGAGGGGCGACAGCATCGGTCAGTTCCTGACGGGGTCGGGGAGCTCGGCGGCGAGGACGGCCGCGGACTGCCGGGCGACGGCGGCGACCACGCGGCCCGGCAGCCAGCCGGGGGCGAGCAGCGGGGCGGCCGTGCTGACGACGGTGGCGTGCGGGGAGGGCGGGGCGAGGGCGCCGAGCAGGGCGGCGGCGGTGGGGCGCGCGGCCGGGTCCCTGGTCAGGCAGGAGGCCAGCAACGGGCGCAGGCCTTCGGGCAGTTCGGAGCGCTCGGGGACGGTGTGGCCGGTGGCGGCGTACGCCAGGACGGCGCCCAGCGCGTAGACGTCGCCGGGCTCGGCGGCGGCCCCGTCGGCGCCCCGCTCGGGCGGCAGCGCCCCGGGGTCCAGGCCGGGCGTCCCGGTGCGGGCGGCGCCGAAGCAGCCGAGCCGGGGCCCGTCCGGGGCGAGCAGCACGGCGGCGGGGGACAGGCCCGCGTGGACGACGCCCTGGGCGTGCGCGCCGGCCAGGGTCTCGGCGAGGGCCGCGCCCAGGGCCCGTACCGTCCGCTCGGGCAGCGGCCCGCCGTGCACCGCGAGCGCGGTCGGCAGCGGGAGCGCGGGCAGGTAGGGGTGGGCGTACCAGGGGGCGGTGCCGGGCGGGGCGAGGTCGACGACCGGGGCGACCCAGGGGCCCATCAGCCGGCGGGCCGCGTCGGCCTCGGCGGCGAAGCGCGCGGGGTCGGCGCCCTGGACGGGGGTGACGGCCACGACGGTGCGGTCGCCGCCGGGGGCGCGGGCCACGAAGCGGTGGCAGGGGACGGGGGTGCCGGGCGGGTCGAGCCGGGTGATCAGCTGGTACGGGCCGATGGTGCGCGTGCGCGGCGCGTGCGGCCGGTCCATGCGGGCTCCCCCTCGGTGCTCTGCTGGCTCCCCGAGCCTACTCACCGGGTTCGTACGCCAGTACGGGGGTGGGGCGACGGGCCCCGCACGCGCGACGACGGCCGCCTCCCGGGAGGGGAGGCGGCCGTCGTCGTGTGGAGACCGCGGCGGGATTCGAACCCACGTAACTCGAGTTGCAGTCGAGCCCCTAAGCCACTCGGGCACGCGGTCGCGCTTGCTCGCTGGGGAAGACGTTAGGCGGGCCCGGCACCGCCCCTCAAGGGTTCCGGCCGGGCCGCAACACGACCGCCATGTGCCGTTCACGGTCGTACGACCAACGGACGAGGCGCTTCCGGTCCCACGACAGGTTCCAAACCCGCCCACGCCTCTTACGCTGGCCGGATGACCGCCCTCGAACCGCGCGACGCCGCCCAGGCCGCGCCAGCGAACGACCCGATAGCCCCGCCCCCGGAGAGCCCGGAGGGGGTGCTCGGGCGCGCCCACCGCGCGCTGAGCGTCGGGATCGTCTCCGTCGTCCTGCTGATCGCCTTCGAGGCGACCGCGGTGGGCACGGCGATGCCGGTGGCCGCGCGCGAGCTCGACGGGGTCCCGCTGTACGCCTTCGCCTTCTCCGCGTACTTCACCACCAGCCTGTTCGCCATGGTCCTCTCCGGGCAGTGGGCCGACCGCAGCGGACCGCTCGCGCCGCTGACCGTCGGCATCTCCGCCTTCGCGGGCGGCCTGCTGCTCTCCGGCACGGCCTCGGGCATGTGGCTGTTCATCGCCGGGCGGGCCGTCCAGGGCGTCGGCGGCGGTCTGGTGATCGTCGCGCTGTACGTGGTGATCGGGCGGGCCTACCCGGAGCGGCTGCGGCCCTCGATCATGGCCGCGTTCGCCGCCGCCTGGGTCGTCCCGTCCGTCGTCGGACCGCTCGCCGCCGGCACCGTCACCGAACACCTCGGCTGGCGCTGGGTGTTCATCGGCATCCCGGTCCTGGTGGTGCTGCCGCTGGCCCTCGCCCTGCCCGCGATCCGCCGCATGGCCTCCGGGCCCGCCGACCCCGGCACCCCGCTCGCCGCCTTCGACCGGCGCCGCATCCGGCTCGCCCTGGGCGTCTCGCTGGGCGCCGGGCTGCTCCAGTACGCCGGGCAGGACCTGCGCTGGCTCGCCCTGCTCCCGGCCGCCGCCGGTGCCGCGCTGCTGGCCCCCTCGGTCCTCGGCCTGCTGCCGCGCGGCACCTACCGGGCCGCCCGCGGCCTGCCCTCGGTGGTGCTGCTGCGCGGCCTGGCCGCCGGGGCCTTCATCGCCGCCGAGTCCTTCGTGCCGCTGATGCTGGTCACCCAGCGGGGCCTGTCGCCCACCATGGCCGGGCTCTCGCTCGCGGTCGGCGGCGCCACCTGGGCGCTGGGCTCCTGGATCCAGTCCCGGCCGGGCACGGAGCCGTACCGCGAGCGGCTCATGGTCCTCGGCATGATCCTGGTGGCGGCCGCGATCGCGGCCGCCCCGAGCGTGCTGATCAGCGCGGTCCCGGTCTGGGTGGTGGCCGTGGCCTGGGGCTTCGGCTGCCTGGGCATGGGCGTGGTCGTCTCCTCCACCAGCGTGATGCTCCTCAAGCTCTCCCCGCCCGGCGAGGCCGGCGCGAACTCGGCCGCCCTGCAGATCTCCGACGGGCTGTCCAACGCGCTGCTCCTCGCGGCCGGCGGCGCCGCCTTCGCCGCGCTCGGCGGCGGGGGCGTCGCCCACGCGGCGGCGGACGCCGCGGCGGGCTCGCACCCGGGGGCCTTCGCCGCGGTGTTCCTGCCGATGGCGGGGGTGGCGCTGGTGGGCGCCTGGGTGGCCACCCGGCTGGTGGACAAGACCCCCAGTACGTCGTAAAAGCCCAGCTCAGAGGCGGTTCCGGGGCCCCCTTCAGGGGGCCCCGGCCGGTTGTGAAGCGTGTCTCACGCACGCCCCGACCGGCCTCGTCCGACCCGTCGACCGGCCGCCGCCCCGGTAAGGTGGCCCGGTTGTCATATCTGGCCGAGCGTCGAACCGGAGACCGTGACTACCACCGCCCCCACCTCCCACCACCTGTCGCCCGCCTTCCCCGGACGCGCCCCCTGGGGCACCGCCAACAAGCTGCGTGCCTGGCAGCAGGGCGCGATGGAGAAGTACATCGAGGAGCAGCCCCGCGACTTCCTCGCGGTCGCCACTCCCGGCGCGGGCAAGACCACCTTCGCGCTCACCCTGGCCTCCTGGCTGCTGCACCACCACGTCGTCCAGCAGATCACCGTGGTCGCCCCCACCGAGCACCTGAAGAAGCAGTGGGCGGCCGCCGCCGCGCGGATAGGGATCAAGCTCGACCCGGACTACAGCGCCGGGCCGCTCAGCAAGGAGTACCAGGGCGTCGCCGTGACGTACGCCGGTGTCGGCGTGCGCCCCATGCTGCACCGCAACCGCTGCGAGCAGCGCAAGACCCTGGTGATCCTGGACGAGATCCACCACGCCGGCGACTCCAAGTCCTGGGGCGAGGCGTGCCTGGAGGCCTTCGACCCGGCGACCCGGCGGCTGGCCCTGACCGGCACGCCGTTCCGCTCGGACACCAACCCGATCCCCTTCGTCACGTACGAGGAGGGCAACGACGGCATCCGGCGCTCCTCGGCCGACTACACCTACGGGTACGGCAACGCGCTCGGCGACGGCGTCGTGCGCCCGGTCATCTTCCTCTCCTACAGCGGCAACATGCGCTGGCGCACCAAGGCGGGCGACGAGATCGCCGCGCGGCTCGGCGAGCCGATGACCAAGGACGCCATCTCGCAGGCCTGGCGCACCGCGCTGGACGCGCGCGGCGAGTGGATGCCCAACGTGCTGCGCGCCGCCGACCAGCGGCTCACCGAGGTCCGCAAGGCGATCCCGGACGCGGGCGGCCTGGTCATCGCCTCCGACCAGGACTCGGCGCGCTCGTACGCCAAGCTCATCCGCGAGATCACCGGCACCAAGGCGACCGTGGTGCTGTCCGACGAGGCCGCGGCCTCCAAGCGCATCGACGACTTCAGCGAGTCCACCGACCGCTGGATGGTCGCGGTGCGCATGGTGTCCGAGGGCGTCGACGTGCCGCGCCTCTCGGTCGGCGTGTACGCCACGACGATCTCCACGCCGCTGTTCTTCGCCCAGGCGGTGGGCCGCTTCGTGCGCTCCCGCAGGCGCGGCGAGACGGCCTCGGTCTTCCTGCCGACCATCCCGATGCTCCTCGGCTTCGCCAACGAGATGGAGGTCGAGCGCGACCACGTGCTCGACCGGCCGAAGAAGGACGGCGAGGAGGACCCGTACGCCGAGTCCGAGAAGGAGATGGACGAGGCCAACAAGGAGCAGGACGAGGACACCGGCGAGCAGGACATGCTGCCCTTCGAGGCGCTGGAGTCCGACGCGGTCTTCGACCGGGTCATGTACAACGGCGCCGAGTTCGGCATGCAGGCCCACCCCGGCAGCGAGGAGGAGCAGGACTACCTGGGCATCCCGGGCCTGCTGGAGCCCGAGCAGGTGGAGCTGCTGCTGCAGAAGCGCCAGGCCCGGCAGATCGCGCACAGCCGCAAGAAGCCGGACGCCGAGGCGGACCTCCTCGAACTGCCCGCCGAGCGGCGCCCGATCGTCTCCCACAAGGAGCTGCTCGAACTGCGCAAGCAGCTGAACACCATGGTCGGGGCGTACGTCCACCAGAGCGGCAAGCCGCACGGCGTGGTCCACACCGAGCTGCGCCGGGTGTGCGGCGGCCCGCCGAGCGCCGAGGCGACGGCCGGGCAGATCCGCGAGCGGATCAAGAAGGTCCAGGAGTGGGCCACCCGGATGCGCTGACGCGCGCACGCGGAGGCTGACGCGCGCACGCGCACGCGGAGGAAGCGGACGCGTCGGAGGCGGACGCGGAGGAAATGGAGCGGGGCCCGGTACGTACGTGTGTACCGGGCCCCGCTCGTCCCGCGGGGACGGGACAGGGTGGTCCGAGGGCCGGCCCCCACGGACGCCCCTCGGACGTGCTCCACGCTAGTGCGCCGGATATCCCCGCGAAGTCGCCCAAAGTCCCTTGACGTGCGGACGAAGGTCCCCCCGCGCCCGCGAGACCCCCGCGAACACCGGGTGACGGGGGGACAATCACCCGCCAACCACCCGTCAACTCTCCGGCGGCGCCCGGATTCTGGACGACCCCTTCCGCTGAGCGGACCGGATCGCTACTGTCCCCGCAATGCAACCGCCCCGTGGCAGCGCCGCCGCGGAGCGCAGCCGGTGCCATGGCCTGCCGGCGGCCTCTGACGTGCGTCGCCGACGGGACCGGTGTCGCGCAATCCGTCAGGGGGCCGCCGCCACTCACTCCGAAGGAGAGGGCGTCGTGACCGCGGAGACATCCCAGACGCTCGACAGGGGACTGAGGGTCCTCAAGCTGCTCGCCGACACCGACCACGGGCTGACCGTCACCGAGCTGTCCAACAAGCTCGGTGTGAACCGCACCGTCGTCTACCGTCTGCTCGCCACCCTGGAACAGCACGCGCTGGTCCGCCGTGACCTCGGCGGCCGCGCCCGGGTGGGCCTGGGCGTGCTGCGCCTGGGCCGCCAGGTGCACCCGCTGGTGCGCGAGGCGGCGCTGCCCGTGCTGCGCTCGCTGGCCGAGGACATCGGGGCGACCGCCCACCTGACCCTGGTCGACGGCGCGGAGGCGCTGGCCGTGGCCGTGGTGGAGCCGACCTGGACCGACTACCACGTGGCCTACCGGGCGGGCTTCCGCCACCCGCTGGACCGGGGCGCGGCCGGCAAGGCGATCCTCGCCGCCCGCCAGGGCGGCCTGACCGACCCCGGCTACACGCTCACCCACGGCGAGCTGGAGGCGGGCGCCAGCGGCGCCGCCGCCCCGCTGGTGGGGGTGACCGGGATAGAGGGCAGCGTGGGCGTGGTGATGCTGGCCGACGCGGTGCCGGAGCGGGTCGGGCCGCGCGTGGTGGACGCCGCCCGCGAGGTCGCCGACGCCCTCAGGTAGCCCGGCTACCCTGGGCGGCGTGATCGGCAACCTCTCCCGCTCCCGTGCCCTGGCCCTGTGCGCCGTGCCCGTCGTCGCGCTGTTCGCGACGGCGGCCTTCGCGCCGCTGCCGTTCGTGATCGCCCAGCCGGGCGCCACGCACGACGTGCTGGGCGCGGACCGGGGCAAGCCGGTGATCGAGATCAGCGGCGCCCCGGTCCGCGCGACCGAGGGCCAGCTGCGGATGACGACGATCCTGGCGACGGGACCTTCCGCGGAGAACCGGATCACGGACGTCGCCGACGCCTGGTTCCGCAGCGACCGGGAGGTGCTGCCGCGCCAGTCCGTCTACCCGCAGGGGCAGTCGGACCAGCAGGTCGAGAAGCACAACCTCGACCAGATGACCCAGGCGCAGGACTCCGCGGTCACCGCGGCGCTGGGCTACCTGAAGCGGGACCCGGCGAAGGTGAAGGTCCGGCTGACCCTGGCCGACGTGGGCGGTCCCAGCGCCGGGCTGCTGTTCTCGCTGGGCGTCGTCGACAAGCTCGACGGCGACGGCGCGGGCGGCGACCTGACCGGCGGCCGCGTGATCGCCGGTACGGGGACGATCACCCCGGACGGCAAGGTGGGCCCGGTCGGCGGCGTCGGGCTGAAGCCCCAGGCGGCGGGCCGCGACGGCGCGAAGGTGTTCCTGGTGCCCGCGGGGCAGTGCGCCGAGGCGGGCGCGGAGGTGCCCGCGGGGATGAAGCTGGTCCCGGTGGGGACGCTCCAGGAGGCCGTGAAGGTGCTCAAGGCCCTGAAGTCGGGCGGCTCGGTCCCGAGCTGCTGAGCGGACGAGCGCGGTTCAGACGAGCGCGGGCACGGCCGGGCGCTGCTCCCTGACCAGGCGCAGGCCCAGCTCGACCAGGGTCCAGCCGAGCCGGGCCCGCAGGGCGGGCCGCCCGGGGGCGGTGATGGCGGTGGCCTCGGCGCGCAGGTCGGCGGCGCGGTACTCGTGCACGTACAGGAAGACGTCGCTGTGCATGGCGGGTGGTCCCTCTCTGGTGGAGCCGGTGGAGCCGGTGGGCGCGGGCCGGGGCGGGGTCAGCCGCGGCTGCGGGGGAACGCGTGCAGGTGGAGGCGGACCTTCTCGGTGGCGTCGCCGGTCCCCGCGGTGCCGTAGGACTCGATGAGCGCGTGCACCTTCCCGGTCAGCTCGGTGAGCTGCTCCGGCGTGAGGTCCAGGCTGAAGTCGCTGAGGTCGGAGGCGCGCGACCAGGCGTCGTCCCACTCGTGGCGGGTGCCGATCCAGGTGTACGCCTCCTGGGCGTGGATGGTCGCGACCTCGTGCATGAAGACGTTGGCCGCGCCGCGCACCTCGGGGTCCTCGCTGTCCAGCAGGTCCGCGTCGAAGGTGGTGCCGTCGTGCGCGGCGCGCCACCAGCGCTCGCGCCCCTTGCCGTGCTCCGGGGCGTCCTCGATGAGGCCGTGCTCGGCGAGCTGGCGCAGGTGGTAGCTGGTGGCGCCGCTGGACTCGCCGAGCCGGTCGGCGAGCTGGGAGGCGGTGGCGGGGCCGTGGTGGCGCAGGGCCTTGAGGAGCTGGATGCGCAGCGGGTGGGCCAGGGCCCGCAGGGTGCGGGGGCCGAGGGAGACGACGTTGCGGGGCGTGTTCTCGGGCATGGCAGGAGCGTAGAGGGTTGCAAAGGAGCTTTGCAAGGGTCTTTTGCAAAACTCCTTTGCAACTCGGTCGGCCCGGGTCGGCCCGGGTCGGGCCGGGTCGGGCCGGCTACCCCTCCTTGATGAACCCCTGCTCCACCAGCCAGTCCTTGGCCACGTCGTGCGGGTCCTGCCCGTCCACGTCCACCTTGGCGTTCAGCTCCTGCGCCACCTGCGTGGTCAGCTTCGCGGTGACCGGGTCGAGCAGCGAGGCCAGTGCCGGGTACTTGGCGTACGTCGCCGCGTGCAGCTCGGGCGCCGCGTTGTAGTTGGGGAAGAAGTGCCTGTCGTCGGTCAGCACGTCCAGGTCCATGGCCTTGATCCGGCCGTCCGTGGTGAACACCTCGCCCAGCAGGCACGAGCCCGACTGCGAGACCTGGGTGTAGACGATGCCCGCGTCCATCTTCTTGATGTTGGCGGCGGGCAGGGACATCCCGTACGCCTTCTGCATGCCCGGAAGGCCGTCGTCGCGGGAGGCGAACTCGTTCTCCACGCACACCGTCACCGCCGACGGGTCCTTCTTCGCCAGCGCCGCCACGTCCGAGAGCGTCTTCAGGCCGTACTTCGCGTTGTTCTTCTTGCTGATCGCCAGCGCGTAGGTGTTGTTCAGCGAGGACTGCGGCAGCCAGGCCACCCCGTGCGCGCGGTCCGCGTCCCGCACCGCCTCCCACTGCTTCACCGGGTCCACGATCGGCTTCGAGTTGCCCAGGTAGGTGATCCAGGCCGTGCCCGTGTACTCGTACATCGCGTCGGCGTCGCCCTTGACGATCGCCTCGCGCGCCGAGACCGAGCCGGGCAGGTTGGTGCGGTCGAGGACCTCGGCGCCGGCCGCCTTCAGGACCAGGCCCGCCATCTGCCCCAGGATGATGTTCTCGCTGAAGTTCTTCGACGTGACCGTCAGGGACGCGCCCTTGAGGGGCTGCCCGCGGCCCACCGACCCCGGCACCACGTCGTCCACCAGGGGCGAGCCGCTCTTGAGCCCGCACGCGGACAGGGGCGCGAGCAGGAGCAGCGCCGTGGTCACCGCCGTACGCAGCCGTCGCATCAGGCGGCCTCCAGTCCTCGCGGGGTCAGGGCCACTTCCGCCAGCGAGGCCAGCCAGTCCACGACCAGCGCCAGCGCCACCGTCAGGATCGAGCCGAGCACCAGCACCGCCATGCGCTGCGTCTGGATGCCCGAGGTGATCAGGTCGCCGAGCCCGCCGCCCCCGCCGAAGGTGGCGAGGGTCGCGGTGCCGACGTTGAGCACGAGCGCGGTGCGCACGCCCGCCAGGATCAGCGGCACGGCCAGCGGCAGCTCGACCTTGGCCAGCGCGCCGACCGAGGACATCCCGATGCCCCGGGCGGCCTCCACCAGCTGCGGGTCGATCGCCTTCAGGCCCGCGACCGTGTTGGAGAGCACCGGCAGCACCGCGTAGGCGACCATGCCGATGACCGCGGTGCGCGGCCCGATGCCCAGCCAGATCACCAGCAGGGCCAGCAGCCCGATGGCCGGGGTGGCCTGGCCGATGTTGGCCACGGCGGTGACCACCGGCGCGGCCCCGCGCAGCCGGCGCCGGGTCAGCGCGATCCCGAGCGGGACCGCGATCAGCAGCACCCAGAAGGTGGAGACCGCGGTCAGCTTCACGTGCTGCCACAGCCGCAGCTGCACGTTGCCGTTGTCCAGCGAGTTGCGCGCGATCGAGTCCAGGTCCGCGTTGGTGATCCAGACGTACGTGAGGACCAGCGCGACCGCGATCACCGCGGGCAGCACCACCAGCTTGCGCCAGGTGATCCGGCGCGGGGGAGCGGCCGCGGGCAGCGGCTCCTCCTGCTCGTCGCGGAACGCGTGCCCCTTGACCTCGTGCTCGCCCGGCGGGCGCTCCGGCGCGTGGCGGCGGCTCATTCGCCCTCCAGCGCCTGGTCGGTCCGGTGCGCGCGCTGCTCCTCCAGGTCGTGCTGGTGCTCGGCGGCGGCGAGCCGGTCGGCCTCCAGGAGCTCCTGCACCGAGTTCATCAGCGTCTCCATGTCGACGACCCCGATGAACTCCCCGCGCCGCCCGGTCACCGCGACCCGGCCGCCCGAGTCGGTCAGCACCGCCTCCAGCGCGTCGTGCAGGGTGGCGTCCCTGGTCACCGTGTCGTGCACCAGCTGTCCTGCCCTGGCCAGCGAGCCCTTGGCCCGCATCAGGTCGCCGCGGCGCAGCCACTTGTAGGGGCGGCCCCGCCGGTCCAGCATCAGCAGTTCGTTGTGGGTGCCGCCACGCAGCTTGGTGAAGATCTCCTGGAGCGGGTCGTCGACGGTGACCGTGGGGAAGTCGCCGACGCCCACGTCCCGCACGCGGGTGAGGTTGAGGCGCTTGAGGGCGGCGCCCGCGCCGACGAAGCCGGAGACGAAGTCGTCGGTGGGGTTGGTCAGGATCGCCTCGGGGGTGTCGAACTGGGCGATGTGCGAGCGCTCGCGCAGCACCGCGATCCGGTCGCCCAGCTTGATGGCCTCGTCGAAGTCGTGGGTGACGAAGACGATCGTCTTGTGCAGCTCGTGCTGGAGGCGGATCAGCTCGTCCTGGAGGTGGTCGCGGGTGATCGGGTCCACCGCGCCGAACGGCTCGTCCATCAGCAGCACCGGCGGGTCCGCCGCCAGCGCCCGGGCCACGCCGACGCGCTGCTGCTGGCCGCCGGAGAGCTGGCGCGGGTAGCGGCCGTGGAACTCGCGCGGGTCCAGGCCCACCAGGTCCAGCATCTCCTCGACCCGGTCCTTCACCCGGGACTTGGACCAGCCGACCATCCTGGGCACCAGCGCGATGTTCTCCGCCACCGTCATGTGCGGGAACAGGCCCGAGGACTGGATCGCGTAGCCGATCTTGCGGCGCAGCTTCACCGGGTCCATGTCGGTGACGTCCTCGTCGCCGATCCTGATCCGCCCGGACGTCGGCTCGATCAGCCGGTTGATCATCTTGAGCGTGGTCGACTTGCCGCAGCCGGAGGGCCCCACGAAGATCACCGTCTCACCGGCCTTGATCTCCATGCTGACGTCGTCCACCGACGGGTTGGGGTTGCCCGGGTAGCGCTTGGTCAGGTTCTCCAGCTCGATGCCGGCTCCCGAAGTGTTCTCAGACACGGATCCCCCTCGGGATGGTCAGGCGGCCGATCAGGACGTACGCGGCGTCGAAGAGCAGCGCCAGCACGACGATGCCGAGGGTGCCCGCGAGCACCTGGTTGATGGCGTTGGCGCTGCCCAGCGAGGCGATGCCGCGGAAGATCTCGTTGCCCAGGCCGGGCCCGGAGGCGTACGCGGCGACGGCGGCGATGCCCATGAGCATCTGCGTGGCGACCCGGACGCCGGTCAGGATCGGCGGCCAGGCCAGCGGCAGCTCGACCCGGAAGAGCCGGGCCGCGCGGGACATGCCGATGCCCTTGGCCGCGTCCACCAGGGCCGGGTCCACGCCGCGCAGCCCCACGATGGCGTTGCGCACCACCGGCAGCAGCCCGTACAGGGTCAGCGCGATCACGGTGGGCGCCACGCCCAGGCCGACCAGCGGGATCAGCAGGCCGATCAGGGCCAGCGAGGGGATGGTCAGGACCGTGGCGGTGGAGGTGACGGCCAGGTTGCCGGCCCACTCGCTGCGGTAGGTCAGCACGCCGACCGCCACCCCGACGACGGTGGCGATCACCATGCACTGGAAGACGGCGCTCGCGTGCTGGAAGGCGTCCGTGAGCAGTTGCTGGTGCCGGTTGGCCAGGTAGTCCCAGAAGCTCACACGCGCTCTCCTCGCGTCCGTCAGGCCGGGGGGTCGTCCCCCGCGGCCTGCTCCACCAGCGGGATGATCCGCAGCGGTACGGGGTTCTCCATGACGATGGCCGTGGAGGCCCGGACGATCCCATCAAAACGGACGACCCGGTCGATCACACGTTGGAGGTCGGCGTTGGACCGGGCCACCAGGCGGCACAGCATGTCGCCGTGGCCGGTCGTGGTGTGCAGTTCGAGGACCTCGGGCACGGTCGCCAAGTGCGCCCGGACGTCCGCGCCTTGGCCCTGTTTGATCTCCAGGGTCGCGAAGGCGGTCACCGGGTAGCCGAGGGCCGCCGGGTCGACCTGGGGGCCGAATCCCCGGATGACGCCATTCGACTGAAGCCGGTCCAGCCGGGCCTGTACGGTGCCGCGGGCCACTCCCAGGCGGCGCGAGGCCTCCAGCACCCCGATGCGGGGCTCGCGGGCCAGCAGGACGATGAGCCGGCCGTCCAGATGATCGATCGCCATGGGGTACTCCAGATGGTCATCCTGTGCAGAACGCCCGGCCATAGTGGCTCCTGACTGTGCAGATTGCCCAGCGAATGAGCAAACTATTGCGCAGCTTGTGGAACGGCGGGAACCTGCGGACATGACTGAGACGCTGAATCACACCCCCGACACCGCGCGTGAGGCCGACCCCTTCCCGGTCAGGGGAATGGACGCGGTCGTCTTCGCCGTGGGCAACGCCAAGCAGGCCGCGCACTACTACTCCACGGCCTTCGGAATGCGGCTGGTGGCCTACTCCGGACCGGAGAACGGCAGCCGCGAGACGGCCAGTTACGTCCTGGTCAACGGATCAGCCCGGTTCGTGTTCACCTCCGTCATCAAGGCCTCCACCGACCACGGCCGCTTCCTGGAGGCCCACGTCGCCGAGCACGGCGACGGCGTGGTCGACCTCGCCATCGAGGTCCCGGACGCCCGTGCCGCGTACGCCTACGCCACCGCCCAGGGCGCCACCGGCCTGGTCGAGCCGCACGAGGTGGAGGACGAGAACGGCACCGTCGTGCTCGCCGCCATCTCCACCTACGGCAAGACCCGCCACACCCTGGTCGAGCGCCGCGGCTACGAGGGCCCCTACCTGCCCGGCTTCACCGCCGCCGCCCCGATCGTGGAGCCCCCGGCCAAGCGCGTCTTCCAGGCCATCGACCACTGCGTCGGCAACGTGGAGCTCGGCCGGATGGACGAGTGGGTCGGCTTCTACAACAAGGTCATGGGCTTCACCAACATGAAGGAGTTCGTGGGCGACGACATCGCCACCGAGTACTCCGCGCTCATGTCCAAGGTCGTCGCGGACGGCACCCTCAAGGTGAAGTTCCCGATCAACGAGCCCGCGATCGCGAAGAAGAAGTCGCAGATCGACGAGTACCTGGAGTTCTACGGCGGCGCGGGCGTCCAGCACATCGCCCTGGCCACCAACGACATCGTCGCCTCGGTGCGCGCGATGCGGGCCGCGGGCGTGCAGTTCCTGGACACCCCCGACTCCTACTACGACACCCTCGGCGAGTGGGCCGGCGAGACCCGGGTGCCCGTCGAGATCCTCCGCCAGGAGAGGATCCTCGTCGACCGCGACGAGGACGGCTACCTGCTGCAGATCTTCACCAAGCCGGTCCAGGACCGCCCGACCGTCTTCTTCGAGATGATCGAGCGCCACGGCTCCATGGGCTTCGGCAAGGGCAACTTCAAGGCCCTGTTCGAGGCGATCGAGCGCGAGCAGGAGAAGCGCGGCAACCTCTGAGCCGCGCGGCGGCCCCCACGGCCGCCCACTGGACGACGGCCCCGGGACCCTGACCCCGGGGCCGTTTCCCTTCCCCCGCGCGGGAGTTAGGGTGCCGCCATGGCCAGGATCAACGACGTCGGGGGCATGCAGGGCTTCGGCCCCGTCGACACCGCGGACGACGGCGAGCCCTTCCACGCCGACTGGGAGGCCCGCGTCTTCGCCCTGAACCGGACGCTGGTGGCCCAAGGGGTCTTCAACCTCGACGAGTTCCGCGACGCCATCGAGTCGATGCCGCCCGCCGACTACCTGGCGGCCTCCTACTACGAGCGCTGGCTCCACGCGATCACCACGCTCCTGGAGCGCAAGGGCCACCTCGCCCCCGGGGACCTCGACGAACCCGCCGCCCCCGACGGCCTCGATGGCTGACCGCTTCCCGCCCGGTGCCCGGGTCCGCACGGTCCACCACGACCCGCCGCACCACACCCGGCTGCCCCGCTACGCCCGCGGCAAGCACGGCGTGGTCGTCGAGCCCGAGGGGCCCGCCCCGCTCTCCGACGTGCGCGCGCGGGGGGTGCCGGACGCGCCCGTGGAGCAGGTGTACGCGGTGCGGTTCGCGGCCCGCGAGCTGTGGGGCGACGGCGACCACCACGTCGTACTCGACCTGTTCGACAGCTACCTGGAGGCGGACGTCCCATGAGCGCAGGCCACGACGACGCGCTGGTCTCCCGGCGGGTGCGCCGCCTGGAGACCCTGCTCGAAGAGCGCGGGCTGCTGCCCGCGCACGCGCTCGACGAGGTCATTGACGCCTTCCTCGCCGAGGCGTCCCCGGCCAACGGCGCCCGCGTGGTGGCCCGCGCCTGGACCGACCCCGGCTTCCGCGCCCGCCTGCTCGCCGACGGGACCGCCGCGGTCGCCGAACTGGGGCTGTCCGCCGGGGGAGTGCAGCCGCAGCGGCTGCGGGTGGTCGAGAACACGGCGGCCGTCCACAACGTCGTGGTGTGCACGCTGTGCTCCTGCTACCCGATCCGGCTGCTCGGGCCGTCGCCCGGCTGGTACAAGAGCGAGGCGTACCGGTCCCGGGTGGTGCGCGAACCCCGGTCCGTGCTGGCCGAGTTCGGGCTGCACCTGCCGGCGGACACGGAGGTCACGGTCTGGGACTCCACGTCGGAGACCCGGTACATGGTGCTGCCGCGCCGCCCGGAGGGGAGCGGGGGGCTCGCGGAGGAGGACCTGGCGGGCCTGGTCACCCGCAACGCCCTGATCGGCACGGCGGAGCTGTAGCGCTCGCGACGGGCCATGCCCGACGAAACCAGCCCGTCCGGCGTGTGGCGCGGGCCGCCGTGGCGCGGGTCCCGGAGTCCCCTACCCGCCCCTTCCCGAATGCCTCCGGCGGCGAGGGGGCGGGTCCGTCCTCAAACGCCGGACGGGCTGGGGATGCAGGGCTCGGGAGCCCCGCACCCGCGTCAGCGCCGCCCCGCCCCGTTCCCCTTCTTCGAGCCCCCGCCCTGCTTCGAGCCGCCCTGGGACTTCCCCGACCCCTTCTTCGACGGCTTCCAGCCCCCACTCCCACCCCCGCCGTAGTACTTCTTCGGCTGGTACCCGTGCACGTTGCGCGGCCCCCCTTCCGGCGGCTCCCCCAGCGCCTCCAGCGCCTCCTTCGCCCGCGGCGCGAGCAGCGGGGAGAAGTCCGGGTTGATCCGCAGCGCCTCCTCCAGGTGCCTGCGCGCCTCCCCGTACCGCTCCAGCGAGCGCTCGATCTCGCCCCGGTGGTACGCGAACAGCGCGCTGCGCAGCCCCTGGTCGTGCGCCCGCTTGGCGAACGCCAGGGCGTCCTTGGGCTCCCCGGCCCGGAACAGCGCCCAGCCCAGCGCGTCGGCCACCTGCACCGAGCGGTGGCCGCGCCCCCACTCCGCCCGCAGCCGCGTCACCGCCGCCTCCGGGTCGCCGTGGTCCGTCTCGAAGCGGGCCAGCACCAGCGCCTCGTTCACCCCGTGCGTCCCCGCCTCGGCGGCCCGGGCGCGCAGCACGTCGTACTGGGTGCGGGCGTCCCCGTCCAGGCCCAGCGACTCGTACAACTCGCCCGCCTCCAGGGCGTACTCGGGCAGCGGCAGCTTCGCCAGCGCCCGCTGGTAGGCCTGGAAGGCGTCGTCCGTGCGGCCCAGCGCGCCCAGCGCCCGCCCCTTCCCGGCCAGCGCGGGCGCGTGCCCGGGCAGCACCTGGAGCGCCGACTCGTACCCCGCCAGCGCCTCCTGGGTGTCGCCCCGCTCCCACGCCAGGTCCGCGAGCCGCACCAGCGCGGCCGCCTTCTCGGTGGCCGAGTCCGCCCGCGCCACCGCGTCCACGGCGGTCGCCTGGGCGTCCTCGCGCCAGCCGCGCATCCGGTAGCCCTGCACCGCGACGCCCAGCGCGGGGCCGCCCGAGCGCAGCTCCAGGAAGGAGTCGAGGGCGGCGCCGGCCTTCTTGTAGTCGCCGAGCCCGTAGTAGGCGTCGAGCAGGACGGGGTACGTGCGCCACCGCTTCGGCTTCTGCATCTGCACGATCTCCGCCCACCGGCGGGCCTGCCCGTAGTCGCCGCGCGCGTTGGCCAGCGCGCCCAGGCCCACCAGCGCCTCCAGGTTCCCCCGGTCGCCCGGCAGCACCGCGAGGGACCGGTTCAGGGCCCGCTCGGCGCGCGGGTAGTAGCGCGCGTCGCCGGCCCGGACGCCCCGCTCGACGTAGGCGGCCCCGAGCACCGCCCACGACTCCTCGTCCGCCGGGTGCGCGCGCACCCACTTCTCCCGGTCCCCGATCAGCGCCACCAGGTCGGGCAGGGACGCCTGTGCCCCGGCCGCCGTCGCGGTCATCGCCCGCGCGGCAGGACCCGGGGCGGGCGGCGGCCCGTCGTCGCCGAGGAGGTCCGGTACGCACCACAGCGCCCCGCCGGCCAGTACCGCACCCGCCCCCGCGGCCAGCACGGCCTTCCTCACCTGATCCTTCTTCATGGCGCTCACTGTGGGCCACCGCGGAGCCGATACGAAGAACACATCGCGGGCGTCGGGGCGATCGCCCGACGGGTTCACACCGATGGCCCCGGGTGCCAGGCTGGGGACATGGACGATCTTGTCGCACAGCTGAGCGCGGGCCTGCCGGCCGAAGCGATCCTCACCGACCCGGACGTCACCGCCTCCTACGCCCACGACATGGCGAGCTTCTGCGCCGCGGGCACCCCCGCCGTCGTGGTCCTGCCGCGCACCGTGGAGCAGGTCCAGCACGTGATGCGCACCGCCACCGCCCTGCGCGTCCCCGTGGTGCCCCAGGGCGCCCGCACCGGCCTGTCCGGCGCGGCCAACGCCTCGGACGGCTGCGTCGTGCTCTCGCTGGTGCGGATGGACCGGATCCTGGAGGTCAGCCCGGTCGACCGGATCGCCGTCGTGGAGCCGGGCGTGGTCAACGCGGTGCTGTCGCGGGCCGTCGGCGAGCACGGCCTGTACTACCCGCCGGACCCCTCCAGCTGGGAGACCTGCACCATCGGCGGCAACATCGGCACCGCGTCGGGCGGCCTGTGCTGCGTGAAGTACGGCGTCACCGCCGAGTACGTGCTCGGCCTGGACGTGGTGCTGGCCGACGGGCGGCTGCTCAGCACCGGGCGGCGCACCGCCAAGGGCGTCGCGGGCTACGACCTCACCCGGCTGTTCGTGGGCTCCGAGGGGAGCCTGGGCGTCGTGGTCCGGGCGGTCCTCGCGCTCCGGCCGCGGCCGCCGCGGCAGCTGGTGCTCGCCGCCGAGTTCGCGTCCTCCACGGCCGCCTGCGAGGCCGTCTGCGCGATCATGGAGGGCGGGCACACCCCCGCGCTCCTGGAACTGATGGACCGCACCACGGTCCGGGCGGTCAACGAGCTGGCGAGGATGGGTCTGCCGCACACCACCGAGGCCCTGCTGCTGTGCGCCTTCGACACCCCCGACCCGGCGGCCGACCTCGCCGCCGTCGGTGCGCTGTGCACCGCCGCCGGGGCCACCCAGGTCGTCCCCGCCGACGACGCGGCCGAGTCCGAACTCCTGCTCCAGGCCCGTCGGCTCTCGCTGACGGCGCTGGAGGCGGTCAAGGGCACCACGATGATCGACGACGTCTGCGTCCCGCGCTCCCGGCTCGACGAGATGATCAGGGGGACGGCCGCCATCGCCGAGAAGTACGCGCTGACCATCGGCGTCGTCTCGCACGCGGGCGACGGCAACACCCACCCCACCGTCTGCTTCGACGCGGCCGACCCGGAGGAGTCGCGGCGCGCCCGCGAGTCGTTCGACGAGATCATGGCGCTCGGCCTGGAGCTCGGCGGCACCATCACCGGCGAGCACGGCGTGGGCGTACTGAAGAAGGACTGGCTCGCCCGCGAACTGGGCCCGGTGGGCCTGGAGTTGCAGCGCGGGGTGAAGGCGGTCTTCGACCCGCTCGGGATCCTCAACCCCGGCAAGCTCTTCTGAGGCCACGCTCAGGCTTCCCCCTCCTTGGACTCGTCCGACGGCCAGGGGTCGCGCAGCCACAGGTCGTCGGCGCGGCCCTGCGTGGTCGGCGCCAGCAGCTCCGCCAGCGCGTCGTCGATGCCCAGCTGGTCCGCCTCGGTTCCGGGGGGCACCGCGCGCAGGGTGCGCTCCAGCCACGCGGTCACCGGGGTGGCGGGCGCCTCCAGGAGCGCGTCGCCGTCGGGCGAGGACAGCGCCATCAGGACCACGTTGCGGCCCTCCACCTTGGTGGGCCAGATCCGCACGTCGCCGTGGCCGCACGGACGGAACACCCCCTCCACCAGCAGCTCGCGGGCGAAGGTCCAGTTCACCGGGTGGTCGGAGCCGACGTGGAAGGTGACGTGCACGGCGTAGGGGTCGCCCACGCGGTAGGCGAGGCGCGCGGGGACGGGGATGCTGCGCTCGGGCGACAGCACCAGGTTGAGCTCCAGCTCGCGCTCCACGACGGTGTTCTGCGTGTTCTCCACGGTTCCGGCCCTCTCTCGTACGGGGCCCCCGGTGGGCCCGTACGAGGAGAGAGCCGCCTCCCCGTTCCCCATTACGCGACTTCGGGCGACAACTTCTCATTACTTTGCGTGACTTCGCCGTGACCTGATAGTGGCGCATGTGGCGGGACCGCCGGTGGCGCGCACGGCGGTCTGATAGATGTGGAGCCCGCAACGAGGCCATCGAGGAGATACGGGACCACGGTGATGAGCGCCCCCACCCCGGCCACCGGAGACGGCAGCCCCACGCCCGGCTACTACCCCGACCCCTCCATCCCCGGGTACGTCCGGTACTGGAACGGCGCCGCCTGGGTCCCCGGCACCAGCCGCCCCGCCCCGCGCGACGGCGAGGCGCTGCCGGCCGCCCCCGCGTCCGCCGCGCCCCCGGCGCCGGTCCCGGCGGTCGAGGAGACCGGGCCGGTGTTCCTGGACGAGGACCCGCCGGAGGAGACGCACCAGGAGCCCGCCTCCGCCTGGGCCGCCGACGTCTCCCGGCAGACCGGCTTCGGCGGCGAGCGCGACCACCGGGTCTCCTGGGGCGCGCCGGAGGGCCGGGACCCGAGGGCGGCCGACCCGCGCGGCGCCGCCGACCCGACCGGCGGGGCGCTGCCGGGCGTGCGCCGCCCCGAGCTGGGCCCGGCCCACGCCGTGGCGCCCGTCGCGCCCGTTCCCGCCGCCCCCGTCCCGGCCGCGCAGCCCGCGCTGGGCCCGGCCGCCGAGCCCAGGGCCCTGCCGCCCGCCGAGCCCGCCCCGCGCGCCCCCCGGGGCGGCGCCCCGGCGGCCGAGGGCACCATGTCGATCCGGGCCCTGCCCCAGCAGCCGCAGGCCCCGCAGCCGGGGCCGGCGCACCAGGCCCCGCAGCCCGCCCCCGTGCACCAGGGCCCGCAGTCGGCTCCCGCGCGGCCCGGGACCGTACAGCCGCAGCCCGCGCGTCCGGCCCCGCAGGCGCAGCAGCCCGTGCCGCCCGTGCGGCAGGCCCAGGCGCCCGCGACGCAGGCCCCCCGGCCGTCCGCCCCGGTCACCCCGCTGACCGCCGGGCCCGGCGGCGGGGCGGCCTCCTGGGCGCAGCAGGCGCGGCCCGAGCCGTCCGGCGGGGCGTCCGGCGGGGCGGGGCAGCAGCCGGTGGTGCCGTGGAAGCCGCCGGTGGCGGACCCGTTCCTGGCCGCCGCGCAGGCACAGGCCAACGCCCGCCCGGCGGCGCTGGGCAAGCGGCTGGCCGCCCGGCTCGTCGACACGGTCGTGCTGGGGGCCCTCGCGGGCGCCGCGGCGTACCCCTTCGTCACCCGGGCGCTCGACCACATCGACGGCAAGATCGAAGCGGCCAAGCAGTCCGGCGAGACGGTCACGGTGTGGCTGCTGGACGGCACCAGCTCGGCCTGGTTCGGGGCGGCGCTGGGCGTGCTGCTGGTGCTGGGGGTGCTGTACGAGGCGGTGCCGACGGCCAAGTGGGGCCGCACCCTCGGCAAGAAGCTGTTCGGGCTCCAGGTGCGGGACATCGAGGCGCACGAGCCGCCGTCGTTCGGGGCGGCGCTGCGGCGCTGGCTGGTGTACGGGCTCCTCGGCGTACTGGCCGTGGGCCTGCTGAACGTCCTGTGGTGCGTCTTCGACCGCCCGTGGCGGCAGTGCTGGCACGACAAGGCGGCCCGTACGTTCGTGGCCGGATAGCCCCGCGCGCGTTCCCCCGAACGGGCCTTGACCCGTTGCGGCGCCCGGCCGGGCGCGGTGCACTGCCCCCATGAGCAACGACCAGCCGACGCCCGGCCAGCCGCCCGAGGAAGACCCGTTCCTCAAGAAGCCGCAGGACCCCACGCCGCCGTCGGCGGGGTCCCCGCAGCAGCCCCCGCAGAACCCGTACGGCGGCGCCACGCCGCCCCCGCAGGACCCGTACGGCGGGTCCGCGCCGCCCCCGCCCTCGTACGGCAGCCCCTACGACAACGCCCCGCCGCCCCCGCCCTACGGCGGCGGGGGCCCCGGGGGCGGGGCGTACGGCGGGGCCGACCCGCTGGCCGGGATGCCGCCGCTGGCGGAGTCCGGCAAGCGCATCCTGGCCAGGATCATCGACTGGGTCATCATCGCGATCCCGCTGGCCGTGATCGGCATCCCGTTCAAGGTCTACGACCGGGTGACCGACGACAACGGGGACATCACCGACGCGCTCACCTCCAGCAGCGGCGGTCAGTGGATCTGGCAGCTGATCTCGATCGTCGCCTACATCGCCTACGACACGGTGATGACGTCGAAGAACGGGCAGACGGTCGGCAAGAAGCTGATGGGCCTGCGCACGGCGATGCTCAACGACGGCTCCACGCCCCCCACGAACGCCGCGCTGATCCGCGCGGTCGTGCTGTGGCTGCCGGCGCTGATCTGCTGCGCCTGCCTGTGGCCGCTGCTCCTGCTGATCCTCATCCTGGTCGACAAGCCCTACAAGCAGGGCCTGCACGACAAGGCGGCGAAGACCGTGGTGGTCAGCGCCCCGCGGTAGCGCGGGCGGCGGAGTCGCGGGAGGCGGCGGCGGGTTCCGTAGGGGAACCGGCCGCCGCCTTCGCGCGTCGTGGCAGGGGCACGGTCATGGCGACCAGCAGGCCGAGCAGGAGCGCGGCGACGCCGATCACCGCGACGCCGAGGCCGGTGGTGGTCTGGGAGAGAAGGAGCATGGCGACGGTCGCGAAGACGACGGTGGCCGAACCGTAGGCGAGCTGTGCGGCGGTGGGACGCGGCATGACGGTTTCCGTCCTCGAGGGCGGGCTGGGAGTCTCGCTACGGGTCGCGCTCTCGCGCGACTCTACGGGGCTGGATTCCCGAGCGGAACCGGAAGTAAGCGTGACCTTACCCACGGTGCAGGTGCATCGGGGGCGCACCGAGTCACCGAGTCCACCAAGTGGACGGCCGGATGCGCCCGTTGGGACCGGGCGCCGGCGTCCGGATACCGGAACCGCTCTCCTGCATAGTGCAGTTGGCCTGTGCAAGTCAAGGTCTGTCTTTTCTACCGGGTCTCCGGTCGAATGTCGTCACTTGTGACGCGTGACGCGCGGAGGACCCTTCCGAGTAGAGGTCCCCCTACCCGCTGCGGCCACGCGGGGGAGGACCAGACCAAGTGACCATCACCAAGCGCGCGTTGGCCGCGAGTGCCGTACTCGTGACGCTGACCGCAACGGCCGCCGCGGGGACGGCGCAGGCCGACGACCAGAGGACCGCGCAGCCCGCGGCGAGCAACGCGGCCCCCGCCGCCGCGCACGCCGACGGCAAGGGGCACGTCATCGACGGCCCCTACGCCGCGACCCAGGCCAAGCAGCGCCAGGAGGCCCTGGAGCAGGTGCTGTCGGGCAAGGCGAAGCCGGAGAGCCGCAACGGCTCCAAGGTCGTGCGCCTGGGCGACAAGAAGTACGTCGAGCTCGGCCGCGAGCGCACCGACAAGATCTTCACGATCCTGGTGGAGTTCGGGAACAAGGTGGACGACACCACCCTGTACGACCCGGACGGCGACGGCCCGCTGCCGCCCGTCAAGAAGTACGGCGGCACGCCCGGCCCGCTGCACAACCAGATAGCCAAGCCGGACCGCAAGGTCGACAACAGCACGGCCTGGCGCGCGGACTACAACCGCAAGCACTTCGAGGACCTGTACTTCGGGGCGGGCAAGGGCGTCGACTCGCTCAAGACCTACTACGAGAAGACCTCCTCGGGCCGCTACTCGGTCGAGGGCGAGGTCTCCGACTGGGTCAAGGTCGACTGGAACGAGGCCCGTTACGGCTCGGACTACTGCGGCTCCAACAACTGCCCCAACGTCGAGGACCTGGTCCGCGACGGCGTGAACGCCTGGGTGGCGCAGCAGAAGGCGGCCGGCAGGACGGACGCCCAGATCAAGGCCGACATGGCCCAGTTCGACCAGTGGGACCGCACGGACCACGACAACGACGGCAACTTCAACGAGCCCGACGGCTACATCGACCACTTCCAGATCGTCCACGCGGGCGAGGACGGGTCGGCCGGCGGCGGTGCCCAGGGCACCGACGCCGTGTGGGCGCACCGCGGCTACGTCTACGGCCGTGACGACGGCGACACCGGCCCGTCGGGCTTCAAGGCCGGCGGCACCCCGATCGGCGACACGGGCATCTGGGTCGGCGACTACACCGCGCAGCCCGAGAACGGCGGCCTGGGCGTCTTCGCCCACGAGTACGGCCACGACCTGGGCCTGCCGGACCTGTACGACACCAACAACGTGCCGGGCATCGACAACTCGGTCGGCTTCTGGTCGCTGATGTCGGCCGGCTCCTGGCTCGGCAGCGGCAAGAACGAGATCGGCGACCTGCCGGGCGACATGACCGCCTGGGACAAGCTCCAGCTGGGCTGGCTCAACTACGACACGGCCAAGGCCGCGACGAAGTCGAAGCACACCCTGGGCGTCGCCGCGTACAACACCCGCCGCCCGCAGGCGCTGGTGGTCGAGCTGCCCAAGAAGACGGTCACCACGGAGATCGTCGAGCCCAAGCAGGGCGCCAAGCAGTGGTGGAGCGACTACGGCGACAACCTCTCCAACACGCTCACCCGCTTCGTCGACCTGACCGGCAAGTCCAAGGCCGCGCTGGAGCTCGACGGCTGGTGGAAGATCGAGAAGGACTACGACTACCTGTACACGCAGGTGTCCACGGACGGCGGCGCGAGCTGGAAGTCCATCGACGGCACCGCCGACGGCCAGCCGATCACCCGTGACGGCGGCGACAAGCCGGCGCTGACCGGCGACTCCGGCACGTACAAGCACCTGGTGTTCCCGCTGGACGCCTACGCGGGCCAGAACGTCGGCATCCGCTTCCGCTACAAGACGGACGGCGGCGTGGCCCCGATCGGCTTCGCCTCGGACAACATCACGGTCAAGGCCGACGGCGCGACCCTGTTCTCCGACAACGCCGAGGGCGACGACAACGGCTGGACCGTGCGCGGCTTCCAGCGCGTGGGCAAGTCGGTCACCGGTGACTTCCCGCAGTACTACATCGCCGAGAACCGCCAGTACGTCTCGTACGACAAGACCCTCAAGGTCGGCCCGTACAACTTCGGGTTCGCGGCGCCGAAGGACAGCTGGGTCGAGCACTACGCGTACCGCCCCGGCCTGGTCATCTGGCAGTGGGACACCTCGCAGCGCAACAACAACGTCAGCGAGCACCCCGGCAAGGGCCTGCTGCTGCCGGTCGACGCGCACGCCAAGGCCATGAAGTGGGCCGACGGCAAGCTGGTCTCCAACAAGATCACGCCGTTCGACGCCGCGTTCAGCACCGAGCGCGTCCCGGCGCTGACCCTGCACAAGGCCGGTGTCGCCACCCGCTTCCCGGCCCAGCCCGCGGTGTCGGTCTTCGACGACCACAAGGGCGTCTACTACGACGCGGCCAACAAGTACGGCAGCGTCCAGGTAACTGACACCAACACCAAGATCGCCATCACCAAGCAGCCCTCGAACGGCCAGACGATCAGCCTCCAGGTGGGTCCCTCGGTCAAGTAATTTCGCATAACCGCAGGTCAAGTCATGATCGGCCGTCGCCCTCTAGCGGGCGGCGGCCGATCGTGTTTAGGTGCGTCTTAAGCGGTGTCTTATTGACAGTGAACTCACGGGGGAGTGGTTCCGCATGCCCGGCGGAGGTTTCTGCAAGCTGCCCAACGGCAGCGTCGTCGTCGCGCTCAGCCTGCCCAGTCCGGCGGCCGACGGCTCCACGGTGCGCGTCCTGGTGCACGCCGCCAACCGCGCCCGCGCCCTGACCAGGCTGCGCAACCTCGGGCTGCGGGCGGTCTACCTGCGGGGCAACGCCCAGCCGCCCACCCCGGACGAGATCACGGCCGTGCTGCACCACCCGGACGGCCTGCTCTGGCGCCGCAACCCGGAGCGCGACGAGGAGCTCTGGCACCCCATACGCACCCTCCTGGGACGCCCCAGACCGGTGTACTAGCACCAGGGCCGGTCCGCGGTCCGGCGGCCGGCTCAGACCACCGGCTTGCCGCTCAGCTCCACCCCGGCCGCGCGCAGCTCCTCCAGGGCCCGCTCGGTCGTCTCCTTGGCCACCCCGGCCGTCAGGTCGAGCAGCACCTGCACCGCGAAGCCCTCGCGGGCCGCGTCCAGCGCGGTCGCCCGCACGCAGTGGTCGGTGGCGATGCCCACCACGTCCACCTCGGTCACCTGGTGCGCCCGCAGCCACTCGGCGAGCGGCACCCCGTTCTCGTCGGCGCCCTCGAAGCCGCTGTACGCCGCCGCGTACGCGCCCTTGTCGAAGACCGCGTCGATCGCCCCGGAGGCGACGGCCGGCGCGAAGTTCGGGTGGAAGCCCACGCCCTCGGTGCCCGCCACGCAGTGCGGCGGCCAGGAGTCCACGTAGTCCGGGTGCGCCGAGAAGTGCGCCCCCGGGTCCACGTGGTGGTCGCGGGTGGCCACCACGTGCCGGTAGGCGGCCCCGGCGGCCTCGCCCACCAGGTCGGTCACGGCGGCGGCGACGTCCGCGCCGCCCGCCACCGCGAGGCTGCCGCCCTCGCAGAAGTCGTTCTGGACGTCCACGACGATCAGTGCGCGGTGCATGGCGGTGTCCTTCGGGTGGAGGAGGGGGACGGGGGCGGGACGGGACGGGGACGCGCAAGAGCCTAGGGACTCCGGCCCCCGTGCGGCAGGGGGCATGTCACGGCGCTCGGTGGACCGCCGGGCGCACCAGGCCTCAGACGTACTCGGTGGGGATCACCGGCTCGCCCCGGGACAGCTGGATCGCCGACATCGGCAGGCCCGAGCGGGCCTTGATGTGGCGCTCGCGGGCCGCCTCCAGCGGCTCCCGGCCGACCACCTCGCCGCCCTTGACCAGCTCCACGAGCAGCTGCCGGTCGGCCAGCGCGGCCGGGACCGGGCCGGTGCCGACCACCTCGGCCTCCGCCATGCCGTACCGGTCGGGGCGGCGGGCCGCCCACTTGCGCCCGCCCAGCGACGACTTCGCGCCCAGCGACTTCTTCGCCACCGGCACCAGCGGCGCCTTGGCGTCGGCCGACTCCGCGCGCGCCACCAGCTTGTAGACCATCGAGCAGGTCGGGTGCCCCGAGCCGGTGACCAGCTGCGTGCCCACCCCGTACGCGTCCACGGGCGCCGCCGCCAGCGAGGCGATGGCGTACTCGTCCAGGTCCGAGGTCACCACGATCCTGGTGTCGCGGGCCCCCAGCTCGTCCAGCTGCTGGCGCACCCGGTGGGCGACGAGCAGCAGGTCGCCGGAGTCGATGCGGACCGCGCCCAGCTCGGGCCCGGCCACCTCCACGGCGGTGCGCACGGCCTCGGTGACGTCGTAGGTGTCCACGAGCAGCGTCGTACCGCGGCCCAGCGAGTCCACCTGGGCCCGGAAGGCGTCGCGCTCGCTGTCGTGGAGCAGGGTGAAGGCGTGCGCGGAGGTGCCGACCGTGGGGATGCCGTAGCGGAAGCCCGCGGCCAGGTCCGAGGTGGAGTCGAAGCCGCCCACGTAGGCCGCGCGGGCCGAGGCGACCGCGGCCAGCTCGTGGGTGCGGCGCGCGCCCATCTCGATCAGGCGCCGCCCGCCCGCGGCGGCCGACATCCGGGAGGCCGCCGCCGCGATCGCCGAGTCGTGGTTGAGGATCGACAGGATCACGGTCTCGAGGAGCACGCACTCGGCGAAGGAGCCCTCGACCCGCAGGATCGGCGAGCCCGGGAAGTACACCTCGCCCTCGGGGTAGCCCCAGATGTCGCCGGAGAAGCGGTAGTCGGCCAGCCACTCCAGGGTCGGCTCGTCGACGATCCCGCGCTCGCGCAGGAAGCCCAGGACGGCGGGGTCGAAGCGGAAGTTCTCCACGGCGTCGAGGACCCGGCCGGTGCCCGCGACGACCCCGTAGCGGCGCCCGGAGGGCAGCCGCCGGGTGAAGGCCTCGAAGACGGACCGCCGCTCGGCCGTGCCGGCCTTGAGGGCGGCCTGCAGCATGGTCAGCTCGTACTGGTCGGTGAAGAGGGCGGTCGACGGAACGTCCACCGGCAGCCCGAGGTCCGCAGCGTTCATATGACGGATGCTACCCCCAATACTCGTCAGAGTGACGATTTCTAGGGGCCCATTTGTGCGACCCCCCGCTCCGGGTGGCAGCATGGGACGGGTGAGCGTCGCACCCGTAGAGATCGAGCGTCCCGAATCGGCCGAGGAGAACCTCGCGGTCGTCGAACCCGACGTCCCCTGGGTGACGCTGGTCCACAACGACCCGGTCAACCTCATGAGTTACGTGACGTACGTGTTCCAGGCGTACTTCGGCTACTCCAAGGACAAGGCGAAGAAGCTGATGCTCGACGTGCACCACAAGGGGCGCGCCGTCGTCTCCAGCGGCACCCGCGAGGAGATGGAGCGCGACGTGCAGGCGATGCACGGCTACGGACTCTGGGCGACCCTCACCCAGGACCGCGACTGATGGCCGGGTACTTCGAGGCCGTCCCCGGCGGCGGCGCGGCCGTCGCCCTGGACGAGGTCGAGCTGTCCATCCTGCGCTCCCTGGCCGTGCAGCTGCTGGAGCTGATCGGCCCCGGCGACGAGCCGGACGAGGACGCCGACCCGCTGGCCGCGCTGTTCGCCGAGGGGCCCACCGAGCGCCCCTCCGACCCGGCGCTCGCCCGGCTCTTCCCCGACGCCTACGCCGACGACGACGCGGAGCTGCGCGCCGCGGCCGCCGAGTTCCGCCGGTTCACCGAGGTCGACCTGCGCACCCGCAAGCGGCAGGACGCCCTGGCCGTGGTGCGCACCCTGGACGCCTTCTCCGCCGTGGGGGAGGGCGGGGCGGTGCTCAAGCTGGACCCGGACGACTCGCGGCGCTGGCTGGGCACCCTCAACGACCTGCGGCTGACCATCGCGGCCCGGCTCGACATCACCGACGACGAGAGCGGCGACGCGCTCCACCACCTGCCGGACGAGGATCCGCGCAAGCCCATGGTGATGGCGTACCTCTGGCTCGGGATGCTCCAGGAGACGCTGGTCGAGACCCTGATGGGCTGACCGGGCGCCGCCCGCCCCCGCCCCTCCACCGGTCCGCCGGACCACCGGGAGCGTTCGCTCAGCGGACGCTCAAATCCGGATAACGATCAGGCAACCCGGCCGAACTCCTTCGCCCTCACAAGGGAGATTTGTCCGGTTCTTCTTGTGTCGTGCGCCACAAAACTCCTGATCGATCACTCTTGTCCCCGTGATACACCTTCACGACCGCCCGGCGGGACGCCACCCATGTCCCCCGGGGGCGCTTCGGCCGGCAGACCGTCGGTGGCACTCCATTCACCATCCGGGGGATCAGGACCTGGTCCGCACCAGCCGATTCACAGGCGCGCGGATCAGCGTGGAGAAAGGCGCACCAACATGACCTCAGCGCAGGTCGAGCAGCACGACCGTTCCGCCGGCGGCGACGCCGAAGGCGCCCACGACGAGGGCGAGGGCTACCAGCGGGGCCTGGGGGCCCGCCAGATCCAGATGATCGCGATCGGCGGCGCCATCGGCACCGGCCTCTTCCTGGGCGCGGGCAAGGGCATCTCCAAGGCGGGGCCCAGCCTCATCCTCGCGTACGCCATCGCGGGCGTCGTCATCTTCTTCATCATGCGGGCGCTCGGCGAACTGCTGATGTACCGCCCGGTGTCGGGCTCCTTCTCCGAGTACGCGCGCGAGTTCATCGGGCCCTTCGCGGGCTTCGTGACCGGCTGGACGTACTGGCTGTTCTGGGTCATCACCGGCATGACCGAGGTGACCGCGGCCGCCACCTACATGACGTACTGGTGGGACATCCCGCAGTGGATCTCCGCACTGGTCTTCACCGTCGTGCTGTTCGCCGCGAACCTCATCTCCGTGAAGCTCTTCGGCGAGCTGGAGTTCTGGTTCTCGATGGTCAAGGTCACCGCCATCGTCGGCATGATCCTGATCTGCGCGGGCGTCCTGACGCTCGGCTTCTCCGACGCCGGGGACACCGCGTCCGTCACCCACCTGTGGAGCGACGGCGGCTTCTTCCCGCACGGCATCGGCAGCACCCTGATGACGCTCCAGATGGTCATGTTCGCCTTCCTCGCCGTCGAGCTGGTCGGCGTCACCGCGGGCGAGTCCAAGGACCCCAAGACGGTCCTGCCCAAGGCCATCAACACCGTCCCGTGGCGCATCGCCGTCTTCTACGTCGGCGCGCTGATCATGATCCTCTCGGTCGTGCCGTGGACGAACTTCCAGCCGGGCGTCTCCCCGTTCGTCGCCGCCTTCGAGAAGATGGGCCTGGGCATCGGCGCCGCGATCGTCAACTTCGTCGTGCTGACCGCGGCCCTGTCCTCCTGCAACTCGGGCATGTACTCCACCGGCCGGATGCTGCGCGACCTCGCGCTCAACGGCCAGGGCCCGTCCTTCTTCACCAAGCTCACCAAGAACGGCCTGCCGCTGGTCGGCACCACGTTCTCCGCCGCGATGATGCTGATCGGCGTCTGGATCAACTACCAGTGGCCGGGCGAGGCGTTCAACTACGTCGTCTCCTTCGCCACCATCTCCGGCATGTGGGCCTGGATCGTCATCCTGGTCTGCCAGATCCGCTACCGCCTGAAGTCCGACCGCGGCGAGCTGCCGAAGTCCTCCTTCCGCGCCCCCGGCGGCATCTGGGCCAGCATCTTCTCGCTCGCCTTCATCGCGATGGTCATCGTGATGATGGGCATCGACAAGGACGCGCGGGTCTCGCTGTACTGCGCGCCGCTGTGGGGCCTGCTCCTGGCGGTCGCCTACCTGGCCCTCAAGGCCCGCGACCCGCAGGGCAAGGCCTTCGCCAAGCGCTCCTGACGCGGTCGCCGTCCGGCATCCGGGCCGTTCCGTACCATCCCTCGGTACGGAACGGCCCGTCTGCTTATCCTGGGCCGCATGCTGACCCTCACCCAGGCGCTGTACGACCAGATCGTCGCGCACGCCCGCGCCGACCACCCGGACGAGGCCTGCGGCGTGGTCGCGGGCCCGGCCGGCTCGGACCGCCCCGAGCGCTTCGTCCCGATGCTCAACGCGGCCCGCTCGCCCACGTTCTACGAGTTCGACTCGGGCGACCTGCTCAAGCTCTACCGCGACCTGGACGACCGCGACGAGGAGCCGGTGATCGTCTACCACTCCCACACGGCCACCGAGGCCCACCCCTCGCGCACCGACATCAGCTACGCCAACGAGCCGGGCGCCCACTACGTCCTGGTCTCCACGGCGGACGCGGACGGCGCGGGCGACTTCCAGTTCCGCTCGTTCCGCATCGTGGACGGAGTGGTCACGGAGGAGGACGTCCGGGTCGTGCAGGCATACTGAGTCCTGATCTTCTACGACTCAGGGGGCGGCAGGACCCAGGAAGCCGGTGCGAATCCGGCGCGGTCCCGCCACTGTGACGCGGACGCACGTCCGCCAGCCAGGAACTGGCCTGCCGCCCTTCTCCGACCGCCCAGGGGACGCGGAAATCCCCCGGAGGAGGCCACGCCATGCCCAGGCGCCGTACCGCCGCCGCCCTCATAGCCGCCGTCGCACTGCTGACCGGCTGCACCACCGGGGCCGAGCCCCACGACAGCGGCGCGAAGGCCGCGCCCGGCTTCCCGTACACCGTGGACAACTGCGGGGTGCGGACCACCTTCAAGGCCCCGCCCAAGCGGGTCGTCACCATGAACCAGCACGTCACCGAGGTGATGCTGGAGCTCGGCCTGGAGAAGTCCCTGGCCGGGACCGCCTACCTGGACGACCGGGTGCTCCCGCAGTACGCCGACGCGTACGCGCGCGTGCCCGTCCTCGCCAAGGAGTACCCCTCGCGCGAGGCGCTCCTCGCCGCCAACCCCGACTTCGTGTACGGCGGTTACGCCAGCGCCTTCAGCGCCAAGGACGGCCGCGACCGCGAGGGCCTGGCGAAGTCCGGCATCGACTCCCGCCTGGACGTGGAGTACTGCGCGAAGGGGGCCGTCACCCTCGACGACCTCTACCGCGAGGTCGAGGAGGTCGGCCGCACCTTCGGGGCGGGCGAGCGCGCCGAGGAGTGGATCGACGGGGCGAAGGCGCGGGCCGCCGCCACCGCGGCCCGGCTCAAGGGCGCGGAGCCGGTCTCCGTCTTCGTCTACGACGGCGGCGACAAGACCGCCTCCACCGCGGGCGGCGGGGGCATCGGCAACGAGATGATCACCCGGGCCGGCGGCCGCAACGTCTTCGCCGACCTGCCCAAGCCCTTCGCCGACGCCTCCTGGGAGCAGGTCGTCCAGCGTGCGCCGGACGTGATCGTCATCTACGACTACGGCTCCACCACCGTGGAGCAGAAGAAGAAGCGGCTGATCGAGGACCCGGCGCTCAAGGACGTGCCCGCCGTGAAGAACCGGCGGTTCGCCGTGATGCCGCTGTCGGACGTGGTCCTCGGCGTGCGCGCCCCGGCCGCGGTCGACAAGCTCGCGGACCAGCTCCACCCCGACCGCAAGCGCTAGCCGTGGCACGCGCGACCCCGCCCGTCCGGGGCCCCCTGCGCTACGGCACCGTGCTCGCCGTCCTCGTCGCGGCCCTGGCCGCGGCGGTGGTCGCGGCCCTCGCGCTCGGCCAGGTCCGCATCCCGCCCGGCCAGGTCCTGGAGATCCTCACCGGCGGCGCGGGACCCGGCCCCTTCCGCACGATCGTGCTCGACGTGCGGCTGCCGCGCGTCCTGCTGGGCGCGGTCGTCGGCGCGGGCCTCGCGGTCACCGGCACCGTGCTCCAGGCCCTGGTGCGCAACCCGCTGGCCGACCCGTACCTGCTCGGCGTCTCCTCCGGCGCCTCGGCCGGCGTCTCCCTGGTGATCGTCTTCGGCCTCGGCAGCGGCCTGGGCCTGGCGACCACGGTGACCCTGCCCGCCGGGGCCTTCGCCGGCTCGCTGCTCGCCCTGGTCCTGGTCTACGGCCTGGCCCGGCGCGGCGGCCGGATGACGGGCTCCCGCCTGGTGCTCTCCGGGGTCGCCGTGGCGTACGTCTTCTCCGCCCTGACCAGCCTGGTCCTGGTGATGTCGCCGCGCGCCGAGAACTTCAAGGAGGCCGTGTACTGGACGCTCGGCGGCCTCGGCGCGGCCCGCTGGGACATGCTCGCGCTGCCCTCGGTGGTGCTGGTCGCGGGCACCGCCCTGCTGATCGCGCTGGCCCGCCCGCTGGACCTGATGCTGGTCGGCGAGGAGGGCGCCACCGTGCTCGGCCTGGACACCTCGCGCTTCCGGGCCGCCGTGTTCGTGCTGGCCTCGCTGGTGACCGGGGTGCTCGTCGCGGTCAGCGGCGCGGTCGGCTTCGTCGGCCTCCTGGTGCCGCACGCCGCCCGGATGCTGGTCGGCGCCCCGCACCGCACCCTGCTGCCGGTGGTGGCGCTGGCGGGCGCCGCGTTCCTGGTGCTCGCGGACCTGGCCGCGCGGCTGGTGGCGATCCCGCAGGACGTGCCGGTGGGGATCCTGACCGCGCTGATCGGCGGCCCGTTCTTCCTGTGGCTGCTGCGCCGCCGCCCGGAAGGGGCCCCGCTGTGAAGACCCGTACCCACGGCGCGCGAAGGAGCCCCGCATGGCCGTCCTGAGCCTGGAGGACCTCTCGTACGAGACCGGGGGCCGCGCCCTCGTCGACGGCGTGGCGCTCCGGGCGGGCGCCGGGGAGACCGTCGGGGTCGTCGGCCCCAACGGCAGCGGCAAGACCACCCTGCTGCGCTGCGTGTACGGCACCCTGCGCCCCACCGCGGGCCGCGCCCTGCTGGACGGCGAGGACCTGCACGCGATGGGCACCAAGGCGCGGGCGAAGCGGGTGGCCACCGTGCCGCAGGACGGCCAGGGGGTCTTCGAGCTGACCGTCCACGAGGTGGCCGCGATGGGCCGCTCCCCGCACAAGCGGTTCTGGGAGGCGGACACGGCGGCGGACGACGCGCTGGTGCGGGCCGCCCTGGAGCGGGTCGGGGTCGCGGACCTGGCGGACCGGTCGTTCCCCTCGCTGTCGGGCGGGGAGCGGCAGCGGGCGCTGGTGGCCCGGGCCCTGGTGCAGCGTCCCGAGCTCGTGGTGCTGGACGAGCCGACCAACCACCTGGACATCCGCTACCAGCTGGAAGTGCTCTCGCTGGTGCGGGAGTTGGGCACCACCAACCTGCTGGCCCTGCACGACCTGAACCTGGCGGCGCTGTACTGCGACCGGCTGTACGTGCTCAAGGGCGGCCGGGTCGTCGCCTCGGGCCCGCCCGCCGAGGTCCTCACCCCGGCGCTGCTCGCCTCGGTGTACGAGGTGAAGGCCGAGGTCACGACGCATCCGACGACCGGGGCCCCGACGGTCGTCTATCTGCCGGCGTCCACGTGACGAACGGTCGGCGTCCAGGATGTGGGATCACACTCGGGAATCCGAACCGGGAATCGATACGATGACCGCATGGTTTCCCACGACGTGAGCGAACGGACGCCGGGCAGCACCCCGCTGCTCGTCGCGCGGCTGCACGTCGACCTGTGCCGCCTCGCCAGCGCGATGTGTCCGGCCCGCGCCGCCGCCTGACGTCCGAAGGCCCGAGCGCGTACCTCCCAGCACCACGCACCACCCCGAGCGCGGGGGGCCGAGCCGCGCGCACCGACGTCACCCTCCCGACAACAGGAGCCCACGCCATGGCCATCGAGGTCCGCATCCCGACCATCCTCCGCACCTACACCGACGGCGCCAAGGCCGTCGAGGGCAGCGGGGAGACCCTCGCCGAGCTGTTCAAGGACCTGGAGACGCGGCACACCGGCATCGAGGCCCGCATCGTCGACGGCGACCAGCTGCGCCGCTTCGTGAACGTCTACCTCAACGACGAGGACGTCCGCTTCCTGGACGGCATCTCCACCAAGCTGGCCGACGGCGACAACGTCACGATCCTCCCGGCCGTGGCCGGCGGAATGGCCTGATCGCGCCATGCGCTACGACTCCCCGCTCGCCGCGGTCGGCAACACGCCCCTGGTGCGGCTGCCGCGTCTGTCGCCCTCGGACGACGTGCGGATCTGGGCCAAGCTGGAGGACCGCAACCCCACCGGCTCGGTCAAGGACCGCCCCGCCCTGCACATGATCGAGCAGGCGGAGAAGGACGGCCGTCTCACGCCCGGCTGCACCATCCTGGAGCCGACCAGCGGCAACACCGGCATCTCGCTCGCCATGGCGGCCCGCCTCAAGGGCTACCGGATCGTCTGCGTGATGCCGGAGAACACCAGCGAGGAGCGGCGCCAGCTGCTCGCCATGTGGGGCGCGGAGATCATCTCCTCGCCCGCCGCGGGCGGCTCCAACACGGCCGTCCGGGTCGCCAAGGAGCTCTCCGCGGAGCACCCGGACTGGGTGATGCTCTACCAGTACGGCAACCCGGACAACGCCGGCGCGCACTACGCCACGACCGGCCCCGAGATCCTCGCGGACCTGCCCTCGATCACCCACTTCGTGGCGGGCCTGGGCACCACCGGCACCCTGATGGGCGTCGGCCGCTACCTGCGCGAGCACGTGCCGGACGTGCGGATCGTGGCCGCCGAGCCGCGCTACGACGACCTGGTCTACGGGCTGCGCAACCTGGACGAGGGCTTCGTGCCCGAGCTGTACGACGCCTCGGTGCTGACCACCCGCTTCTCGGTGGGCTCGGCGGACGCGGTCACCCGCACCCGGGAGCTGCTCCAGCAGGAGGGCATCTTCGCGGGCGTCTCCACCGGGGCGGCGCTGCACGCGGCCATCGGCGTGGGGCGCAAGGCCGTGACGGCGGGGGAGAGCGCGGACATCGTGTTCGTCGTCGCCGACGGCGGCTGGAAGTACCTCTCCACCGGCGTCTACACGGCGGCCACCACCGAAGAGGCCATCGAGACCCTCCAGGGCCAGCTCTGGGCCTGACGGGCGGGGCCTGAAGCCTAGGCCGCGAGGTGGCGGACCTGGTCCCAGACGACCGGGTCCACCACCCCGACCCGGCGCCGGAAGTCCCACACCGGCACCGGGCGCAGCTCGTCGGTCTCCAGGAAGCTGGGCCGCCCCTGGGCGTCGCCCACCGAGCCGGGCGGCAGCGGGATCACCCCGGTCAGCTCCTCGTGGTACTTGCTGGTGATCTTGGCGACCAGCACCTCGTCGCCCCGTACCGAGAGCACCAGGCAGGGCCGGTCCTTGGCGCCCGCCCGGTCCTCGTACGGCACCTGCGCCCACCAGATCTCGCCCGGCCGGGGCGTCCGCTCGGGCCGGGGCCCGCGGGGCCGGGACGGACGGGCGGGCGGCCGGGTCCGGCCGCCCGGGCGGCGCCCGGAGCGCCCCCAGCCGTCGGCGAGCGCGGCGACGAGCGCCAGCACCACCACCGCGGCCACCGCGAGCCACCAGGACGTGTCCATGGCTCAAGACGGTACCGGCGTACCGCCCGGTTCGCTCTCCCGTTCGCATCTTCCGTCCACCCCGCGCACCGGACCCGTACGGCGTCCATCCGAACCGGTGACAGCGCAGGTGAGTTCGCCCACAACGGGGCACCACGGAGGAGCGGGGGGGCCGTCACGCGCCGTAGGCTCGACGGACCGCACGCCTCCCACGCCGCTTCTCCTTGCCCCCGGAGGTTCACGCTCCATGAAGCTCACCGTCGTCGGCTGCTCGGGGTCGTTCCCGTCCGCGGAATCGGCCTGCTCGGGCTACCTCGTAGAGGCCGACGGCTTCCGGCTGCTCCTCGACATGGGCAATGGCGCCCTCGGCGAGCTGCAGCGCCACATCGGCCTGTACGACCTGGACGCGATCTTCCTCTCGCACCTGCACGCCGACCACTGCATCGACATGTGCGGCTACTTCGTGGCCCGCTACTACCGCCACGAGGGCGGCCGCTGCGACGCGCTGCCGGTGTACGCGCCGGAGGGCGCCGAGACCCGGCTGACCACGGCGTACGCGGACACGCCCTCGGAGCGCTCGATGAGCGAGGTCTTCGACTTCCACACCCTCAAGCCGGGCAGCTTCGACATCGGCCCGCTCCAGGTGCGCGTCGAGAAGGTGTGCCACCCGGTCGAGGCGTACGGCATCCGGGTCGAGCACGGCGGCCGGACCCTGGCCTACTCCGGGGACACCGGGGTCTGCGAGGGCCTGCACGAGCTGGCGGACGGCGCGGACCTGTTCCTGTGCGAGGCCTCCTTCACGTACGGCAAGGAGGACGTGCCGGACCTGCACCTCAACGGGCGCGAGGCGGGGGAGCAGGCGGCGCGCGCCGGGGTGGGGCGGCTGGTGCTCACGCACATCCCGCCGTGGACGGACGGCGAGCGCAACCTGGCCGACGCCCGCGCGGTGTACACCGGCCCGGCGGAACTGGCGGTGCCGGGCGCGGTGTACGAGGTCTGAGGCGCGGCCCTCAGGCGCGCACGCCCCGGCCGCCCAGCGCCATCCGGTTCCAGGTGTGGCGCCGCCCGCGGATCGCCACCGAGTACGCGTACATCACCTCCGGGTCGCACATGCCCGGGATGTAGGAGTCGCCGAAGTGGTGGGCGTCCACGCCGATCTCCTTGGCGTTCAGCGCCAGCTGCGGCACCACGTTCGGGTGCGAGCCCTCCTGGCTGGTGCCGATCGCGCCCATCACCACCGCCCCGGCGTCCTGCACCGCGGCCACCGCCTCGGCGGCCAGCTCCTTGGTGACGCCCGGCAGGGTGCCCGGCAGCGGCATCACGACGCCGTCGGCGCCGGCCGAGACCAGCGAGGTCAGCCGCTCCTTGGTGACCCGCTCGGGGTGCCCGGCGTGGTGCATCTTGCCGCTCCACAGGGCCACGTCGTCGCCGAGACCGGCGCGCAGCTCCTCGGTGACCCGGGCCAGCCCCTCGTAGGAGCCGCCGGTGCCGGGGTTGGCGGTCAGGCAGAGCATCGCGGCGCCCATGTCGACCAGGCGCTTGGCGTACTCCGGCTTGGCGCGGCGGATCTCGGGCACGTCGCCCGGCTCCAGGTTGATGCCGACCGGGCGGCCGATGGTCGCGGCGAGGTCGGTGATGCTGGTGAAGGTGCCCAGGCCGGGCAGGGTCAGCCGCTCGCCGTCCCAGGCCCGCTCGATCAGGTTGAGGACGACGACGTCCGCGCCGAAGGCGGCGACCAGTTCGGCGTTGTGCACGCCCCACCCGTTGGGGTCGGGCATCATCGCGGCCCGCTCGGCGAACACCTCGGCGACCACGGTGCGCCCCTCGGCGGCGGCGACGGAGGCGGTCAGCGCGCGGCCGCGCAGCGCGGCGAGGCCCTCGCGGTCGAGGTCGAGGATGCGGGGGGTGGGGGAGTTCATCATGCATTCGACCCTATGGGTACGAAAAGGGCGAAGCCCCCGACTTTCGTAGGGAAAGTCAGGGGCTTCGGTACCGCGTTCGGCGAGTGGGGCGCGGGGCCTACTTGGCCTCGGCCTTCTGCAGCTCGGCCAGCTCCTCGTCGGACTCGCGGCCCGGCGTCGGGATGTTGAACTTGGTGATCGCGAACCGGAAGATCACGTAGTAGACCGCCGCGAAGCAGAGGCCGACCAGCGCCAGGCCCCACGGGTTGGTGGCGATGCCCAGGTTCAGGAAGTAGTCCACCGCGCCGGCCGAGAAGCCGAAGCCGTCCTTCATGCCGAGCGCCCAGGTCAGCGCCAGGGAGACACCGGTGAGCACCGCGTGGATCGCGTACAGCACCGGGGCGATGAACATGAAGGTGAACTCGATGGGCTCGGTCACGCCGGTCACGAAGGCGGTGAGGGCGAGCGAGAACATCATGCCGCCGACGACCTTGCGGCGCTCCGGGCGGGCGGCGTGGGTGATCGCGAGGCAGGCCGCCGGGAGGGCGAACATCATGATCGGGAAGAAGCCGGTCATGAACTGTCCGGCGCTCGGGTCGCCCTGGAGGAAGCGGGCGATGTCGCCGTGCTTGCCCTCGAACTCGCCCGCCTGGAACCACGGGAAGGAGTTGAGCAGGTGGTGCATGCCGATCGGGATCAGCGCGCGGTTGGCGACGCCGAAGATGCCCGCGCCGACGGCGCCGGAACCGACCAGCCACTCACCGAAGTTGTGCAGACCGGTGCCGAGGACCGGCCAGATCAGGCCGAAGACGATGCCGATGACCAGGCCCGCGAAGGCGGACAGGATCGGGACCAGGCGGCGGCCGCCGAAGAAGCCCGCCCAGTCCGGCAGCTTGGTCCGGTAGAACTTCTGGTAGAGCAGCGCCACGACGATGCCCATGACGACGCCGCCGAGCACGCCGGCGTTGACCGGGGCCTCGTTCATGACGATCTTGCCGTCGGCCACCGCGGCGACCTTGGGCAGGTTCTTGTCGGTGAAGGTGGCGAGCACCTTCTGGAAGACCAGGTAACCGCTGACGGCGGCCAGCGCGGTGGTGCCGTCCGACTTCTTGGCGAAGCCGATGGCGATGCCGACGCAGAACAGCAGCGCCATGTTGTCGAGCAGCGCACCGCCGCCCGCGGCCATGTAGCTCGCCAGCTTGTTGATGAAGTCCGGGAAGGACTCGCGGCCCAGCATGTCGGGCTGGCCGAACCGGACGAGCAGCGCGGCGGCGGGCAGCACCGCGACCGGCAGCATGAGGCTGCGGCCGATGCGCTGCATGACAGCCATCGCGCCCGCGCCCTTCTTCTTGTCGGCCGCGGGAGCGGCGCTAGCCGTGGTCACAACTTCCTCCAGTAAGGCAAGAGGCCGCCCGGGGACAGGGACATGCGGGGGACGGCGGCGTCTCAAGGGGGGAACGCGGGCAGGCCGCGTGGTCTACACCAATGAGTGGTGTAGACCAGTTGTAGCACGGTGAGGGTTAGATAAGGAACCTTCGAATCTCTGTGGTCTGGACCACATGACACGCGTACGGCCCCGGGGGTCTTCCCGGGGCCGTACGGGCCGGTCGTGGAGGGTGTCTCCGGGACCTACGCCTTGGTCAGGTCCTCCACCTCGTCGTCCGGCTCGCGGCCGGGCGTCGGGATGTCGAACTTCACGATCAGGAACCGGAAGGCGAAGTAGTAGACCACCGCGAAGACCAGGCCGATCGGGATGATCAGGACCGGGTTGGTGGCCAGCTTCCAGTTCAGCAGGTAGTCGATCAGGCCGGCCGAGAAGCCGAAGCCCGCGTGCACCCCGAGGGCCCAGGTGACGGCCATCGAGATGCCGGTGAGGATCGCGTGCACCGCGTACAGCGCCGGGGCGATGAAGAGGAAGGTGAACTCGATCGGCTCGGTGATGCCGGTGACGAACGAGGTCAGGGCCAGCGAGATCATCATGCCGAGCACGGCCTTGCGGCGGTGCGGCTTGGCGGCGTGCGCGATGGCGATGGCCGCGGCCGGCAGGCCGAACATCATGATCGGGAAGAAGCCCGACATGAACTGGCCCGAAGTCGGGTCGCCGTGGAAGAAGCGCGGGATCTCGCCGTGCCAGACCTGGCCCGCCGAGTCCGTGAAGGTGCCCAGCTGCTGCTGGAAGAAGGTGTTCAGGAACTGGTGCATGCCGACCGGGATCAGACCGCGGTTGAAGACGCCGTAGATGCCGGAGCCCACCGCGCCCAGGCCGACCAGCCAGTCGCCGAAGGAGGTCAGGGCGTCACCGATCGGCTGCCACGCCAGGCCGAAGACCACGCCGAAGGCCGCGCCCACGAAGGACATGATGATCGGGACCAGCCGGCGGCCGTTGAAGAAGCCGAGCCAGTCCACCAGCTTGGTGCGGTGGAAGCGCTGCCACAGCATCGCGCTGACCAGGCCCATGATGATGCCGCCCAGCACGCCCGGGTCCTGCGGGGTGCCCTTGGGCAGGGCCTCGGTGACGCTGCCGTCCACCGGGAACGCGGTGAGCACGTTCTTGTAGACGAGGAAGCCCACCAGGGCCGCCAGCGCGGTGGAGCCGTCGGCCTTCTTCGCGTAGCCGATGGCCACGCCGATGCAGAACAGCAGCGGCAGGTTGGAGAAGATCGCGCCGCCGGCGGCGTCGAACACGGAGGCGACCTTGTGCCAGCCGAGTCCGTCGTCACCGAACACGTCGGGCTGGCCCAGGCGGAGCAGGATGGCCGCGGCCGGCAGGACGGCGACGGGGAGCTGCAGGCTGCGCCCGACCTTCTGCATGCCCTGCATCAGGCCGGCGCCCCGCTTCTTCGCGGGAGCTTCGGCGTTGGCCGTACTCATGACGTCCTCCATGGTGCGAGTGGTATAGACCATTCGTAACACGGTGAAATCACCCTGGAAACGCATCTGTTCGCGCTTATGACCTCTTTACGGAGGAAAAGGGCGAAGGGCCCCCGGACCGCGAGGTCCGAAGGCCCTTCGAGGGGGCGGGGGAGCGGGGCCTAGGCCCCGGGCCGCTTCCCGGCAGCCGTCCCGGTCACTTCACGTTCTCGCGCTCCAGCTCCGCCTCCAGCTCCTCCGGCTCGCGGCCGGGGGTGGGGAGGTTGAACTTGGTGATCACGATGCGGAAGAGGACGTAGTAGACGACCGCGAAGCCCAGGCCGATCGGGATGATCAGCCACGGCTTGGTCGCCAGGTTCCAGTTCAGTACGTAGTCGATCAGGCCGGCCGAGAAGGTGAAGCCGTCCTTCACGCCGAGCGCCCAGGTCAGCGCCATGGACACACCGGTGAGCACCGCGTGGATCGCGTACAGCAGCGGCGCGATGAACAGGAACGAGTACTCCAGCGGCTCGGTGATGCCGGTGACGAACGAGGTCAGGCCGACCGAGAGCATCATGCCGCCGATCTCCTTGCGGCGGTGCGGCTTGGCGCAGTGCGCGATCGCCAGGGCCGCCGCCGGGAGGGCGAACATCATGATCGGGAAGAAGCCGGTGGTGAACTGGCCGGCGTCCCCGTCGCCCGCCAGGAACATCGAGATGTCGCCGTGCACGGTCTGGCCGTCGGGCTTGGTGTAGCTGCCCAGCTGGAACCAGAGCGGGACGTTCAGGAACTGGTGCAGGCCGATCACCAGCAGCGCGCGGTTGGCGATGCCGAAGATGCCCGAACCCCAGGCGCCCAGGCCCACCAGCCAGTCGCTGAAGCTCTCCAGCGCGTCGCCGATCGGCGGCCAGATCCACAGGCAGATCGCGGCGAAGGCGATCGCCACGAAGGCCATGATGATCGGCACCAGCCGGCGGCCGTTGAAGAAGCCGAGCCAGTCCACCAGCTTCACCCGGTGGTAGCGCTGCCAGAACCAGGCGGCGAGCAGGCCCATCACGATGCCGCCGAAGACGCCCGGGTTCTGGTAGGCCGCGGCGGTCACGCTCGCGTCCTGGGCGACGCAGACGCCGCTCGCGAAGGTCTGCCCCGGGGCGCAGTCCTTGGGGAACTGGCGGAGCACGCCGTAGTAGACGAGGAAGCCCGCGACGGCGGCCAGCGCCGTGGAGCCGTCGGCCTTCTTGGCCATGCCGATCGCGACGCCGATGCAGAAGAGGAGCGGCAGGCCGATGTTCGGGTCGAGCAGGGCGCCGCCGGCGCCCGCGATGACCTTGGCGACGTTCGTCCAGTTCAGCCCGTCCTTGCCGAAGACGTCGTCCTGGCCGAGCCGGGTCAGGATGCCCGCCGCGGGCAGCACGGCGATCGGCAGCTGCAGGCTGCGGCCCATCTTCTGCAGGCCCTGGAACAGCCCGTTCCACCACTTCTGCCGCGGCACGGCCGCGCTGTCCGAACTCATCGGCGTCCTCCTGCTGGTGCTGGCCGGGTCGGTCCACCGGGCGCCGTACACTGGTGTAGACCACTTGTCGTACGGCGCGCGGTACCGGTGATCGTCATCCTGCGGTCCACCGCTTCCCACCGCTCGCATAAGTGGTCCAAACGTGCGTTACCTTGATGAAACGGACCGGGTCGCCGGTGCCGAGACACTCAGGAGTCAGACATGGCCACCAAGGCTGAGAAGATCGTCGCCGGACTCGGCGGCATCGAGAACATCGAAGAGGTCGAGGGCTGCATCACCCGCCTCCGCACCGAGGTCGTGGACCCGAGCAAGGTCGACGAGGTCGCCCTCAAGGCCGCCGGCGCCCACGGTGTCGTCAAGATGGGCACGGCCATCCAGGTCGTCATCGGCACGGACGCGGACCCGATCGCCGCGGACATCGAGGACATGATGTGAGTCGCTGACCCACAGCGATCCACGTGTGAAGGGCCCGCCCCCCGTCCCGGGGGCGGGCCCTTCGCGTACGGGCCCGCCGGTGCGTGCGGATAGGCTCGTGCCCATGTCTCGTATCGACGGCCGCACCCCCGAACAGCTCCGCCCGGTCACCATCGAGCGCGGATGGAGCAAGCACGCCGAGGGCTCCGTCCTCGTCTCCTTCGGCGACACCAAGGTCTTCTGCACCGCCTCCGTGACCGAGGGCGTCCCGCGCTGGCGCAAGGGCAGCGGCGAGGGCTGGGTCACCGCCGAGTACTCGATGCTCCCGCGCTCCACCAACACCCGCGGCGACCGCGAGTCCGTGCGCGGCAAGATCGGCGGCCGCACCCACGAGATCTCCCGGCTCATCGGCCGTTCGCTGCGCGCCGTCATCGACTACAAGGCCCTCGGCGAGAACACGATCGTGCTCGACTGCGACGTGCTCCAGGCCGACGGCGGCACCCGCACCGCCGCCATCACCGGCGCGTACGTCGCCCTGGCCGACGCCGTCGCCTGGGCCCAGGGCAAGAAGCTCGTCAAGGCCGGCCGCAAGCCGCTCACCGGCACCGTCTCCGCCGTCTCCGTCGGCATCGTCGACGGCGCCCCGCTGCTCGACCTCCGCTACGAGGAGGACGTGCGCGCCGAGACCGACATGAACGTCGTCTGCACCGGCGACGGCCGCTTCGTCGAGGTCCAGGGCACCGCCGAGGCCGAGCCGTTCGACCGCAAGGAGCTCAACGCGCTCCTGGACCTGGCGTCGGGCGGCTGCGCCGACCTCGCCCGCATCCAGCTCGCCGCCCTGGAGGGCACTCTCTGACGGGTCCCTCCCCGGCGGCCGGGCGGGCACCGCAACCCCGCGGCCCCGCACGGCGTCCTCCCGTACACGGGCGCTCGGTTCGAACCGGGCGCCCGTCCGTACACCCTGGGGAGGACCAGTCCATGCGTTCCACGCGCCGCATCGCACTCGCCGCCGTCACCGCCGCCGCCCTGACCGGGCTCGTCGGCTGCGGCGCCCTCGACAAGGCGCTGGACTGCGCCCGTACCGCCGACGCCATCGCCACCAGCGTCGGCAACCTCCAGCAGGCCGTCTCCTCGGCGAGCAACGACGTCACGCAGATCGACGAGGCCCTGGACTCCATCTCCACCGAGCTCGGCAACCTCAAGAACCGGACCGGCGACGCCGACCTGTCCAAGGCGGTCGACGACCTCGGCAAGGGGGTCGACAGCGTCCGCACGGCCGTGAAGAACGGCGACACCACCCCGGACATCAAGCCGATCACCGACGCGGCCGGCGAGATCGGCAAGGTCTGCACCCCCGGGTAGCCCGCGACACGGGGGGAGGGCGGGTCCTGCCGCGGCTCGCGGATAATCGGGGCATGACCCGTCTGATCCTCGCCACCCGCAACGCCGGGAAGATCACCGAACTGCACGCCATCCTCGCCGAGGCCGGGATCGGCCACGAACTGGTGGGCGCCGACGCCTACCCCGAGGTCCCCGACGTCAAGGAAACCGGCGTCACCTTCGCCGAGAACGCCCTGCTCAAGGCGCACGCCCTGGCCAGGGCCACCGGACTGCCCGCGGTCGCCGACGACTCCGGCCTGTGCGTGGACGTCCTGAACGGCGCCCCCGGCATCTTCTCCGCCCGCTGGTCCGGCACCCACGGCGACGACCGGGCCAACCTCGACCTGCTGCTCGCCCAGCTCGGCGACATCGCCGACGAGCACCGCGGCGCCCACTTCATGTGCGCCGCCGCCCTCGCCCTGCCCGACGGCACCGAACGCGTCGTCGAGGGGCGGCTGCTCGGCACCCTGCGGCACGCCCCCGCCGGCACGCACGGCTTCGGCTACGACCCGATCCTGCAGCCCGAGGGGTACGACAAGACCTGCGCCGAGCTGACCCCGGAGCAGAAGAACGCCATCAGCCACCGGGGCCAGGCCTTCCGCGCGCTGGTCCCCGTCGTACGGGAGCTGGTCGGCTGAACGCCGACCGTTCCGAGTGCGGCCGGGGGGACTCGAACCCCCACGGGTGTTAACCCACTGGGACCTAAACCCAGCGTGACTGCCAATTCCACCACGGCCGCCTGCCGCCCGGTCATGCTACTGGCCGGGCGGCCCACCCGGGGCGAGAGCCCCGGGAACCCGGGGCCTAGGACCTGTCCGGTCGCTCACGCCTGGGCCGCGGTGGCTGGCACGCACGCTCGCGGCGTTGTCGTCGGTCGACAACGCTCCGCGTTGCCTCCCTCCTCCGCCTTGCGATCGCACGCACCAGCCACCGCTCACCCGGACCAGAAGCCACCCGGCACCGATGCCGGCATGATCGACCGGACAGGTCCTAGATCCCCAGGTCCTTGATGATCTTGGCGACGTGCCCGGTCGCCTTCACGTTGTACAGCGCGCGCTCGACCTTGCCGTCCTCGTCCACGACCACCGTCGAGCGGATGACACCGGTGACGACCTTCCCGTACAGCTTCTTCTCGCCGTACGCGCCGTAGGCCTCCAGGACCTTCTTCTCCGGGTCGCCCACCAGCGTCACCTTCAGGGACTCCTTCTCGCGGAACTTCGCCAGCTTCTCCGGCTTGTCCGGCGAGACGCCGATGACGTCGTACCCCGCGCCCGCCAGCAGCTCCAGGTTGTCCGTGAAATCGCAGGCCTGCTTGGTGCAGCCCGGGGTGAGCGCGGCCGGGTAGAAGTAGACGATGACCTTGCGGCCCTTGTGGTCCGCGAGGGAGACCTCGTTCCCGTCCGCGTCGGGCAGGGTGAAGGCCGGGGCGGTGTCGCCGGGCTGAAGTCGCTCGCTCATGGCTCTCCTCGCAAGTGTGGGGCGTACGCCGTCAGAGCCTAATGGGGGTCTGTGACAGTGGTCCGCGCGGTGAGCTGACAGACTGTCGACCAGGACCCAGCCATCAGGACCCACACGACCACGGAGGCAGCGCGGTGTCGGACGCCAGGACCCCTGCGCAGATCGAGGCGGACATCGTCCGCCGGCGCGACCAGCTCGCCGTCACGCTCGACGAGATCGGCGTGCGCGTGCACCCCAGGACGATCATCGGGGACGCCAAGGCCAAGGTGGCGTCCACGGTCGACGAGACCGCCGGACGCGCCTTCGTCGCCGCCAACCGCGCCGTCACCGACGTGAAGTCCCGCTTCACCGACGAGCAGGGCGCCCCGCGCCTGGAGCGCCTGGTCCCGGTGGCCCTGGTGGTCGTCGGCGTCGTGGGCCTCCTCGTCGTCTCCTCCGCCCGCCGCCGCCGGGCCTGAGCCGGACGGAAGCCCCTGGGGCTTACGGATCGCGGCGGGACCGGTAGGTTTCTGGGCGTGAGCGAGAACACGCACGACAAGCTGCCCATCCGGATGCTCCACGACCGCGTGCTGGTGCGCACCGACACGCCCGAGGGCGAGCGGCGCTCCGGCGGCGGCATCCTGATCCCCGCGACCGCGGCCGTCGGGCGCCGGCTGGCCTGGGCCGAGGTCGTCGCGGTCGGGCAGAACGTGCGCACGGTGGAGCCCGGCGACCGGGTGCTGTACGACCCCGAGGACCGCGCCGAGGTCGAGGTGCGGGGCGTGGCGTACGTCCTGATGCGCGAGCGGGACCTGCACGCGGTGGCCGCGGACCGCTTCGAGGGCTCCGAGGACTCCACGGGGCTCTACCTGTAGTGCGGTAGCGCTGTAGTGCGGTAACGCCGTGGCGCGGTGGCGTACGCGGTTCGCGAAGAGGCCTGGTGACCGGTGTCACCAGGCCTTTTGCCTGCCCTTTGCTAGGGTGGACGAGCACCCCGACGAGACGCGTCGTACCGGGTCAGGACAAGACGACGCACCCCGCAAGAAGTGTCCGCGTCCCGGAGGTGCTCCCCATGGCCTGGTTCCTGCTCGTCGTCGCCGGTCTGCTCGAGGTCGGCTGGTCGATCGGAATGAAGTACACCGAAGGCTTCACCCGGCTCTGGCCCAGTGTGTTCACCGGCCTCGGCATCGTCGCCTCGATGATGCTGCTCTCGCAGGCCGCGAAGTCCCTGCCCATCGGCACCGCCTACGGCGTGTGGGTCGGCATCGGCGCGGCCGGTGCGGCGGTGCTCGGCATGGTGGTGCTCGGCGAGCCCGCCACCGCCGCCCGGATCTTCTTCGTCGTCCTGCTCCTGGTCGCCGTGGTCGGCCTCAAGGCGACCAGCGGCCACTGACCCGCGCGGCCCGCGCCGGCCGGTCCCCCTCAGCGTGCTCAGCGTGCCGAGGGGGACCGGCCTGAGCGGGCCGGCTTGTTGCCCGGTGCCCCGCCGTCCGCGCCGCCGCCCTGCTGGCTGCCGCCGTCCGCGCCGCCGTCCCGGCCGCCGTCCGCCGTTCCGCCCTGCTGGCCGCCGTCGGCCGTCCCGCCGTCCTGGCCGCCGTCCGCGGTGCCGCCCTGCTGGCCCCCTTGCTGGCCGCCCTGCTGCCCGCCTTGCTGACCGCCCTGGGCCTGGCCCCCTTGGTCCTGGCCGCCCTGCTGCCCGCCCTGTGCCTGGCCGCCCTGGTCCTGCCCGCCCTGCGCCTGACCACCCTGGTCCTGGCCGCCTTGGTCCTGGCCCCCCTGGTCCTGGCCGCCCTGCGCCTGGCCGCCGTCCGTCCGGCCGCCCTCGTCGCCCGGCTCCTGCGGCTGGACCTGCGGCTCGTCGGCGCCGTCCTCCAGTTCCAGGTCGAAGTCCTGGGGCTCGGTGCCCTCCAGGGCCGCCCCGGTGAACTGCGCCCAGATCCGCGCGGGTTCCCCGCCGCCGTTGATGCGCTGCTGCCCCAGCGCCCCGTACAGCGGCTTCTGCGCGCCGGTGTCCGGGTCCTGGCCCATCACCGCCACCACCGTCGCCAGGTTCGGCGTGTAGCCCGCGAACCAGGCCGCCTTGTCCTCCTCCGCCGTACCGGTCTTGCCGGCCGCCGGGTGGCCCGCCTCGCGCGCCGCCGTGCCGGTGCCGCCCTCGACCACGCCCCGCAGGATCTGCGTCGTGGTGTCGGCCGCCTCCCGGCTCACCGCCTGCTCCGGCTCGTCCGACGGCAGTTCGACGTCCTCGCCGTCCTTGGAGACCTTCGCCACCAGCGTGTACGCGCCGTGCTTGCCGTGGTTGGCCAGCGTCGCGTACGCCTGCGTCATGTCCAGCACGCTCGCGGTGGCCGGGCCGAGCGCGATCGACGGCGAGGGGTTGAGGTCCGGGGTGTCCGCGGGCAGGCCCAGGTCCACCGCCGTCCGCTTCACCTTCGCCGAGCCCACGTCCACGGCCATCTGCGCGAAGACCGCGTTCACCGACCGGTCCATGGCGGTGCGCACCGAGACCGGGCCGTACGACTGCTGGTCCTCGTTCTCCGGCGCGTAGCTGCCGCCGTCCCAGCCCTGCACCGGGCGCTTGTTGGTGCCGTCGTAGACCGTGTTCGGGGTGATCGTGCGGCCGTCCTGGGTGGTCGAGCCGTTCTGCACGGCCGAGGTGAAGACGAACGGCTTGAACGTCGAGCCCACCTGGTAGTCGCGGCGCGTGGCGTTGTTGACGTACTGCTTCGTGTAGTCGATGCCGCCGTACATCGCCACGACCTTGCCGCTCGCCGGGTCGATGGACGCGCCGCCCACCCGCACGTTGCGGTCGTCCTTGTCGTCCCGGTCCAGCTTGTCGATGACCTGCTCGTCCGCCGCCTTCACGAACGCGTCCTGCTTCTTCTTCTGCAGCGTCGTGGTGATCCGGTAGCCGCCCGCCGCCAGCGTGTTGTCGTCGATGACCTTGTGGCTGGTCAGGTACTCCTCGACGGCCTGCACGATGTAGCCGCGCTGGCCGGACAGGCCGGTGGCCGGCTTGGCGGTCTGCGGCGCGGGGAACGTGGTCCGCGCCCGCTCGGCCGCGCCCAGCCACTTCTCCTTGACCATGCCGTCCAGCGTGTAGTTCCAGCGGGCCAGCGCCCGGGGCTTGTTCTCCGGGTGGGTGGCCACGTCGAAGGCGCTGGGCGCGTTCAGGAGCGAGGCGAGGTAGGCGCCCTGGGCGGTGTTCAGGTCCTCCACGTCCTTGCCGTAGTACGCCTGGGCGGCGGCCTGGATGCCGTACGCGTTGCGGCCGAAGTAGCTGGTGTTGAGGTAGCCCTCCAGGATGGACTCCTTGCTCTCCTCGCGGTTGAGCTTGATCGCGATGAAGAACTCCTTCACCTTGCGGCTGACCGTCTGCTCCTGGCCCAGGTAGTAGTTCTTCACGTACTGCTGGGTGATGGTCGAGCCGGACTGCTTGCCCTTGCCCGTCAGGGTGTTCCAGGCGGCCCGGACCATCGCCTTGGGGTCGACCGCCCGCTCCGAGTAGAAGTCCCTGTCCTCCGCGGCCAGTACGGCGTGCTGCACGGTCAGCGGGATCTGCGCCAGCTTCACGTTCTCGCGGTTCACGTCGCCGTCCCTGGCGATCAGCGAGCCGTCGTCGTACAGGTACACGTTCGACTGCGCGGTGGCCGCCGAGTTGGCCGCCGGGATGTCCACCAGCAGGTACCCGGCCAGGAAGCCGCCCACCAGCAGCAGCACGCCCAGCACCAGGGCGCCCAGCAGCATCCGCCAGGTCGGCAGCAGCCGCCGCCAGCCCGTGCGCCTGCGCTTGGCCTTCCCTCCGGGGCGGCCCCCGTCGGGGGAGCCCGCGACCGTGGGGTCCCGGGGCTCCCAGCCCTGCTGCTGTGGCTCGTCGCTCATGTGTGGCGCTCCCGGAGAAGGTCCTGTTATCGGGCGATTCGCGTGGTCCCCCCACATAGTGCACGCCCTCTCCCGGGAAAACCGGTCGCGGCACCGCCGGTCACGGGTCTAGGGTCGTGGGCTTCGTCGCGACCGCCCTCGGTCGCCCCTTGCCGATTTCGCCGGCTCCACTCCACCGGAGTCCGCCCGCCCCTGCCCGAAGGGGCCCCGCCGCACCCGCCCCGTGCGGTCCCACCTGCCCCGTCGTCGAGAGGAACCCCGGGTGCTGCGCCTGTACGCGCTCGTCGCCGCGGGCGGCTTCCGCCGCCACGCCACCTATCGCACGGCCACCGCGGCGGGGGTCTTCACGAACACCGTGTTCGGATTCATCCTGGCGTACACCTACACCGCCCTGTGGCACGAGCGCCCGGCGCTCGGCGGCTACGACGTCTCCGAGGCGCTGTCCTTCGTCTGGGTGGGCCAGGGCCTGATCGCCGTGGTCGGCCTGATGGGCGGCGGCTTCGAGGACGAGCTGATGGAGCGGATCAGGACCGGCGACATCGCGGTCGACCTCTACCGCCCCGCCGACCTCCAGCTCTGGTGGCTCGCCACCAGCCTGGGCCGCGGGGCCTTCCAGCTGCTCGGCCGCGGAGTGCTCCCGATGGTCTTCGGCAGCCTGGTCTTCGACCTGGCGCTGCCCTCGCACTGGACCACCTGGCCGGCCTTCCTGCTGGCCGTGCTCCTCGGCGCGACGGTCAGCTTCGGCATCTGGTACCTGGTCGCGCTCAGCGCCTTCTGGCTGATGGACGGGGCGGGCGCGGCCCAGGTCGCCTGGCTGTCCGGGGTGTTCTTCTCCGGGATGCTGCTGCCGCTCACCGTCTTCCCCGGGCTGCTCGGCGAGGTGGCGCGGGCGCTGCCCTGGGCCTCGATGCTCCAGCTGCCCGCCGACGTCTTCCTGGAGAAGCGCACCGGCTGGGCGCTGGCGCGGGCGTACGGCTTCCAGCTGGCCTGGGCCGTCGCCCTGCTCGCCCTCGGCCGGCTCGTCCAGGCGGTCGCGACGCGCCGGGTGGTGGTCCAGGGTGGCTGAGCCCGGCACGGGTGCGCTCGCGACGACGGCGGACTCCTGGCGTACGTACCGGATGATCGCCGGGATGTGGATCCGCTCCGCCCTGGCCTACCGCTTCTCCTTCGCGATGACCCTGTTCGCCAACTTCACCGCGACCCTCTTCGACTTCGTCGTCATCGTCCTGATGTTCAGCCAGGTCAAGGGCCTCGGCGGGTTCTCCTTCCCGGAGGTCGCCTTCCTCTACGGCACCACCGGCACCTCCTTCGGCCTCGCCGACCTCACCTTGGGCCAGGCCAACCGGCTCGGCCGCCGGGTGCGCGACGGCACCTTCGACACCCTCCTCGTGCGGCCCGTCCCGGTGCTCGCGCAGGTCGCCGCCGACCACTTCGCCCCGCGCCGCCTCGGCCGGGTCACCCAGGGGCTCCTCGTCCTGGTCTGGTCGCTGGTCGTCCTGGACGTCGACTGGACGCCCGCGCGGATCGCCCTGGTGCCCTGCACGGTGCTCTTCGGGGCGCTGATCTACGCGGCCGTGATGGTCGCGGGCGCCGCCTTCCAGTTCTGGGCCCAGGACGCCTCCGAGGTCGTCAACTCCTTCACCTACGGCGGCAACACGCTGCTCCAGTACCCGCCCACCATCTTCGCGAAGGACCTGGTGCGCGGCGTCGTCTACGTCGTACCGCTGGCCTTCGTCAACTGGCTGCCCGCGCTGTACGTCCTGGGCCGCCCGGCCCCGCCCGGCGTCCCCGGCTGGGCCGCCTTCCTGTCCCTGCCGGTGGCCCTGGCCTGCTGCACGGCGGCCGGGCTCGCGTGGCGGGTCGCCCTGCGCTCGTACCGCAGCACCGGCAGCTGAGCCGCCCGTGCCCACTCCGCACCCCTGGGGGAACCCACCGTGACCAGCACCGACTTCATCGAACTCGACGGCGTGGAGAAGGTGTTCCGGGTCCGCCGCCGCGCCGGGCGCCTGCGGCGCGAGCGGCACGAGGTGCGCGCCGTCGACGGGATCAGCTTCACCGTGCCGCGCGGCGAGGTGGTCGGCTACATCGGCCCCAACGGCGCGGGCAAGTCGACCACCATCAAGATGCTCACCGGCATCCTCACCCCCAGCGGCGGGCGGCTGCGCGTCGCAGGCATCGACCCCTCCCGCGAGCGCACCCGGCTGGCCCGCCGCATCGGCGTCGTCTTCGGCCAGCGCACCACCCTGTGGTGGGACCTGCCGCTGCGCGACTCCTACCGCCTGGTGCACCGGATGTACCGGATCCCCGACGACCGCTTCCGCGAGAACCTCGACCGCTGCGTCGAACTCCTCGACCTGGCCGCCCTGCTGGACGTACCGGTCCGCCAGCTCTCGCTCGGCCAGCGGATGCGCGGCGACATCGCGGCGGCGCTGCTGCACGACCCCGAGGTGCTTTACCTGGACGAGCCGACGATCGGCCTCGACGTGGTCTCCAAGGCGAAGGTCAGGGAGTTCCTGCGCGACCTCAACGCCGAGCGCGGCACCACCGTCCTGCTCACCACCCACGACCTCACCGACATCGAGCAGCTGTGCAAGCGCGTGATGGTGATCGACCACGGGCGCCTGGTGTACGACGGCGCGCTGTCCGGGCTGCACGAGGTGGGGGCGAGCGAACGGACCCTGGTGGTGGACCTGGAGCGGGAGGTCCCGCCGATCGCCTTCGGCCCGGTGCGCCCGGTGCGGACGGAGGGCCCGCGCCAGTGGCTGGCCTTCCCCGCCTCGCAGTCGGCGGCGCCGCTGGTGGCGCGGATCGCGGCGGAGTACCCGCTGGTGGACCTGTCGGTGCGGGAGCCGGACATCGAGGCGGTGATCGCGAAGATGTACGAGGAGGGGTACGGGGGGCCGCGGGGCGCCGGGGCGCACGGCCCCGACTCCAAGGCCCCTGTGGGCGAAGGTCGTTCGGACGGCGACCGTTCCGGCCCGGACCCGGTTTAATCTGTTCGTATGACGAACGAGCTCCCGGAGATGCGGGCCTCCGACGCCGAGCGCGAGCGGATCGCCGAGCGGCTGCGCGACGCGGTGGCCGAGGGCCGCCTGGACATGAAGGAGTTCGAGGAGCGCCTGGAGGCGGCCTACCTGGCCCGCACCCACGCGGAGCTCGAACCGCTCGTGCGCGACCTGCCCGCGCCCACGGGGACGGCCGCGCCCGGGGTGCCCGCGGTGGCGCCGGAGGCGGGGGACTGGGCGGCCCGGATCGGCGGGCGGCCCACCTCCCGGGGCGCGTTCGCGTTCTGGAGCGGCTTCGGGCGCAAGGGCCGGTGGACGGTGCCGCGCGAGTTCACCGCGGTGGTCCTCCAGGCGGGCGGCGAGATCGACCTGCGCGAGGCCGACTTCGAGGACCGCGAGGTGGTCATCCGGTGCTTCGCGGTGATGGGCGGCATCCAGGTCATCGTGCCGCCGGACCTGGACGTGCAGGTCAGCGGGTTCGGGATCATGGGCGGCTTCGACGACGGGGGCGCGGGCGCGGGCACGCCGGGCTCGCCGCGGGTGCGGATCACCGGCTTCGCCCTGATGGGCGGCATCGGGGTGGACCGCAAGCTGCGCAGGGCCGAGAAGCTCAGGCTGAGGGAGCAGGCCCGCCTGGAGAAGCTGGAGCAGCGGGAGCGGTCGGACAAGTGGGGGAAGCTGGAGAAGCGGGACCGCAGGGAACTCGGCTGACGTTCCCCGCCGGCGTTCCCCCGTTCGCCGCTCGCCCGGCCGGGAACACTCGCCCGGCCGGGAACTCGACGTGCGCCCCGGGAGTCCCTGAGGTAGGGACGAGACGACGGAACACGGTACGAGAGCGGACGGGCGGGACGGAATGAGCCGTACGGAGCGGGGCCAGGCGCCGAAGCCGCTGGTCGCCTTCTCGTACACCGAGGCCGACGAGGAGAAGCGCCGCGGGGTGCGCCGGATGAAGGCGACGGCCACCGGGCTGCTGCTCCTGGTCGCGGTGGTGTACGTACTGGCGACCTGGGCGGAGCACGCGGGCTGGACGGGCTGGCCGGGGTACGTCGCGGCGGCGGCGGAGGCCGGCATGGTGGGCGCCCTGGCGGACTGGTTCGCGGTCACCGCGCTGTTCCGGCGCCCGCTGGGCCTGCCGATCCCGCACACCGCGATCATCCCGACGAAGAAGGACCAGCTGGGGGCGTCGCTGGGCTCGTTCGTGGGGGAGAACTTCCTCTCCGGCGAGGTGGTGCGGACCCGGCTGCACGCCCTCGGCATCGGCGGCCGGCTCGGCGCCTGGCTGGCCGAGCCGCGCAACGCGGACCGGGTGACCGCCGAACTCGCGACGGCCCTGCGCGGCGCCCTGACGGTGCTGCGCGACTCCGACGTGCAGGCGGTCGTCGGCGAGGCGATCACCCGCAGGGCGGACACCGCGGAGGTGGCGCCGGGCGTCGGCAAGACCCTGGAGAAGGTGGTGGCCGACGGGGCGCACCACCGGGCCGTGGACCTGGTGTGCGCCCGGGCGCACGGCTGGCTGGTGGAGCACGCGGACTCGGTGATGGACGCGGTGCAGGGCGGCGCGCCCGGCTGGACGCCCCGCTTCGTCGACAAGAAGGTGGGCGAACGGGTCTACAAGGAGCTCCTGCGCTTCGTCACCGAGATGCGGGACATGCCGGAGCACCCGGCGCGCGGCGCGATCGACCGCTTCCTGACGGACTTCGCGGCGGACCTCCAGGGCGACACGGACACCCGGGCCCGGGTGGAGCGCCTGAAGTCGGACCTGCTCACCCGCCCGGAGGTGCAGGACATCATCGCGTCGGCGTGGGCGTCGGTACGGGGGATGGTGATGGCGGCGGCGGAGGACGAGCAGAGCGAACTGCGCCGCAGGGCCCGCTCGTCCCTGCTCTCCCTCGGCTCCCGCCTGGCCACCGACGGCAAGCTCCAGTCGAAGCTGGAGGGCTGGCTGGAGGACGCGGCGGTGTACGTGGTGACCACCTACCGCACCGAGATCACGTCGCTGATCAGCGACACGGTGGCGAGCTGGGACGCGGACCAGACGTCGAAGAAGATCGAGGCGCACATCGGCCGGGACCTGCAGTTCATCCGCATCAACGGCACGGTGGTGGGCGCCCTGGCGGGCCTGCTGATCTACACGGTGTCGCGGGGGCTGGGGGCTTAGGACCTGTTGCCGCCGGGCGGCGGGCCCGGGCAGCGATCTGGCCCGGGCCCCGGGTGAGGAGGCCGGTTCAGGCGACGGGCCCGGCGCGGCCCTAGGCGGCCCGCTCGCGCCGCTCCACCAGGACGGAGGCGGCGACGACACCCCCGGTGACGGCGAACACGGAGGGCCAGGCGCCGAGCTTCTTCGCCAGCGGATGGGACCCGCCGAAGGCGCCCACGTACAGCGCACTCATCCCGACGGCGGCCGCGACCCCGCCCCTGCGCCCCCACTCCCGCGCGGCCAGCCCACCCCCGATGGCCAGCACCACCCCACCGAGCTCCCGCTTCCCGCTCCACCGGGCGACCCCGTAACCACCGAGGAGACCGGCGGCGGCGGGGAGGGATGCGGGGATGCGGGGCATGAGGGTCTCCTTCGACCGAAGCGTCTGGGCCCCGCGAGCCTAACCGGCACCACCCCCACGCCGACGGCGGGTCCGTACGGCGATGAGGGCGCAGAGCGCCGCGGCGAGGACCACGACGGCCCAGAAGACCGCGCCGTCGGGTACGTCGCGGTAGACGTGCGCGGGCAGCACGGCGCCCAGCAGGACGGGCGCGGCGAGGCCCGCGGCCACGCCGCAGAGGCAGATGAGGAGCAGCCACCGCAGGGTGCGGGACTGCAGGGAGTTCAGGGGGCGGTCGGCCATGGGGGTGCTCCACTCACTTGGTGATGTAGTGGCACTGGGAAGCGCGCCTCTCGCCAGCCACGTGGAAGTCCGCGCAAGCCTTGCCGTAGTGCTTCAACGTGCGCTTCGTCCTGTCGACACGGCCGATGGACCCGAGCCAGTCGCACCGCCGGTGCACCGGCCCCTTGCTGACCCGGTAGGTCCGGCCCTCGATGTCGGTGTAGCGCCAGTCGATGCGCCAGTGGCACCACCGCCCACCCGCGCTGTCCCCGCCGGCGATGTCCTGCACCGAGGCCTCTTGCCGCGTGATGGTCCGGCCCCTGCCCTGCACGAAGTGCCCCAGGGTCGTCACGGGGGCGCACAGCGTCGTGCCCCTGAAGTCCTGGCAGAACCCGACGACTTTGGCGTACCCGACCGCGCTCGCGGCGGCGGGCCCGGCGGCGGTCGCGACGAGGGCGACGGCGGCGAGGACGACGTGGAGACGGCGGACGACTCGGCGCATGGGGCTCCGATCGGGGTGGGGACGGTGGACGTACGCCGACGTCCTTCCGCCCACCCCGCGCGACGAAGCCCCGGGTGACGCCCCGGTGACAGAAGATCACCACCGAGGGTGAAGCAGAACCCTTCCTGTCACGGGGGCGTCACACCCCGTGGCACCCCCCGTACCCCCTCCCCGACCCGCACCAGCACGACGCCCCCCGGGGCGGGGGCCAAGGGGTGGCGCGGGCGCGGGCGGCGAGGGTGGTGGCGTACTGGGGGAGCAGGTCCGGGTGGGAGGGGGAGGTGGACTCGGAGGCGGCGAAGGCCTCGTAGCTCGGGACCGTGGCCGTGACGATGCCCAGGTTCGGGGTGCCCGCCGCCGCGAGTTCGCGCAGGGACGCCTCGATGTCCGTCAGGTGCGCCTCGTGCGTGGGGTACTCCGACTCCAGCTCCGGGTACGCCGCCAGGAGTTCCGCCAGTTCCTCCGCCGGCCAGTGCAGCACCGCCACCGGGAACGGCCGCGACAGTGCCGTGCGGTACGTGCCCAGCTCGCTGCGCAGCCGGGCGATCTCCGCCTTCAGCTCGCCCGGGTCCGAGGAGCCCAGGGCCCACAGCCGCTTGGGGTCGTGGAGTTCGTCCAGGGCCACCTCGCCCTGGTGCAGCCGGTCCGCCTGCGCGTCGCCCTCGTCGTGCGGCAGGGCCAGCATCCGCCGCACCCGGTGCCGCGAGGCCAGCAGGGACTGGGTGGCGTAGGGGACGGGCTCGTCCGGGCCGGCGGGCAGCAGCAGCGTCGCCGCGCGCGTGAAGACCTCCTCCGCGCGCTCCAGTTCGTCGTGCGACTCCAGGGTCTCGGCCACCACCTCCCACGCCCGCGCGTCCTGCGGCTCCGCGGCCACCACGCCCTCGATGATCGCGCGGGCCTCCGCCTCGTGGCCGTACTCCCACAGGTTGGCCGCCTTCAGGGCCTTCACCAGGTGCGGGTCGTCCGGCGAGGCGGCCAGCAGCTCGTCGTACAGGGTCGTGGCGCGGGGCCGGTCACCGGCCAGCTCCAGGTGGGCCGCGGCTTGCAGCAGCAGCGGTTCGTGGTCCTCCGGGTACTGCGCCGCGGTGCGCAGCAGACGCTCGGCTTCGGTGGTGTGATCGGCAGGCGTGTCGGGGCGCATGCTCCACACCGTACTGCCGTACCCCCTGACAGGCGCAGAGGTGTTCAGGTCCCGGACCACCGGATCCCGGCGCGGCCCTGGCGAGTTGGCGCCCTCCCGCCTATCTTGCCGCCGTGCGAACGTCCCGGATCCCCGTACGCGTCCAGGGCCCCGCCGCCCGCCGCCGCGTCCGGCTCGCGCGCGGCCTCTGGGCCGGGGCCGAGGTCACCGTCACCCTCGGCGTCGTCGTCCTGCTGCTCGTCGTCCACCAGCTGTGGTGGACCAACCGCCAGGCCGTCGCCGAGGCCCGCGAGGGCGTGCACGCCCTGGAGCGGCAGTGGGAGGAGGACCCGGGGGTGGGGCAGGGAGAGGAGGAAGGGGGCGGGGCGTCCGATTCCGGGGTGCCGGAGGGGTCCGGGGTGCCGGAGGGGGAAGGGGAGGCGGGGGAAGGTGCGGTGCCGTCGGCCCGGGCCCCGGGCGCCGTCGAGGAGCCCGACCACGCCTACGCCGTCCTCCGCATCCCCCGCCTCGGCCTCACCGTCCCCGTCGCCGAGGGCGTCAGCAAGCGCGGCGTGCTCGACAAGGGGTACGCCGGGCACTACCCCGGCACCGCCGCGCCCGGCCGCCCCGGCAACTTCGCCCTCGCCGGGCACCGCAACACCCACGGCGAGCCCTTCCGCCACGTGAACCGCCTCCGCCCGGGCGACCTGGTCGAGGTGAGCACCCGGGAGGCCGTCTACACGTACGCCGTCGACAGCACCCTCGCCCAGACCTCCCCCCGGGACACCGGCGTCATCGCCCCCGTGCCCCGCAGCCTGGTCCACCCCTCGCGGGGCTACGCGGGGCCCGGCACCTACCTGACCCTCACCACCTGCACCCCGGAGTTCACCTCCACCTACCGCCTCGTCGTCTGGGGCACGCTCAAGGCCGTGAAGCCGCGCGGCTGAGCCCCCGGGCCTGAGACCCTCCGCCACGTCCATGTCCTAGGGTCGCCCCCGTGAACAAACGCCCCCCGCCCACCCTCTGGCTGCTCGTCCCCTTCCTCCTCTACGTCGTCGCGCTGCCCCTGGTGAACCGGGTCGGCCCCGTCGTGTTCGGGCTGCCCTTCCTCTTCGTCTGGCTGCTCGGCGCCACCCTCCTCACCCCGCTCGCGGTGTGGCTCACCTGGCGGGGGGAGCGGCGGTGAACGCGGTCGTCGCCACCTCGGTCCTCGGGGTGTTCATGGTCCTGACCGTCGCCCTCGGGCTGCTCGCCGTGCGCGGGCGCGGGGGCGGGGGCGGTGGGCTCGCCGAGTGGTCGGTGGGCGGGCGGAGCCTGGGGCCCGTCTTCATCTGGGTGCTGATGGCCGGCGAGGGCTACACCAGCTTCAGCTACCTGGGCGCCGCGGGCTGGGGGTACGACTTCGGGGCGCCCGTCCTGTACGTCGTCGCGTACATGTCCTGCGGCTACGCCGTCGGGTACGTGGTCGGGCCGCTGCTCTGGTCGTACGCCCGCGAGCACGGGCTCGTCGGCATCACCGACATGGTCGCCCACCGCTACGGGAGGCCCTGGCTGGGCGCCGCCGTCGCCGTCCTCGCCACGGTCTTCCTGCTGCCCTACATCCAGCTCCAGATCACCGGCATGGGCGTGGTCGTCTCCACCGTCTCGTACGGCGCGATCAGCCTGGACTGGGCGTACTTCATCGCCTTCGCCGTCACCACCGGCTTCGTCGTCGTCAGCGGGCTGCGCGGCAGCGCCTGGGTGTCCGTCCTGAAGGACCTGCTGGTCATCGGCACGCTCGGGTTCCTCGCCGTGTACGTCCCGGTGCACTACTTCGGCGGGTACGGGGACTTCCTCGGCCGGCTCGTCGCGGAGAAGCCCGAGTGGCTGACCCTGCCGGGCGCGGGCGGCGGGACGTACGGGACCGCCTGGTTCGCCTCCACCACCCTGCTCAACGCCCTCACCGTCGTCATCTTCCCGACCACCGTCGCCGGGTACCTCGGCGCCCGCGACGCCGATACCCTGCGCCGCAACGCCATCTGGCTGCCCGCCTACAACGTCCTGCTGTTCGTGCCGATGCTGCTCGGCATGGCGGCCCTCTTCGTCGTGCCCGGCCTCACCGGCGCGGGCTCCAACCTCGCCCTGTTCGAGCTGGTCGTCGACTCGCTGCCGGCCTGGGCGGTGGGCGTGATCGGGGTGGCCGCCGCGCTGTCCTCGGTGGTGCCGATGGCCGTGTTCATGCTGGTGATCGGCACCATGTGGGGCCGCAGCGTGCTCTCGCTCGCGCCGCGCCTGCGCACCCGCCAGAAGGGCGCCTCGCAGGTCGTCGTGGTGGCCGCGGGGGCGCTGGCGCTGCTGATGACGTACACGGCGCCCAACACCCTCGTACGCCTCTCCCTCATCTCGTACGAGGGGATGGCCCAGCTGCTCCCGATGCTGCTCCTCGGGCTGCTGTGGCGGCGGCTCACGCTGGCCGCGGCGGCCTCCGGGCTGGTGGTCGGGGTCGCCGTCGTCTGCGCGCTGGTCTTCAGCGGCAACGACCCCGTGTGGGGCGTCAACGCCGGGCTCGTCGCCCTCGTCGCGAACCTGGCGGTGGTGCTCGGGGTGACGGCGACCGTGACCGGGATCAAGTCCGGGGGCCGTACCGGTGCGGAGGGCGAGCGGGTAGCGTAGGACGCGCACATGTACGTGTACGTGTCATCCACACCCGCGCGGACGCACGAGAACACACGCGTGCGAGCACGTACGCAGGCACGCACGGAGCGAGAGCACGTGCACAGGCACGCACGAGAGGAGGACCCCGTGACCGGCACCGTCGTACGACTGCGCCGCTTCGGCGCGCTCCTCCTCTTCCTGCTCGCCTTCACCGACGTGCTGCTCGCCGAGGGCGGCAGCCTGTCCGCCGCCGTGGCGCTCGCCGCCACCGCCGCCGCGGGCTCCGCGCTCGCCGCGGCCGCCCTGGTCAGCGCGCGCTGCGCGCCCGCCGTGCCGCCCACCCGGGTCCGCACGGCCATCCGCGACCGGGAACAGCGCACCGCGTTCCTGCCGCAGCGCGATCCGGACGCCTCCGGGCGCCGGCGCCCCCGAGCACCCGGCCGCCTCCTCCCGACGGCCGCATAGGGGCTCTCCGCAGGTCACACCGCGTACGCCCCTGCGCGGTTCCGTCATGCCGACGATCCTCCGCAACCCGGCCGCCCACGGCCGCTCCCGGTTGCGCCCCCGGCACGACGAACCCCTCGGAGGGCTCCCTTGTCCGTCTTCGCCTCGCTGGTCGAGCACCTCGCCGACCTGCTCTCGCCGCTGTTCCACGCCTCGGCGACGGCCGCCGCGATCATCCTCTTCACCGCGCTCGTACGGCTCGCGGTGCACCCGCTGTCCCGGGCCGCCGCGCGCGGCCAGAAGGCCAGGGCGCGGCTCGCGCCCGAGCTGGCCGAGCTGCGCCGCAAGCACGGCAAGGACGCGCAGAAGCTGCAGAAGGCCACGATGGAGCTGCACGCCCGGGAGAAGGTGTCGCCGTTCTCCGGCTGCCTGCCGAGCCTGCTGCAGCTGCCCGCGTTCTTCCTGATGTACCACCTGTTCTCGAACACCAGCATCGGCGGCGGGCCCAACGGGCTGCTCGGCCACAGCCTGTTCGCGGCGCCGCTGGGCGGCCGCTGGCACGACGCGCTGGGCGACGGCGGGGTGTTCGGCCCGGCCGGGCTGGTCTACCTGGCGCTGTTCGCGCTGGTGGCCGCGGTGGCGACGTTCAACTACCGGCGCTCCAAGGCGCAGATGGCCGCCGCGCCGCAGCAGGCCGCCCAGGGCGCGGAGGTGCCGGGGATGGGGGCGATGCTGAAGTTCATGCCGCTGATGTCCTTCGCGACGCTGTTCACGGTGGCCGTGGTGCCGCTCGCGGCGGCGCTGTACGTGGTCACCAGCACCACCTGGACCGCGGTGGAGCGCTACTTCCTGTACCGGGACATGCCGGCGGCGGGGGCGCTGACCCCGGCCGTGTAGGTCCGTCGCCGCAGGTCGGGGCGGTGGGGGCTACCGGAGCGTAATGGTCCAGGTTGTGAACGGGGTCTTGCGGGGTGACCGGTTCTCTTGGAGGATCGAACGATCCTCCGATGGCCGCACTCCATCGGCCGGGGCCCACCTCGACCACAGGGAGATGACCATGAAGCTGCTGCGAGTCGGCACCGCGGGCGCGGAGCGTCCCGCCCTGCTCGACGAGGACGGGACGCTCCGCGACCTGTCCTCCCTGGTCGGCGACATCGACGGGAACCTGCTCGCCGACCCGGCGGCGCTCGACCGGATCCGGGCCGGGCTCGGCGCCGGCATCCTGCCGCCGCTGGACCCGGCCGGGCTGCGCGTCGGGCCGCCGCTGGCCCGGATCGGCAAAGTGGTGTGCATCGGGCTGAACTACCACGACCACGCCGCCGAGACCGGGCAGCAGCCGCCCGCGGAGCCGGTGGTGTTCCTCAAGGCCGCGGACACGGTGGTCGGCCCGGACGACACCGTGCTCGTACCGCGCGGCAGCGTGAAGACGGACTGGGAGGTGGAGCTGGCCGTGGTCATCGGACGCACGGCGCGCTACCTCTCGGACGAGGAGGACCCGCTGGCGTACGTCGCCGGGTACGCGGTCGCCCACGACGTCTCCGAGCGCGAGTGGCAGATCGAGCGCGGCGGCACCTGGGACAAGGGCAAGAACTGCGAGACGTTCAACCCGCTGGGCCCCTGGCTGGTCACCGCCGACGAGGTGCCGGACCCGCAGGCGCTGCGGCTGCGGCTGTGGGTCAACGGCGAGCTGAAGCAGGACGGCACGACCGCGGACCAGATCTTCCCGGTCGCCGAGGTGGTGCGGTACCTGAGCCGGTTCATGACCCTCCACCCGGGCGACGTGATCAACACGGGCACCCCGGCGGGCGTGGCCATGGGCCAGCCGGAGCCCAAGCCGTACCTGCGCGGCGGCGACGTGGTGGAGCTGGAGGTCGAGGGGCTGGGACGCCAGCGCCAGGAGCTGAAGGACGCCTGAGTACGCGGACGGGGCCCGGGGTCGTGATGACCCCGGGCCCCGTCCGCGTACCGCCCGGCGGCTAACCCTCGGCGGTGAAGCGTTCCAGGGCCTCCACCACCAGGGCGTGGTCGTCCAGCTGGGGCAGGCCGGAGACCGTGACCGTGCCGATCACGCCCGTGTCGCGCACCGCCAGCGGGAACGAGCCGCCGTGCGCCGCGTAGGCGTCCGGGTCCAGGCGGGAGTCGGCGTCGAAGTCCTTGCCGCGCTCGCGGAAGCGGGTGCCGACGTGCAGGGACGAGACGCCGTAGCGCTCCACGACCCGGCGCTTGCGGTCGATCCAGGCGTCGTTGTCCGCGCTGGAGCCCGGCAGCGCGCAGTGGAACAACTGCTGGGTGCCGCGCCGGATGTCGATCGCGACCGGGGCGCGGCGCTCGCGCGCCAGCTCCACCAGGAGCGAGCCGAGCGCCCAGGCGTCGTCGTACGTGAAGCGGCGCAGGGTCAGCCGGGCCTCCTGGGCCGCCAGCTCCGCGGTGGTCGGGGCGGCGCTCACAGCTTCACCGCCACGCCCTCGCGGGCCGAGCGCCGGGCCGCCTCGATGACGTCCAGGGCGTCGGCGGCCTGGTGCGCGGTCACCGGGTTCTCGCCCTCGCCGCGCAGCGCGGCGGCGACGGCCGCGTAGTACGCGGGGTAGTCGCCCGGCACCGTCTCGACCGGCCGGCCGCCCCCGGTGAGCGGGGACTCGCCGGAGCCGACCCGGCCCCAGAGCTCGGCGGGCTCGACGCCCCAGGCCTCGCCGGTCCGCGGGCGGCTTCCGTCGCGCAGCGCCGCCTCCTGCGGGTCGAGGCCGTACTTCACGTACCCGGCGGCCGAGCCGAGGACCCGGAAGCGCGGGCCGAGCTGGGCCGTGGTGGCGCTCACGTACAGGTGCGAGCGCACCCCGCCCGCGTGGGTGACCGCGATGAACGTGTCGTCGTCGGCCTCCGCGCCCGGCCTGCGCACGTCCGCCTCGGCGTACACCTGGACGGCGGGCCCGAACAGCACCAGCGCCTGGTCGACCACGTGGCTGCCCAGGTCGTAGAGCAGGCCGCCGATCTCGCCCGGGTCGCCGGACTCGCGCCAGCCGCCCTTGAGCCGGGGGCGCCACCGCTCGAAGCGGGACTCGAAGCGCTGCACCTCGCCGAGCTCGCCCTGGGCGATCAGGGCGCGCAGGGTGAGGAAGTCGTTGTCCCAGCGGCGGTTCTGGAAGACCGAGAGCAGCAGCCCGCGCTCCTCGGCCAGCGCGGCGAGGCCGCGCGCCTCGGCGGCGGTGCCCGCGACGGGCTTGTCGACGACGACCGGCAGGCCCGCCTTCAGGGCGGCCGTGGCGACGGGCACGTGGGTCTTGTTGGGGGAGGCGATCACGACGAGGTCGAGCTCGTCGGCGCGGTCCCACAGCTCGTCCGCGGAGCCGGCGAAGCGCACTCCGGGGAACTCGCCCTCCGCCTGGGCGCGCCGCTCGGGGTCGGTGGTCACGACGGTGTCGAGGGCGAGGCCCTCGGTGGCGGCGATCAGCGGGGCGTGGAAGACCGAACCCGCCAGGCCGTAGCCGACGAGTCCGACGCGCAGGGGGGAGTCGGTGCCAGTCATGCCTCCCACTTAAGCAACGCTGTTGCCAAAGTGCAAGCGACGGGGACAATGGGCGCGTGAACACCAGCGGTACGGACCCCAGAACCCCGGCCGGGCACCTGTCCCCGCACCCCGCCGGGGTGAACCTGCCCGCCCTGCGCGGCCACAACGACGCCCTCGTCCTGGAGCTGCTGCGCACCGCGGGCGACGGCGGCATAAGCCGCCTTGAGCTCGCCGAGCGCACCGGCCTCACCCCGCAGGCTGTCAGCAAGATCACCGCGCGGCTGCGGGCCGAGGGCCTGGCGGCCGAGGCCGGGCGGCGCGCCTCCACCGGCGGCAAGCCGCGCACCGTGCTGCGCCTGGTCCCCGGGGCCGGCCACGCCGTCGGCGTCCACCTCGACCGCGACCGGCTCACCGCCGTGCGCACCGGCCTGACCGGCGCCCCCGACGCGGTCCGCACCCTCCCGCTGGACCTGGGCGGCGGCACCGGGGCGGTCGTGGAGCACGTCGCCCGCGAGGTCGGGGCGCTGCTCGCCGGGGCCCCGGGGCGGGCCCTCGGCGTGGGCGTCGCCATGCCGGGCCCGCTCGACCACGCGGCCGGGACCACCCACCGGGTCACCGGCTTCCCCGAGTGGGACGGCTTTCCGCTGCGGGACGCGCTGGCCCGGCGCCTGGGCCTGCCGGTGGTGCTGGACAAGGACACCAACGCCGCCGCCCTGGGCCTGGCCCGGCGCGGCGAGAGCGCGGACTCCTTCGCGTACCTCCACCTCGGTACGGGGGTGGGCGCCGGGCTCGTCCTCGGCGGCTCCCTCTACCGTGGCGCGCGCACCGGGGCGGGCGAATTCGGCCACCAGACCCTCCAGCTGGACGGGCCCGCGTGCGGCTGCGGTGGGCGCGGCTGCCTGGAGGCGCTGTGCCTGGCCGCCGTCGCCCGGGGCGACCTGGCCGAGGCGGCCCGGGTGCTCGGCACCGGCGCGGCCAACCTCGCCGGGCTGCTCGACATCGACCTGGTGCTGCTCGGCGGCCGCACCGTGATGGCCTCAACCGAGCTCTTCGTACGGGGAGTTGGCGAGGTGCTCGGGTCCCGCGCGGCCCGGCTGGGCGCCACCGCGCCGATCCCGGTGGCCGTCGCGCCCGCGGACGCCCACCCGGTGGCGGAGGGCGCGGCCCAGCTGGTGCTCGCTCCTCTGTTCGGCCATATGAACGTGGCCGTTTCTGCCAATCGGAAATGACTGAAACTGGGCTGATAGGGGGGAGTTCGGGCGCTGTTCGGCCGTACGGGGTCGTGGCGGCTGTGGCGGGCCGCGTGCGCGTGGCAGGGTCTCGGGCCACGGCAGGGTGATCACCCAGCGGAAATCCCGCGTCGTCCGCACGAGTCCGCCCCCGGCTTCCCCCCTCAAAGGCCCCCCATGCGACTGCGCAGTGCCCTCGCCATCGGAATGACCGCCGCCACGCTCGCGCCCGCCGCGCTGGCGGGCACGGCCGCGGTCGCCGACGAGAAGGGGCTGGTCGACACCCAGCTCTGCGCACTGACCGGCCTGGTCGGCGCCGGGCCCGACGCCGGGTGCGCGGCCGACGCCCGCCAGGTGGGCGCGGCCGACCCGGGCCGCGGCGGTCTGGCCGAGGCCCCGGAGCAGCGGGCGGACGGGCCGCGTCCGCAGGGCGCCGCCGCCCCCGGATCCGTACCGGAGCAGCCGCCCGCGCGGCAGCAACTGGCCGCCCCCGACGAGGAGTCGGCCCCCGACCTGTCCCGCGCGCACCCCTCCACCCGCACCCCGGCCCGCACCGCCGACCAGGTCCTGGCCGCCGCCCCGGCCCGCGTGGAGGTGGCCCCCGCGGTGCTGCCCGCCCGCCCCGGCGGGGCCGCCCGCCCCGGCGCCGCGCGCGGACCCGAGTGCGGGGTGCCCGCCGACCCGGACTTCCCGATCGACACCCGGATCCACGGCGGCCCGGCCGACTACGTCCCCGGCGGCGGCTTCCGCGCCTGGAGCCTGGAGCTGACCAACACCACGGCCGAGGCGTGCCGCGCCATCCACCCGGTCGTCGTGCTCGTGGACCGCGACCGGGACCTGAGGGCCTCCGCGATCCGCATGGAGTTCCGGGACACCGGGGGCGTCTGGCACCCGGTCCCGTTCACCCGCACCGACGAGGACGAGAACATCGGCGTCTTCGACGACGGCTTCCCCGGCTTCGTCGTCGGCCCCGGGCGGACGGTCACCGTCCCGGTCCGGCTCGCCTTCGCCCCCGCCACCGGTGACAACGAGGTCGTCGCCAACGCCGCCGTCGTCCAGCGCAAGGGCGACGACGGCGACTGGGTCGGGGAGTCGAACGACTACCGCTTCACCCTCGCCGAGGACGGTGCCGCCCCCGCGGCCCTCGCCGGCGAACTCGCAGAGACGGGCCCGGGCTCCCTGCTCGGGCTTGGGGCCGCCGCCGGCGCCTTCCTCCTCGGCGGCGGGGCCCTCGTGGTGGGATCCAGGCGCCTCCCCCTGAGGGGGCGCTGAACCAGCCGCCTCCCACCACACCCGGAGACAGTGCCCGTGCCGCCCCAGCCGAGCAGTTCGGCGGCACGGGCACTGTCGTACCGGTACCGGTACCGGCGTCCGGGCACCGGGTGTTCACCGAGCCGTTCACCCGCGTCTGGCACGATCGCGAGGTGGACTACCCGAACGACCAGGCACCCGGCGCACCCGTGCGCTCCGGCATCCCGGAGCACGGCCGCGTTCCCAAGTACTACGCGGTGAAGGCCCAGGTGGCCGCACTCGTCGAGGAGTTGGGCGAGGGGGGACTGCTGCCGACCGAGCGCGACCTGGCGACCCGCTTCGAGGTCTCCCGCGAGACCGTGCGCCAGGCCCTGCGCGAACTCCTCCTGGAGGGGCGGCTGCGCCGCCGGGGCCGGGGCACCGTGGTCGCCGGGCCCAAGCTGGAGCAGCCGCTCTCGCTGGCCAGCTACACCGAGGGCGTGCGCCGCCAGGGCCGCAGGCCGGGCCGCTCGCTGATCTCCCTGGAGCGCTTCCCGTGCCCGCCCGCGCTGGCCGCCGAGATCGGCGCCGAACGGGGCGAGCCCGTCTGGCACATGGAGCGCGTGCTGCTCGCCGACGACGAGCGGGTCGGCCTGGAGAGCACGTACGTCTCCGAGGCCCGGGTGCCGCGCCTGGACGAGGACTTCGACCCCGACTCCTCCTTCTACGGCTATCTGCGCGACCGGCTCGGGATCGCCTTCGGGGACGCCGACGAGCGGATCGAGACGGTGCTGGCCACCCCGCGCGAGGCGCTGCTGATCGGCACCCCGCCCGCGCTGCCGATGCTGCTGATCCACCGGCTCTCCCGGGACACCGCGGGGCGCCCGCTGGAGCGGGTGCGCACGCTCTACCGCGGCGACCGCTTCTCCTTCACCACGCGCCTGGACGGCTGACGGGCCACCGGCCCCGACGGCTGGGGGCCGGGGCCCCTGCACGGGGCCATTTGGTCACGCTAAGGTAACGGGTCTAGTCCAAGTTTGGGGGCCCGTTCACCGTCCCGTTCCCGAGCGGTCCGGCGCGGGTCACCCGCCGCGAGGAGCGTGACCGTCATGAAGGTGATCGTCGTAGGGGGCGGCGTGGTGGGAACCATGCACGCCTGGCAGGCAGTGGAACGCGGCCACGAGGTCGTACAGATCGAGCGGGAGGCCGAGGCCCGGGGCGCCTCGCTGCGCAACTTCGGCCAGATATGGGTCAGCGGGCGCGCCGGGGGCGAGGAGCTGGACACCGCCCTGCGGGCCCGCGAGCTGTGGGAGGGCATCGGCGCCCGGGTGCCCGGCCTGGGCTTCCGCGCCATCGGCTCCCTCACCCCGGTGCGCGGCGACCTCGAACTCGCCGTCGCCGAGGCCGCCGTGGCCCGCCCGGACGCCGCGGCCCGCGGCTACAAGCTGCTCACCGCCGAGGAGGCCCGCGCGGTCAACCCGGCCCTGCGGGGCGCCTTCGACGCCGCCCTGTGGTGCGAGCGGGACGCGGCCGTCGAGCCGCGCACCGCCCAGGTCGAGCTGCGCCGGGCACTGCTCGCGAGCGGGCGGTACACGTTCCTGCCGCACCGCGAGGTCCGCGAGGTGGTCGGCGAGCACGCGGTGCGCGACGACCACGGCGACACCCACACCGGCGACGCCGTGGTGCTGTGCACCGGCGCCTGGCTGAGCGGCCTGGTGCGCGAGGTGGCGGGCGAGGTGCCGGTGCGCCGCGTCCGGCTCCAGATGATGCAGACCGCCCCGCTCGGCGAGCCGCTCACCACCTCGGTCGCCGACGCCGACTCCTTCCGCTACTACCCGGCGTACGCCTCCGGGGCCCTGGAGGCCCTCAACTCGGGGCAGCCGCAGGACCCCACGGCCGCCGCGCACAAGATGCAGCTGCTGATGGTGCAGCGCCTGGACGGCGGACTGACCATCGGCGACACCCACGAGTACGAGCACCCGTTCGCCTTCGACACCCTGGAGGACCCCTACGAGCACCTGACACGGGTGGTCGAGGGCTTCCTGGGCCGCCCGCTGCCGGCCGTGCGCCGCCGCTGGGCCGGGGTGTACGCGCAGTGCACCGACACCTCCCGCGTGGTGCACCGCCAGCGGGTGCGCGACGGCGTGTGGCTGGTGACCGGGCCCGGTGGGCGCGGCATGACCTGCTCGCCCGCCATCGCCGAGACGACCGCCGACGAACTGGGCTGGTGAACCACATGACCACGCAGAACCCCCGAACCCCCCGCACCCACGGCCTCGTCGTCCTCGACATGGCCGGCACCACCGTCGCCGACGGCGGCCTGGTCGAGCGGGCCTTCACGGCCGCCGCGGAGCGCCTCGGCGAGGACCCCGCCACGATGATCGACTACGTCCGGGCCACCATGGGCGAGTCCAAGATCTCCGTCTTCCGGCACCTCTTCGACGGCGACGAGCAGCGCGCCCAGCAGGCCAGCACCGCCTTCGAGCAGGCGTACGGGGAGCTGGTCGACGGCGGCTCCGTCGCCGAGGTCCCCGGCGCCCGCGCCGCGATCGAGGACCTGAAGGCCCAGGGCCGCACGGTCGCCCTGAGCACCGGCTTCGCCCGGGTCACCCAGGACGCCATCCTGGACGCCCTCGGCTGGCGCGACCTGGTGGAGCTCACCCTCTGCCCGGCCGACGCGGGCGGTCGCGGCCGCCCCTACCCGGACATGGTCCTCGCCGCCTTCCTGCGCACCGGCGCCGTGGACGACGTCCGCGACGTGGTGGTCGCCGGCGACACCTCGTACGACATGCTCAGCGGCGCCCGCTCCGGGGCCGGGGTGGTCGCGGGCGTGCTCACCGGGGCGCACGGCGAGGGGCAGCTGAAGGAGCACGGCGCGACCCACGTCCTCGCCTCGGTGGCCGAACTGCCGCGGCTGCTCGCGGAGTACGGGTCATGAGCAGCGGCATACGCTTCGACGCGGTGTCCGTCGCCTACGGCGGCACCACCGTCCTGGACGCGCTCGACCTGACCGTCGAGCCCGGCGAGGTCATGGCGCTGCTCGGGCCCTCGGGATCGGGCAAGACCACCGCCCTGCGCGCCGTCGCCGGCTTCGTGAAGCCGGTGTCGGGCCGGGTGCACATCGGCGGCCGCGACGTCACCGACCTGCCGCCGCACCGCAGGGGCATCGGGATGGTCGTCCAGCAGTACGCCCTCTTCCCGCACCTGCGCGTCGAGGACAACGTCGCCTTCGGCCTCAAGGCCCGCAAGGCCGCCCGGGCCGAGATCCCGGGCCGGGTCGCCGAGGCCCTGGAGATGACCGGCATGGGCGGGTACGCCAAGCGCTACCCGCGCGAGCTCTCCGGCGGCCAGCAGCAGCGCGTCGCCATCGCCCGCGCGCTGGCGATCCGCCCGGACGTGCTGCTCCTGGACGAGCCGCTGTCCGCGCTCGACGCCCAGCTGCGCTCCGGGATGCTCGCCGAACTCGCCCGCCTGCACCGCGAACTGCCCGACGTCTCGATGCTCTACGTCACCCACGACCAGGTCGAGGCGCTCACCCTCGCCGACCGGATCGCGGTGATGGACAAGGCCAGGCTCCAGGACTGCGGCACCCCGCAGGAGCTGTACCGCAGGCCGCGCACGGAGTTCACGGCGTCCTTCGTCGGCAACGCCAACCTGCTCCCGGTGACCGTCGGGACGGGCGCGGTGTCCCTGGGGGAGCGGGAGCTGGAGGTCGACACCGGCGGGGCCGGGGCCGGGTCCCGCGCCACCCTCTGCGTACGGCCGCACCTGGTCGGGCTCGGCGACGGGCCCAACGCGCTGCCGGGGCGGGTGGCGGAGGTGCAGTGGAGGGGCGCGACGCACCGGCTGCTCGTGGACGTGGGCGGCCACCGGGTGAAGGCCGACGTGCGGGAGCTGCGGGTGACCCCGGCGCTGGGGGACTCCGTGGTCCTGCACTTCGCGCCGGAGGACGCGGTGCTGATCGGGGCCGGGGTGTCCGATGGGTAGCCGGGGCGCGGGCCTGCTGAAGGCGCCTCCGGCTCCGGGGGCCGCGCCCACCCGTTCCGTACCGCAGGACGACCGCCCGCGGCGGGCGAGGAAAGTACCCACGGCGCTCTGGGCGCTGCCGCCCGTCATCGCCCTCGCGCTCATCTTCCTCTACCCGCTCGGGCTCGTCGTCCAGGAGTCGCTCGCGCCCGGGGCGTACGGGGACGTGTTCGCGTCCGAGGCGTTCCGGGACGCGCTGGTCACCACCGTCTGGCTGGCCGTCGGGGCCACCGTCGGATGCCTGGTCCTGGGCTTCGTGCTCGCCCTGGTGATCGCGTTCGTGCCGTTCCCCGGGGGGCGCGCGGTCTCCAAGTTCATCGACGTCTTCCTCTCCTTCCCGTCCTTCCTGATCACGCTGGCGCTGCTGTTCGTCTACGGCACCGTCGGCATGGCCAACGGGGTGTGGACCGACGTCACCGGGGCCGCCGAGGGGCCCTTCCGGTTCCTGACCACCCCGTGGGGCGTCCTGCTCGCCGAGATCACGTACTTCACGCCGTTCGTGATGCGCCCCCTGCTCGCCGCGTTCTCCCAGATCGACACCGCGCAGCTGGAGGTGGCCGGTTCGCTGGGCGCCCGGCCGCTGCGGATCGTGCGGCAGGTGATCCTGCCCGAGGCGCTGCCCGCGCTCGCCGCGGGCGGCAGCCTGGTCCTGGTGATGTGCCTCAACGAGTTCGGCATCGTGCTCTTCACCGGTGCCAAGGGCGTCACCACCCTGCCGATGCTGGTCTACAGCAAGGCGATCCTCGAATCCGACTACGCGGCGGCGTGCGTGGTCGCCGTCGTCAACGTCGCGATCTCCGTGGGCCTGTACGGCCTCTACCGATTGGTCAGCCGCCGTGTTGGTGCACAGCCGTAGGGGCAGGTGGGGCGCCTGGGCGTTGTTCCTGGTCCTGTTCGCCCCGCTCTTCGCCCTCCCGCTCCTGGTCATCGTGACCGCCTCGTTCTCCACGCACTGGTCGGGCGCCTTCCCGTCCGGCCCGACGACCGAGCACTACGCGGCCGCGGTGCGCGGGGAGTCCCTGCGGGCGCTGACCACCAGCCTGGTCACCGCCGTGACGGCGAGCGCCCTGGCGCTGCTCATCGGCACCTGGGCCGCGCTGTCGGCGGCCGCCCTGCGCAAGCGGGGGCGGCGGGTGATGGACGCGCTGTTCGTGCTGCCGGTGGCGGTGCCCTCGGTGGTCGTCGGCCTCGCGGTCCTGGTCGCCTTCTCCCAGCCGCCGGTGCTCCTGAACGGCACCCGCTGGATCGTGGTCCTCGCGCACACCGTGCTGGTCACCGCGTTCGCCTACCAGTCGGTCTCGGCCGCCGTCGTGCGCCTGGACCCGGTGTACGAGCAGGCGGCGGCGAGCCTCGGCGCCCGCCCCTGGTACGTGCTGTGGCGGGTCAGGCTGCCCCTCCTGCTGCCGTCGCTGAACGCGGCGGCCGGGCTCTGCTTCGCCCTGTCCATGGGCGAGCTGAGCGCCACGATGATGCTCTACCCGCCGGACTGGACGCCGCTGCCGGTGCTGATCTTCACCGCCACCGACCGCGGCTCGCTGTTCACCGGTTCGGCCCTGGCCGTGGTGCTGATGGCGGCGACCCTCGTGGTCCTGCTCGCCGTCTCCCGCGTCCGTACCAGGGCGACGTACCGCTAGTCGTCCACCGCACACCGCACCCCCACCCCCCGGCACCAGCCACCCCACTTCGCCAGGAGAAGACGACGCCATGCCCAAGTACGCCAAGCCGATCGCCGCCGTGGCCGGCTCCCTCGCCCTCGCCACCGCCCTCACCGCCTGCGGGGGTTCCTCCGCCGCCTCCGACGAGAAGGTCGTCACCGTCTACAGCGCCGACGGCCTCAAGGGCGAGAAGGGCGACGGCTGGTACGACAAGGTCTTCAAGGACTTCGAGAAGGAGACCGGGATCAAGGTCAAGTACGTGGAGGGGGGTTCGGGCGAGATGGTGCAGCGGGCGCTGCGCGAGAAGAGCAACACCCAGGCCGACCTGCTGGTCACGCTGCCGCCCTTCATCCAGCAGGCCGACTCCAAGGGGCTGCTCCAGGAGTACCGGCCGAAGGGCTCCGACAAGGTCGACGGCGCCGACAAGGCGGCCGACGGCACGTGGACCTCGGTGGTCAACAACTACTTCGGCTTCATCCAGAACAAGAAGGAGCTGGCGCAGGCGCCCACCACCTGGGAGCAGCTGCTCGACGGCACGTTCAAGAACAAGCTCCAGTACTCCACCCCGGGCGTCGCGGGCGACGGCACGGCCGTGCTCATCAAGGCGATGCACGACTTCGGCGGCAAGGAGCCGGCGATGGAGTACCTGAAGAAGCTCCAGGCCAACAACGTCGGCCCGTCCTCGTCCACCTCCAAGCTGGCCCCGAAGGTCGACAAGGGCGAGATCCTGGTGGCCAACGGCGACGTGCAGATGAACTTCGCGCAGGGCAAGTCGATGCCGAACCTCAAGATCTGGTTCCCGGCGAAGGAGGGCGGCAAGCCGACCACGTTCGCGCTGCCCTACGCGGCCGGCCTGGTGGACAAGGCCCCGCACGCGGAGAACGCCAAGAAGCTGCTCGACTTCATGCTGGCCGAGCGGGCGCAGCAGGACGTCAGCGCGATCGGCGGCGGCTTCCCGGCCCGTACGGACGTCAAGGCCACCGACGCCAACGCGATCGAGCTGGCGAAGCTGCTGGACGGCGTCGAGGTCTTCGAGCCGGACTGGGCCGACATCGACAAGAACCTGTCCGGGTACGTCGACGCCTGGAAGTCGGCCACCGGAAGCTGACGGTCCACTGGAGTTCACCCGCCGTCCCTCGCCCGCCGCGCATCATCGCGGAATGATAACGGGTACGGACCAAAGCCCAACTCCCCTGAGGCTTCAGGGGAGTTGGCATGTCGCCTGAGACTCTCGACGGAGGAACCCCCGTGCCGATCACCGGCATCTCCCGCCGCACCGTTCTCGCCGCCACGGCCGCGACCGCCGCGGCCGCCGCCACCGGCCTCGCCACCGCCCCCTCGGCCCTCGCGGCCGCGCCGACGCTGCCCGACGGCACCAGCAAGGACAAGGTCCTGGTCGTCGGCATGGACGGGCTGCGCCACGACCGCATCGACGCGGCCGTCGCCCCCACGCTCAAGTCCCTGATGGCCAACGGCACGTACGGCACCTCGCTGCTGTACGCCAACCCGATGGCCGCCACCTCCTCGGGCCCCGGCTGGTCGACCATCTCCACCGGGGTGTGGCCCGACAAGCACGGCGTGAAGGACAACACCTTCACCGGCCGCGACTACGGCCGCTACCCGGGCTTCCTGGCCCGCCTGAACCAGGTCCGCCCGGACCTGTCGCTGTTCGCCGCCGTGGACTGGCCGGAGCTGGACACCTACGGCACCGTCACCCCCGGCGCCGACGCCAAGCTGGTCTACGACAACAACTACGTCGTCAACGACAAGCTGATCACGGACCAGACCGAGCAGGTCCTGCGCACGCAGAACCCCGACGTCCTGTTCGTCTACTTCGGCGAGACCGACGAGATCGGCCACAACAACGGCGCGGCCAGCCAGAAGTACCTGGACGCCATCGCCGTCCAGGACGGCTACCTGGGCCGGCTGCTGGCCGCGGTCAAGGCCCGCCCGTCCTACGCCACCGAGCGCTGGACCGTCATCGTCGCCACCGACCACGGCCACACCGACGCGGGCGGCCACGGCGGCTCCACCATCGAGGAGCGCCGCACCTTCGTCCTCGCCCAGGGCCCGGGCATCGCGGCGGGCGCCCGCCCGGCCGACACCCGCCTGGTGGACGTCGCCGCGACGGTCTTCCGCCAGCTGGGCATCACCCCGGACCCGGCCTGGGGCCTGGACGGCAAGCCGGTGCAGGAGCGCTCCACGGACCCGTTCGACACCCTCCAGGGCTCGCTGTCGGGCCGCGTCGACGAGACCGGCATCCCGGCGGGCGTACTGGGCTTCACGCACACCGCGCCCAGCGGCTGGTCGGTCATCAACAGCGCGATGGGCACCGGCGGGGTCGCCGAGTGGCGCGGCTGGGCGTTCGCCACGGACGAGTTCTGGTCCCGCAGCCAGCGCGACCAGTCCCGCGAGCTGAACGTCCGCGCGCGCGGCGTGTTCGCGGTCGCCGACTCCGACGAGTGGGCCGACAAGGCCTCCTCGGGCAGCTACGACTCGACCCTGGTCACCCCGGCGTACGACGTGCGGGGCAAGGCCAAGGTGACCCTGGACTACACGACCTTCTACCGCCAGGACGGCAGCCAGACCGCCCAGGTGCTCGCCTCCTTCAACGGGGCCACCCCGACGGTGGTGAAGTCCTACTCCTCGGACGTCGTCTCGCAGCCCCAGTCGCTGTCCGTGGCCGTCCCGGCGGGCGCGTCCAGCGTCAGCTTCCGGTTCCGCTACACCGGGTCCAACAACTGGTACTGGGTGGTCGACGGGGTCAAGATCAGCACTTCCTGACTAGGCTGGGGGCGTCGCCACAGTGTCGTCGCGGCGTCCCCAGCACCAGCGCACCAGGCACGTCAGGAGTCCCAGTCCCATGGCAGAGCGCAAGCCGATCGAATCCTGGCTCACCGACATGGACGGGGTCCTCATCCACGAGGGCGTACCGATCCCCGGCGCGGACTCCTTCATCAAGAAGCTCAGGGACACCGGCAAGCCGTTCCTGGTGCTGACCAACAACTCCATCTACACCGCCCGCGACCTGCACGCGCGGCTGTCCCGGATGGGCCTGGACGTGCCGGTGGAGAACATCTGGACCTCCGCGCTGGCCACCGCGCGGTTCCTGGACGACCAGCGCCCCGGCGGCACGGCGTACGTGATCGGCGAGGCGGGCCTGACCACCGCGCTGCACGACATCGGGTACGTGCTCACCGACCACGACCCGGACTACGTGGTGCTCGGCGAGACCCGTACGTACAGCTTCGAGGCGATGACCAAGGCGGTCCGGCTGATCAACGCCGGGGCCCGGTTCATCTGCACCAACCCCGACGAGACCGGCCCGTCCATCGAGGGCCCGCTGCCCGCCACCGGCTCGGTCGCCGCGCTGATCACCAAGGCCACCGGCAAGGAGCCTTACTTCGCGGGCAAGCCCAACCCGCTGATGATGCGCACCGGCCTGAACGCGATCGGCGCGCACTCCGAGACCAGCGCCATGATCGGCGACCGGATGGACACCGACGTGCTGGCCGGCCTGGAGGCGGGCATGCAGACGTTCCTGGTGCTCACCGGTCTCACCACGCGCGAGGAGATCGACCGCTACCCGTTCCGCCCGTCCGAGGTGGTCGACTCGATCGCCGACCTGGTCGAGCGGATCTGACCCACGGGCGCACCGGTCCCGGGCGGTCGCGGCGGTGACCACCCCGGACGGCCCAGCGGCCGCCCGGAGCGGATGCGGAACGGCGCGGTGCGGGTGAACCTTCGGGTACCAGGAGGTTCACGATGCGTTCAGGCTTGCTTGCTCTCCGTGCCGCAGGGGCGGCCGCTTTCCTCGTGCTGGCACCCGCCGGCACCGCCGCCGCCCACGACGGGGTGAGCGTCACCGTCACCCCGTCCTCGGCGACGGCCGGCACCGACGTCGACGTCCGCGTCTCGGGCTGCAAGGGCACCACCGGTGCCGCGAAGTCCAAGGCGTTCGTCTCCGAGGCCGAGCTCTCGGGCCGCGACGGCGGGGACTACCCGCTGTTCGGCGACACCACCATCAGGTCGCAGGTCTCCGACGGCACCTACGACGTCAGCGTGACCTGCGACGGCCACAACCACGACAACGTCGGCGTCGTCCACGTCTTCCACAAGGACCCGATGCCGGTGCACCCGGTGCACGCGGGCGGTGGCGGCGCCTCGGCGCAGCTGGCCTCGGACGCGGGCGCGACCGAGGAGGGCCCGGGCACCCCGCACACCGTGATCGGCCTGGTGCTTGCGGGCGTGGCGGCGGTCGCCGTGGCGTTCCGCAGCGTCCGGCGCAGGCGCGTGGGCGCGGGCTCGGACTGAGATGGCCGGGGAGCGGTCCTCGGGCACCGGGCGGCTGCTCACCGGCGTCGCCTGGGCGGTGCTGCTGGTCGGCCTCTGGCTGTGGGGCAAGGACGTCACCAGCGGCCCGTTCGGCACCGGGGCGCCGACCACCGGTGACGTCGCGGCGGTCGGACGGCCGGTCCTGGGGATCGCGCTGCCGGATCCGCACGACCCGATCGGGCCCGCCCGGCCGTCCCGGGTGGAGTTCCCCTCGATCGGGGTGACCGCCCCGGTGGTGGCGCGCGGGCTCGACGGGGACGGGGCGGTGGACCCGCCGCCGTTCGACACGCCGCAGACGGTCGGCTGGTACGAGCGCGGCGCGCAGCCGGGCGAGGACGGCGCGGCCCTGCTGGTCGGGCACGTCGACACCAGGACCAAGCCGGCCGTCTTCTACGGGCTGAGCTCGGCCCGCCCCGGCGACAAGGTGAACGTCAGCCGCGCCGACGGCAAGGTCACCGAGTTCACCGTCGAGGACGTCCAGGTCGTCGACCGCGACGCCTTCGACGCGAAGAAGGTGTACGGACAGCACCGGCCGGGCCGCGCCGAGCTGCGGCTGATCACCTGCGGCGGCACCTTCGACAAGGAGGCGGGCGCCTACACGGCGAACGTGGTGGTCTCCGCGTACCTGACGGACGTCCACAAGCCGTCCGCCGCGTGACGCCGGTCCCGGCCGACGGCCCGCTCCCCCCGGAGCCGCCGGCCGAGCCGGGTCCTCGACCGCGGGTGCCCGGACTGCGGGAGGAGCCCGGCTCCGGCGCGGGAGGTCATCACGGATCGGTTGCACAGAGCGAGCCGGGGGCCAGGGCTTGCCGGGCTCCCACTGTAGGACGGCCGGGGCGCCCCGGCCTAGTGGGTATCTGACGCCATGTCGCGAACCGGTCGCCCACCGTGCCCGCCGGTGCGGCGCCGGGACGTCCCGGACGGCTGTGCCACCATGGCCCCGGTCCACCGAGGGGGAGATCGATGAACGGCACGCGCGGCGCCCGTACGGGTGCGCTGGCGCTGGCGGCCCTGCTGCTCGCGGGGTGCGCGGCGGACGGCGGAGCGCCCGGCGCCCCGGCCGCGCCGGGCCCGGTCGCGGACGGCCCGTTCTGGGTGAACCCGGAGGGCAGCGCGGCCCGGCAGGTGGCCGAATACACCCGCCAGGGGCGCACCGCGGAGGCCGCCCTGATCCGCGAGATCGCCGACCGTCCGGTCGCCGAGTGGGTCGGCTCCCAGGACCCGGGCGAGCAGGTGCGCGACTCGGTGGAGGCGGCGGCCGCGGCCGGGCGGCAGCCGGTGTTCGTGCTCTACGACATCCCGCACCGCGACTGCGGCCAGCACTCCGCGGGCGGCGCCGAGGACGCGGACGCGTACCGGGAGTGGGTTGATGAGGTCGCCGGGGCCGTCGGAGAGCGGTCCGCGACCGTGGTCCTGGAGCCGGACGCGGTGATGCACATGGTCGACCGGTGCACCGACGCCGCCTACCACGAGGAGCGGTACGCGCTGCTGAGGGGCGCGGTGGAGCGGCTGAAGCGGCAGCCGGGCACCACGGTCTACCTGGACGCGGGCAACGCGGGCTGGGCCAGGCCGGAGGAGCTGCGCGAGCCGCTGCGCAGGGCCGGGGTCGCGGCGGCCGACGGCTTCGCGGTCAACGTCTCCAACTTCCAGACCACACGGGCCAGTACGGAGTACGGCAGGAAGGTCTCGGCGCTCGTCGGCGGCAAGCCCTTCGTCGTCGACACCAGCCGCAACGGCAACGGCCCCTACACCGGCGGCGACCCGGCCGAGAACTGGTGCAACCCGCCCGGGCGGGCGCTCGGCGAGCCGCCCACCACCGCCACCGGGGACCCGCTGGTGAAGGCGTACCTGTGGATCAAGCGCCCCGGCGAGTCGGACGGCCCCTGCAAGGGCGGCCCACCGGCCGGGGCCTGGTTCGAGGAGTACGCCCTCGACCTGGTCCGCAACGCCCGGGCGCGCCGCCCCTGACGCCCGGGAGGCGCCGGAGGCACGAAGAAGGCCCCCCACCGGAGTGGGGGGCCTTCGACCGTCTGTGCGCCGCCAGGGACTCGAACCCCGGACCCGCTGATTAAGAGTCAGCTGCTCTAACCAACTGAGCTAGCGGCGCCTGCTGACCTGCGTAACTCTACCCGATGTCCGGGGGTGATCCCGACCGTCACCCGCCGCGCCGGGCCCGTCGCACGGTCGTTTTTTCCCGTTGATCCGTCAAAATGCAATTTGTCCGGACAGTTGAGACACTGGCGCCCGTGCGGAAGAGCCGAAAGATCTTGATGAGTGTGGAGGGGACGCGCATGACCGAACCGGTCTTCGAGGAGTACGAGGCCCCCGCCGACTGTCCCTGCGCCGGCTGCGCGCACCACCGCCGCGAGCTGGCCCTCGGCCTGCCCGTCCGCGCGGGCGGCCACCCCGGCGCGCACGGCGCCCGCCGCGCCCTGGTCCTGGCCACCGCCGCCGGCGTGGTCCTCGGCGGCGGGGGAGCGGGCGCCGCGCAGGCCGCCGTCCACACCACCGCGCCGCCGCTCTCCGTCGACCTGCCCGGCCGCGACACCGACCCCGGCACGCCGCAGGGCGGCGCGGGCCCGCTGCACGGCCGCCCCTCGGCCGGTCCGACGACCGCCAAGGTCCCGGTGGACCAGCTGCGCCGCGCCACCCGGGCCGACATCATCAACCGGGCCAAGGTCTGGGTCACCGCGGAGGTCCCGTACTCGATGGAGAAGTACTGGTCGGACGGGTACCGCCAGGACTGCTCGGGGTTCGTGTCGATGGCCTGGGGGCTCAGCGGGAACGAGTGGACCGGCAGCCTGGACCGGTTCGCCGCCCGGATCGGCCGCGAGGACCTCCAGCCCGGCGACATCCTGCTCTTCCACAACCCCGACGACCCGACCAAGGGCTCGCACGTCACGATCTTCGGCGGCTGGACCGACTACACGCACACCTACTACATCGCGTACGAGCAGGCGAAGCCGCACACCCGCAAGCAGTCGACGCCCATGGCGTACTGGAACAACTCCGCCCGCTACCTGGCCTACCGCTACAAGGGCCTGGTGCCCGGCAGCACCGCGGGCCCGGCGTCGGCCGGCTACCCCGGGGACGCCGCCTTCGGCCCCGGCACCAGCAACGCCCACGTCACCCGGCTCGGCGAGATGCTCGTCGAGCGCGGCGGCAAGCGCTTCTACGCCAAGGGCCCGGGGCCGCGCTGGGGCGACGCGGACCGGCGGGCCACCCAGGCCTTCCAGAAGGCCCAGGGCTGGGCGGGCTCCGACGCGGACGGGCTGCCCGGCCCGAAGACCTGGAAGCTGCTGGTCGAGGGGGCGGGCAAGGACATCGCCCCGGTCACCGGTGCGCCCCCGGCGGCGGGCGCCCCGGCCCCCGCGCAGGCGCTGCCCGGCTACCCGGGCAAGGGCGTCTTCCGGCCCGGCCGGAGCAGCGCCGACGTCACCCGGCTCGGACAGCAGCTGGTGAGGAAGGGCTTCGGCAAGTACTACGCGCAGGGCCCGGGGCCGCGCTGGGGCGAGGCCGACCGGCGCGCGGTCGAGGCGTTCCAGCGGGCCCAGGGCTGGCGGGGCGCGGCGGCCGACGGCTACCCGGGGCCCGAGACCTGGCGGCGGCTCTTCCGGTGACGGGAACCCCCGATGACCCGAGCGGCGCCGCCCCGGCCCGCGCGCACGACGACGTGAGGTGGCTGCGATGAGTACGGAGTCCTCGGGCGAGCGGGTGCCGGTCTGGCGCCTGGACACCCAGCCGCTGGCCCCCGTCGGGCCGGAGCGCGAGGCGTCCGGGCCGGTCCGGCGCACCCCGGTGATCAGCGACGGCAGCAACGGCTCCATCCCGGTCCACCTGCTCTTCCGCGACGAGGGCGGCCCGGCCGGGGACGGGGCGGACGCGCCGCGCCAGTCGGTGCCCCGGCCCAAGACCCCGGTGCGGGCCGCCGCCGCGCGGCCGGCGCCGCCGGTGGACCCGGGCCTCGCCGAGCGTCCCGGGCCGGTGCTGCCGGGCTGGGCCGGAGTGGCCGCCGGGGCGGTCGCCGCGGCCGGGTGCGCGGCGGTGGTGTGGGGGGCGGGGGCGGTGCCGGAGCCGGTGGCCGCGCTGCTCCGGCTGCCCCCGCGCCCGTACGAGGGGATCGGCCTGGGCTCCTGGGCGCTGCTCGCGCTCGGGGTGACCGCGCTGCTGTTCGCGGTGGGCGGCCTGGGCCGGGGCCGGGTCGGGTACGCCTGGGTGCTCACCCTGTTCGGCGACTACCGGGGCAGCGTGCGCCGCACCGGCCTGGTGTGGGTGAGCCCGCTGCTGCTGCGCCGCCGGGTCGACGTGCGGCTGCGGCACTGGCGCAGCGAGCCGCTGCCCGCGGTCGACATGAACGGCACCGCGCTGCGGGTCGTGGTGCTCGTGGTGTGGCGGGTCGGCGACACGGTGCGGGCGGCGCTGGGGGTGGCCGACCACGAGGAGTACCTGCGCGAGCAGGTGGAGTCGGCGATGGCCCGGGTGCTCTCGCAGCTGCCCGCCGACGCCTTCCACGAGGACGCGCCCACGCTGCGGGACGCGGAGGCGGTGGGCGAGGCGCTGACCCGGATGCTGTCGGCGGAGTGCGCGCCGGTGGGGATCGAGGTGTTCTCGGCGCAGCCGACCCGGATCGAGTACGCGCCGGAGATCGCGGGGGCGATGCAGCGGCGGCGGATCGCGGCGATCGACGCCAAGCACCGCGACAGCGTGCTGACGTCCGTGGTGGACGCCGTGGACGACATGGTCCACCGGCTGACCACGCGTGGTCTGGTCGAGCTGGACGACTACGAGCGCAAGGCGCTGGTGAAGGACCTGACGGTGGCCTTCTACACCGGCTCGCGCCCTGGTGGAGAGGGGTTGTGACTGGTCTGGACATGTTCAAGTCCCGTTAATACATTGGTACTTGGTCTAGACCGGAATCCCCAGTTCGGCATTCGCTAGCGCAGTCCCACACGCACGCGTGCAGCACGGTTCACGGAACTCCCCCACGTTCTCCTGGAGCGACAGCATGCGACACAAGACAGCTACGGCCGCCGTGGCCCTCGGTGTGGCGGGGATGTCCTTCCTCGCCTCCGGAACGGCCACCAGCCACGGCTACACGGACCTGCCGATCAGCCGCCAGAAGCTCTGCGCCAACAAGACCGTCTCCAACTGCGGCGACATCCAGTGGGAACCGCAGTCGGTCGAGGGGCCCAAGGGCTTCCCGTCCGGCGGGCCCGCGGACGGCACCCTCTGCGCGGGTGGCAACAGCAGGTTCTCCCAGCTCGACGACCCGCGCGGCGGGGCGTGGCCGACCACCAGGCTGACCAGCGGGCAGAGCTACACCTTCCGCTGGCAGTTCACGGCGCGCCACGCCACGACCGACTTCCGCTACTACATCACCAAGAACGGCTGGAACAGCAACGCCAAGCTCACCCGGGCCTCCCTGGACCCGCAGCCGTTCCTCACCGTCCCCTACAACAACCAGCAGCCCCCGGCCACGCTCTCGCACTCCGGGACCGTCCCGGCGGGCAAGACCGGGCGGCACCTGATCCTCGCGGTCTGGACGATCGCGGACACCGGCAACGCCTTCTACTCCTGCTCGGACGTGCAGTTCTGAGCGGTCCGGTCGGAGCCGGACCGGGGCATTCATTTCTGACGCCGTGTCAGTTATGGTCCGCCGCATGGGTGCGGACGGTGCGGACACCGCGGCGGAGCTCGTACGGCGGATGTGGGGCGACGGCAGGACGGGCCTGCGCGCGCACGGCCTGACCCTCACCCGCCACGAGGTCGCCGCGGGCGCCGCCGCGCGCGCCGCGCTCCTGGTGGACCTGCTGCCACCGGGAGCCGAGCCGCACGTCGGCGTCCTGCTCGACAACACCCCGGAGTTCCCCCTGTGGCTGGGCGCGGCGGCCCTGGCCGGGGCCGCCGTCGCGGGCGTCAACCCGACCCGGCGCGGCCCCGAGCTGGCCCGCGACGTGCTGCACACCGACTGCCGGGTGCTGGTCACCGAGCGCGCGCTCCTTCCCCTGCTCGACGGCCTCGCGCTGCCGGGCGTGCGCGTGCTGGTGACCGACACGGAGGCGTACGCGACCCTGCTCGCCGGCTATGCGGGAGCCCGGCCCGGCGACGCGGTCGCCGCCCCCGTGGGCCCCGGCAGCCGGCTGCTGCTCTACTTCACCTCGGGCTCCACCGGGGCGCCCAAGGCCGCGCTGTGCACCCAGGGCAGGCTGGCCGCCGCCGGCGCCTCGCTGGCCCGCCAGCTGGAGCTGTCCGGCGACGGGGTGCACTACGTCTGCATGCCGCTCTTCCACGGCAACGCCGTCATCGCCAACTGGGCCCCCGCGCTGGTCACCGGCGCGGCGGTGGCCCTGCGGAGCCGGTTCTCCGCCTCCGGCTTCCTGGCCGACGTACGGGAGTTCGGCGCCACGTACTTCACCTACGTGGGCCGCGCGGTCCAGTACCTGCTGGCCACCCCGGAGGGCCCGGACGACCGCGACCACGCCCTGCGGCTGGGCTTCGGCACCGAGGCGGGCGCGGTGGACGCCGAGCGCTTCCGGCGCCGCTTCGGGGTGCCGCTGGTGGAGGGGTACGGCTCCTCCGAGGGCGGCGCGGCGGTCCAGCGCACCCCCGGCACCCCGGCGGGCGCGGTCGGCCGGGCGGCCGGGGGCGACCTGGCCGTGGTGGACCCGGAGACGGGCGAGGAGCGCGAGGCGGCGCGCTTCTCGGCCTCGGGGCGGCTGCTCAACGGGGACGCGGCGATCGGGGAGCTGGTGAACCGGGGCGCCAACCCCTTCGAGGGGTACTGGCGCAACCCGGAGGCGGAGGCCGAGCGCCGCCGCGGCGGCTGGTACTGGACCGGGGACCTGTTCTTCCGGGACGCCGACGGCTTCCTCTACTTCGCCGGGCGCACCGACGACCGGCTGCGGGTGGACAGCGAGAACCTGGCCGCCGCGGTGATCGAGGCGATCCTGGCGCGCTGGGAGCGGGCGGCCGGGGTCGCGGTGTACGCGGTGCCGGACCCGGTCGCCGGGGACCAGGTGATGGCGGCGCTGGTGCTGGACGGGCCGTTCGCCCCGGAGGCCTTCGCCGCGTTCCTGGCCGCCCAGCCGGACCTGGGCACCAAGATGGCCCCGCGCTTCGTGCGGGTGGTCCCGCGGATGCCGGTGACGGCGACCAACAAGGTGCACCGGGTGGGGCTGCGGCGCGAGGGGTTCCTGGTGGGGGAGGGCGTGTGGTGGCGCCCGCCGGGGGAGCCCGGGTACCGGGAGCTGGCCGCGGACGACGTGGCGGAGCTGCGCGCGCGGTACGAGGAGGCGGGCCGCGCGGACCTGCTGGGCCGCTGAACGGGTCCGGCACGGGGACAGGGGCGCGAACAATTCCCGTACGGACGGCACCAGTTCGAGGAAAACCCGAGTGGATCCACCGCCCGGCACGGCACAGTGTGGGCGCCCGGACCCAACTCCCGGGCGCCCGCTGCTCTCTGTGACGGAAGGGTCCCCCCATGCGCCGCGTGAAAGGCCTCTCGCTGGCCGCCGCCGTTCTGGCCGTGCCCGCAGTACTGGTGACGGCCGGGCAGGCCGCCGCCGCCCCCGCCGACAAGCCCCAGGTGCTCAGCAGCTGGACCCAGACCAGCGCCGCCAGCTACAACGCCTGGGCCGCCGCCCGGGCCAACCCGTCCGCCTGGAGCGCGTACGCCTTCGACTGGTCCACCGACTACTGCTCCAAGTCCCCGGACAACCCGCTCGGCTTCCCCTTCAAGAACGCCTGCGCCCGGCACGACTTCGGCTACCGCAACCACAAGGCCGCCGGGATCTTCCCGGCGAACAAGGCGAGAATCGACTCGGCCTTCTACGAGGACCTCAAGCGGGTCTGCAGCGGCTACGGCGCGGTCAAGAAGGCCTCGTGCAACGGCACGGCCTGGACCTACTACCAGGCCGTGAAGAACCTCGGCAGCTGAGGCCCGGAGGCACGAAGAAGGCCCCCCACCGGAGTGGGGGGCCTTCGACCGTCTGTGCGCCGCCAGGGACTCGAACCCCGGACCCGCTGATTAAGAGTCAGCTGCTCTAACCAACTGAGCTAGCGGCGCGTGCTGACAGGGTTAATACTACCTGGTCCCCGGGGGTGCTCGTGACCACTGCCCCAGGGCCCCGCCGGGCCCTAGATCGCCAGCGAGAGCACCACCGGGGCGGCCCTGCGGTTGAGCGTGTCCGCCGCCGAGCGCAGCCGGTGCGCGTGCTCGATGGGGAGCGACAGGGCCAGGCAGCCCACGGCGGAGCCCGCGGTCAGCGGCACCGCCGCGCAGACCGTGCCCACCGCGTACTCCTGGAGGTCCAGGACCGGCACGGTCGGGGGCTGGCTGTCCAGCTTGGAGAAGAGGACCTTCTCGTTGGTGATCGTCCGCGAGGTGAGCCGGGCGATCTTGTGGCGGGACAGGTGGTCGCGGCGCCCGTTGGAGTCGAGCTGGGTGAGCAGGCACTTGCCGACCGCGCTGGCGTGGGCCGCCGAGCGGAAGTCCACCCACTCGTTGACCTTCGGGGCGCGCGGCCCGTCCGCGTACTGCGTGATCTTGACCTCGCCGTCGATGTACCGGCTGATGTAGACGGCGGCGCCGACCGAGTCGCGCAGCTCGGTGAGGGTCTCCTGGAGCTTGCGCTCCAGGGCCTCGCGGCGGGTGACCCCGGAGCCGAGCAGGACGGTGGAGTCGCCGATCACGTAGGCGCCGTCGGCCACCTGCTCGACGTACCCCTCGCGGCGCAGCATGCGCAGGAGGGAGGTCAGGTGGCCGGTCGGCAGTCCCGTCTCGCGGCCGATCTGGACGTCGGTCACCCCGCCACCGTGCCGTGCGACGGCTTCGAGTACGCGCAGCGCGTATTGCACCGAGTGGAACGGTGCGGTGGGCTCGGGCTTCAGCGCCACGGTTTCCCCCTAGCAGATCCAGCAGGTAGCGACCGCAAGCTTCCGTACCACGATAGCCGTCAAGAACCGTTTCCGGTGCGGCTGTTGGCGAGATTGATGGCCCGCCCAAGCGTCCCCGGCGGGGGCGGGCCCGGTTGGCATATGCCCAGGTCATGCCTGTACCGCAGAATCTCAGGTCAGAGGACCGCCCCGAGGAACTCGCGCGTGCGTTCGTGCACCGGATCCGAGAAGATTTTTTCCGGCGCTCCCGACTCGATGACCTTGCCGGAATCGAACATCAGCACCTCGTCGGAGATGTCCCGGGCGAAGGTCATCTCGTGCGTCACGCACAGCATCGTGATGTCCGTACTGGTCGCGATCGACCGCAGCAGGTCCAGCACCCCGGCCACCAGCTCCGGGTCGAGGGCGGAGGTCACCTCGTCCAGCAAGAGGACTTTCGGCCGCATCGCGAGCGCCCGGGCGATGGCCACCCGCTGCTGCTGCCCGCCGGACAGCTGGTTCGGCCTGGCGTCCCTGCGGTCCTTCAGGCCGACCAGGTCCAGCAGGTCCAGGGCGCGCGCCTCGGCCTCGTCGCGGTCCAGGCCCAGGGCCCGCACCGGCGCCTCGGTGATGTTGCGCAGGACGCTCATGTTGGGGAAGAGGTTGAACTGCTGGAAGACCATGCCGATCTTCCTGCGGGCCTCCCGGCGCTCCTTCTCGCCCGCCGGGTACAGGGTGCTGCCGTTCACCCGGATCGTGCCCGAGTCGGGCCGCTCCAGCGTCATCAGCATCCGCAGGATGGTGGTCTTGCCGGAGCCGGACGGGCCGATCAGGGTGACGTGCCGGCCGGGCCGCACCGACATGCACAGGTCGTCCAGGACGGTGTTGTCCCCGAAGCGCTTGGTCACGTCCCGCAGCTCGACCAGGGCCTCCGGGTCGGCGGTGGCGGCGGTGGTCGCGGTGGTCTCGGCGGTGGTCTCGGCGGTCTTCTCAGCGGGCAAGGCGGCGCTCCAGGGTTCGTACGAGCAGGGAAGCCGGGCAGGCGATGAGGACGAAGGCGATGCCGACGATCGTCAGCGGCTCGGTGTACTGGAAGGTGGCGGCGCTCTCCAGCCGGGACTGCTGGAGCATCTCCAGCACGCTGATCGCGGCCAGCAGCGGGGTGTCCTTGAGCATCGCGATCACGTAGTTGCCCAGGGCGGGCGTGATCCGGCGGACCGCCTGCGGCAGGATCACCGCGGTCCAGGTGCGGTGGACGGGCAGGCTGAGCGCGGTGGCGGCCTCCCACTGGCCGCGCGGCACGGCGTCGATGCCGGCCCGGTAGACCTGCGCGGTGTACGTGGAGTAGTGCAGGCCGATCGCGAGCACGCCGGTGGTCAGCGCGGAGAACCGCACGCCCCACTCGGGGAGCACGAAGAACAGGAAGAACAGCTGCACCAGCAGCGGGGTGTTGCGGACGAACTCGGTGACGAGCCCGACCGGCCAGCGCACGAAGCGGCTGCCCGAGCGCAGCCCCAGGGCCCACACCAGGCCCAGCGTGAAGGCGATCAGCGAGCCGATGACGAGGACCTGGAGCGTGACCAGGGCGCCGTCGAGGAAGCGCGGCATGAAGTCCGCCGCCGCGGACCAGTCCCAGTTCACTCCGCCACCGTCCCGACGTTCGCCTTGGCCCGGCGTTCCAGGGCCCTCATGGAGCGGGTGAGCACGAAGGCGATCACGAAGTAGACCACCAGCGTCACCGTGTAGATCCGCGCGCTCTCCTGGGTCGCGAGCCGCACCAGGTAGGCCGCGAAGGAGACGTCGCCGACGCCGAGCAGCGAGACCAGGGCGGTGCCCTTGAGCAGCTCGACCAGCAGGTTGGAGAAGGGCGGCAGCATCTCGGGCACGGCCTGCGGGAGCAGCACCAGCCGCAGCCGCTGCCAGGGGGAGAGGCTGAGGGCGATCCCCGCCTCGCGCTGCGCGGCCGGTACGGCGTTCAGGGCGCCCCGGACGATCTCGGCGCCGTACGCCCCGTAGGACAGGCCGAGCGCCAGCACGGCGGCCCACATCGGCACCATCTGCCAGCCCAGCAGCGGCGGCAGCACGAAGAACAGCCAGAACATCAGCACCAGCGCGGACACGCCCCGGAACACCTCGGTGTACACGGCCGCGAGGAGGCGCACGGCGCGCGAGCGGTGGGTGCGGGCGGTGCCGACCGTGAAGGCGACGGCCGTGGCGAGGGCGGCGCTGAAGAGGAGGAGCTGGAGGGTGGTCCAGATGCCGGGCAGCACCCAGTTCTGCCAGAGTCCGGCGGTCATCGGCACAGCTCCTCGGCGGTCAGGGTGGTCATCTCCCGCTCGGTGAAGCCGAACCGGCGCAGCACGCGCAGGAGTTCGCCGCTCTTCTTCATCGTGTGCAGCTCGGTGTTGAAGGCGTCGCGCAGCGCGGTGTCGGTGGGGCGGAAGGCGAAGCCGCCGCCGTCGATCTGCTTCTCGCCGTCGACCACGGCCGCGAACGGCTCGGTGGACTCGGCCCTGGAGCTCTTCTTCACCACCTCGCGGGTGGTCAGCGCGGTCCCGGCGAAGACGTCGACCCGGCCGGACTCCACGGCGTTGAGCCCGGCGACCTGGTCCTGGAGGATCACGATGTCCTTCTCCGGGTACCCGGCGGCCACCGCGTAGCCGATCTCCGCGTAGCCCGCGCCGGTCGCCAGCCTCGCCCCGGCCTTCACCACGTCCTCGTAGGAGCGCAGGTCCTTCGGATTGCCCTTGCGCACGATGAAGGCGTCGAGCATCTGGTACTCGGGATCGGCGAAGACCACCTGCTCGCAGCGTTCCTTGTTGATGTACATCCCGGCGGACACCACGTCGAACTGCTGGGAGTTGAGGCCGGGTATCAGCGAGGCGAAGTCGGTGGCCACCGGCTGGACGTGCTCGATGCCGAGCCGCTTGAAGATGATTTTGGCCAGTTCGGGCGCCTCGCCGGTGAACTCGCCCTGCTCGTCCACGTATCCGTACGGGACCTCGCCCGCGATGCCCAGACGCACGGTGCGCTGGGATCTGAGCCGGTCCAGGGCGTTTCCGGAGGCGACTCGGCTGCACGCCGCCGCGCCGAACGCCCCTGCCGCGGTGAGCAGGAGCGCCCGGCGGCGCGGGGCGCCGAAGGGTCTGATGCGCTGGGTTCCGGCCATGGGCGCGCAGCTACCCGGACCCCGTCGGGGTATGCGTGCGGATTTTCGAAAGAAACCGGCCCGTTACGGCGCCGGGGGAGCCGGCACCGCCGCCGCGCCCGACTCGTACAGCGCGTGCGCGGCCCGGAGCACCAGGTCGTCGCGGTGGCGCGCGGCCACGATCTGCACCCCGACCGGCAGCCCGTCCCGGTCCACCCCGCACGGCACCGTCGCGGCGGGCTGCTGGGTGAGGTTGAAGGGGTACGTGAACGGGGTCCAGCCCGTCCAGCGGCGGAGCCCGGACCCGCGCGGCACCTCCGCCCCCGCCTCGAAGGCGGTGACCGGCAGGGTCGGGGTGACCAGCAGGTCGTACGAGGTGTGGAAGCGGCCCATGCGCTGCCCCAGCTCCATCCGCGCGTCCATCGCCGCCAGGTAGTCCAGCGCGCTGTGGCGGGCGCCGGCCGCGGCCACCTCGCGCGCCCCCGGGTCGAGCAACTCCCGCTGCTCCCGGCCCAGTCGCTGCACCAGCCGGGCCACCCCGCTGAACCACAGGGTGTGGAAGACGTCCACCGGGTCGGCGATGTCCGGGTCCGACTCCTCGATGTACGCGCCGAGTCCGGCCAGCCGCCCCACCGCCCCCCGCACCGCCGACGCCACGTCGGGCCGCACCGCCACCTGCCCGCCCAAGGACGCCGAGTACGCCACCCGCAGCCCCTTCACGCCCTCGCCGAGCAGGCCCGACACCGGCCGCGAGGGCACCCCGGCCCACTCCCGCCAGTCCTCGCCGCTGACCGCGTCCAGCAGCAGCGCCGCGTCGGCCGCGTCCCGGGCCATCGGGCCGACGTGGGAGAGGGTGCCGTAGGTGCTGCCCGGGTAGACCGGCACCCGCCCGTAGGTGGGCTTGAGGCCGAACACCCCGCAGAAGGACGCCGGTATGCGCACCGAGCCGCCGCCGTCGGTGCCCACCGACAGCGGCCCGGCGCCCAGCGCGAGGGCCGCCGCGCTGCCGCCGCTTGAGCCGCCCGGGGTGCGCGCGGTGTCGTACGGGTTGCGGGTGACGCCGGTCAGCGGCGAGTCCGTGACGCCCTTCCAGCCGAACTCCGGCGTGGTGGTGCGCCCGAAGAGGACCGCGCCGTGCCGGCGCAGCCCGGCCACCACCGGGGAGTCCTCCGTCCAGGGCCCCTCCGGCCGCACCGTCCGCGACCCCTTGAGGTTGGGCGCGCCCGCCTGGAGCAGGATGTCCTTCACCGACACCGGCACGCCGTCCAGCAGCCCCTCGGGCTCACCCGCCCGCCAGCGCGCGGCGGACCGCTCGGCCGCGGCGAGCGCGCCCGCCGCGTCCAGCCGCACGAACGCGTTGACGCGCGGCTGCGCGCGCTCGGCCAGGTCCAGGACGGCGCGGGTGGCGTCGACCGGGGAGAAGGCCAGCGACCGGTAACCGGCCAGGAGTTGACGTGCCGTCAGAGCGGTGAGTTCAGTCATGCATGGGGACGTACCCACGTTTCTTGTCGACCACGTTCGCCAACGTCCCGCCTGCCGCCCAGAGTTCGTACAACTCCACGAACTGCGCGCCCAGCCGGTCCCGCCAGCCCACCGTGTCCCCGCTCATGTGCGGCGACACCAGCAGCCCCGGCACGTCCCACAGCGGGCTGTCCGCACCCAGCGGCTCCTCCTGGAACACGTCGAGCGCCGCCCCCGCGATCCACCGCCGCGACACGGCCTCCACCAGCGCGCCCTCGTCCACCAGCTGTCCGCGCCCCACGTTCACGAAGTGCGCCGAGGGCTGCATCAGGCCGAAGAGCCGGGCGTCGAACATGCCCCGCGTCGCCTCCGTCAGCGGCGCCGCGCACACCACCCAGTCGGCCCGGGTGAGCAGCCGCGGCAGGTCCTCGGCGCCGTGCACCCCGGCGCGGGCCGTGCGCCCGACCACCGCGCAGGTCACCCCGACCGCCCGCAGCGAGCGCGCGACCGCCCGGCCGATCGGTCCCGCGCCGACCACCGCGGCCCGGGTGCCGGCCACCCGGGTGGTCTCCCGGTGCCGCCAGACGTGCCCGCGCTGCAGCTCCAGGGTCCGCGGCAGGTCCTTGGCCAGCGCGAAGACCAGACCGGTCACGTACTCCGCGATCGGCTCGTCGAAGACGCCCCGGGCGTTGGTGAGCACGGTGTCCGAGGCGACCAGCTCCGGGCAGAGCAGCCGGTCCACCCCGGCGCTCGCGGCGTGCACCCAGCGCGGCCTGCGGCCCGGTCCCGGCCAGGCCTCGCGCACCGCGTCCGAGGTGAAGTCCCAGACCAGCAGGACGTCGGCGCCCGGGAGTTCGGCGGCGAGGCCGGACGCGTCGGTGTGCCGGACGCGCACGCGCCCGGTCAGCCGGCCCAGGCGCGGCGGCGGGTCGCCGTCCAGCACCAGGAGCACGGGGAGGGAGCGGGCGGGGCGGGTGTCTTCGGCCATGGCGCCGCCCACGGTGGCAGCCCCGGCGCCGTCCGTCAAAGGGGCGCGGGCACCCGGCTGACCTGTCCGATGACTACCCCGCCGCCGAACGGGCAGGCGCAACGGACCGCGTTCCCAGCGACGAGAGGGAGGACGGGAATGACCACCGTGGGACTGCTCTGCCCCGGGCACGCCGCCGAGGACGACTACGCCCGCATCGGCACCCTGCTGGACGGCGTCCGGCTGCCGGTGGTGCGCGCCGACGCGCTCGGCGCCCGCGAGGAGCTGGCCGGCAAGGTCGAGCGACTGCGCCTGGTGGGCGCCGAGTCGGTGCTCTGGGCCTCCGCGAGCGGCAGCTTCGCGCGGGGCTGGGAGGGTGCCCACGAGCAGGTGCGGGCGCTGGCCCTGGCCGCCGGGCTGCCCTCCTCCAGCACCGCGTTCGCCTTCGTCCACGCCCTGCGGGAGCTGGGCGCAGCCCGGGTCGCGGTGGCCTCGACGTACCCGGCGGACGTCACCGCGCAGTTCGCCGCCTTCCTCGGGGCCGCCGGGGTCGAGGTCCTGGCCGGGCGCGCCGGGCTGGTCACCGCCGGGGTCGGGGGCGGCGACCGGGTCCTGGAGCTCGCGGTCCGGGCGGACCACCCGGCGGCCGAGTGCGTGCTGATCCCGGACACCGCCCTGGCCACGGCCGCCCACCTGGAGGCGCTGGAGCGCGAGCTGGGCAAGCCGGTGCTGACCGCGAGCCAGGCCACGGTCTGGGAGGGGCTGCGGCTCGCGGAGCGCCGGGCGCACGGCGAGGAGCTGGGCACGCTGTTCGCGAAGCGGGAGTAGGGGCGCCGCTCCCGGGAGCCGTACGGGTCAGGCGCCCCCGGAGCCGTACGGGAACAGCCACCCCGGAGCCGTACGCGATCGGGCGCCCGGACCCGTACGGGAATAACCGGAGACACCCTCCTGTTCTCGTCCTGAGTACCCCGACGCAGGCAGGACAGGAAGGTTCCGACCCGGTGAGCGACGAGATTCGAGGCGAGACGCGCGGCTCCGCCCCTGTACCGCTGTCCGTACTGGACCTGGTGACGGTCGGCAGCGGCCACACCGCGACCGAGGCGCTCGCCACCAGCGTGGAGATCGCCAGGCTGGCCGAGCGGCGCGGCTTCCACCGGCACTGGGTCGCCGAGCACCACTCCATGCCGGGCGTCGCCTCCTCCTCCCCGGCCGTGATCCTGGCCCACCTCGCCGCCCACACCGAGCGCATCCGGCTCGGCTCCGGCGGCGTGATGCTGCCCAACCACGCGCCCCTGGTCATCGCCGAGCAGTTCGGCACCCTGGAGGCCCTCGCCCCGGGCCGGGTGGACCTGGGCCTCGGGCGCGCGCCCGGCACCGACGGCGCCACGGCGGCGGCCCTGCGCCGCACCGAGCGGCTCAACGAGGGGGCCGACGACTTCCCGCAGCAGCTGGCCGAGCTGATCCGGTTCCTGGACGACGACTTCCCCGGCGGCCACCCGTACGCGCGCATCCACGCGGTGCCGGGCCCGGTGCAGGCCACCGCCCCGGGCGGCGTGCAGTCGCCGCACCGCCCGCCGGTCTGGCTGCTGGGCTCCTCCGGCTTCAGCGCCCGCCTTGCCGGGTCCCTGGGCCTGCCGTTCGCGTTCGCCCACCACTTCTCGGCGCAGAACACGATCCCGGCCCTGGACCTGTACCGCAGCTCCTTCCGCCCGTCGGCCGTGCTGGACGCCCCGTACGCCCTGATCGGCGTCAACACCTTCGCCGCCGAGGACGAGAAGGAGGCCAGGCGCCAGGTGATGACCGGGGCCCTGTCGATGCTCCGGCTGCGCACCGGCCGCCCGGGCCTGGTGCCCACGCCCGAGGAGGCGGAGGCGTACGCGTTCAGCCCGCTGGAGCGGGAGTTCGCCGACTCCTGGCTGGCCAACATCGTGTACGGGACGCCGGACGCGGTGCGCGAGGGCCTGGACGCGCTCCAGAAGCGCACGGGGGCCGACGAGTTGATGCTGACGGCGAACGCACACGGTCCGAAGGCCCGGCTGCGCTCCTACGAGCTGGTCGCGGACGCGTACGGGCTGCCCGAGTAATCGGGGAGTGGTCCAGACCACATCGACGGACGCCGATCGTCCACTAGAGCGCCCTAAACCGCTCGTCACCAAGGGTGGCGGGCGGTTCCGCATGTCCGGACAACGGTCTGACAAGGGCTTTCACGGCCCAATTGGTCTAGTCCTCAATTTGGTTCAGACCATTGACGCGCCGTTCACCGCGCGGCTATCACTGCTCCAACTCCTGTACCGCGCACCCCCTCCGGAGGCCGCCCGTGCACCCCCGCAGACCTCTCATAGCCGCGCTCGCCACCACGGCGCTCGCCGCCGGCGTACTCGCCACCTTCGCCGGTCTCGGCACCGCCCAGGCGGCCGACCCCGCGCCCTCCACGGGCGGCGTGAAGATCGCGTACTACGACCAGTGGAGCGTGTACGGCAACGCCTTCTACCCCAAGCACCTGGACACCCGGGGCATCGCGGGCAAACTCGACGTCATCAACTACTCGTTCGGCAACATCCACCCGACCGACCTGACCTGTTTCATGGCCAACAAGGCGGCGGGCGACGACAACAACCCCAACGCGGGTGACGGCGCGGGCGACTCCTTCGCCGACTACCAGAAGTCCTTCTCGGCCGACACCAGCGTCAGCGGCGTCGCCGACAAGTGGGACCAGCCGATCATGGGCGTCTTCAACCAGTTCAAGCAGCTCAAGGCGAAGTACCCCAAGCTGAAGATCAACATCTCGCTGGGCGGCTGGACGTACTCCAAGTACTTCTCCGACGCGGCCAAGACCGACGCCAGCCGCAAGAAGCTGGTCTCCTCCTGCGTCAAGCAGTACATCCAGGGCGACCTGCCGGTCGACGGCGGCTTCGGCGGCCCGGGCAGCGCGGCCGGGATCTTCGACGGCATCGACATCGACTGGGAGTACCCGGGCTCGCCCGACGGCCACCTGGGCAACCACTACGCCCCCGAGGACAAGCAGAACTTCACGCTGCTGCTCGCCGAGTTCCGCAAGCAGCTCGACGAGTACGGCGCCTCGCACGGCGGCAAGAAGTACCTGCTCACGGCGGCGCTCCCGGCCGGCCAGGACAAGATCAAGAACATCGAGACCGACAAGATCGGTCAGTACCTCGACTACGCCAACATCATGACGTACGACATGCACGGCGCCTGGGACGGCGACGGGCCGACGTACCACCAGTCGCCGCTCTACTCGGGCGCCAACGACCCGACCGACCCGATCAAGCCGGGCACGGAGAAGTACTCGGTCGACAACGCCATCGACTCCTGGATCGACGGCAAGCCCGCCTACGGCATCGCGGGCGGCTTCCCCGCCAACAAGCTGACCCTGGGCTACGAGTTCTACTACCGCGGCTGGAAGGGCGTCCCCGCCGGCACCACCAACGGCCTCGCCCAGACCGCCACCGGCCCCTCCGCGCAGCGCCCGGTCAGCATCCAGCCCGGCATCGCGCACTACAAGGAGCTCGGCGGCATCGTCGACAACCCGGCCACCACCTTCTGGGACGACCAGGCCAAGGCCGCGTACTTCTACAAGGACGGCGAGTTCTTCACCGGCCTGGACAAGCGCGCCATCCAGGCCCGCGCCGACTACGCCCACCAGCGCGGCCTGGCCGGCGCGATGATGTACTCGCTGCTCGGCCTGGACGACAAGACCACGCTGCTCAACGACATCGTGGCCGCGGTCGGTTCCTCCCCGACGAACCCGACCGACCCGTCGACGCCGCCCACCACCCCGCCGACGACGCCCCCGACCACCCCGCCCACGACCCCGCCGGCCGGCACCTGCACCGCGGCCGCCTGGGACCGGGCGAAGGAGTACACGGGCAGCACCCAGGTCTCCTACAAGGGCCACACCTGGAAGGCCAAGTGGTGGACGAAGGGCGAGGAGCCCGGCACCACCGGCGAGTGGGGCGTCTGGCAGGACCTCGGCGCCTGCTGACCCGACCCGCCGCACCCGACCCGCTGACGGGCCGGAGGGCCCCGCGGGGAGCACCTGCTCCCCGCGGGGCCCTCCGCCGTCACACAGGCAGCGGCTTCGACCCGATCAGCAGCGCGATCTTGTCCGGCGGCACCGCCCGCGAGTAGAGCCAGCCCTGCCCGGTGTCGCAGCCGATCCGGCGCAGCCGGGCCGCCTGCCCCGAGGTCTCCACGCACTCCGCCGTCACCGTCAGGCCCAGCCGGTGGGCCAGCTGCACCAGCGCCTCGACGATCAGCTCGTCGGCCGGGTTGGCGTGCGACTCGTCCTGGAAGCCCCGGACGAACGAGCCGTCCAGCTTCAGCACCGACACCGGCAGCCGGCTGAGGTAGGCCAGGTTCGAGTAGCCCGTGCCGAAGTCGTCGATGGCGATCTGCACGCCCATGTCGCTCAGCGCCTGGAGCGCCTGCAGCGGCCGCCCGGCCGATCCCATCACCGCCGACTCGGTCAGCTCCAGCTGCAGCAGGTGCGGCTCCAGGCCCGTCTCGGCCAGGATCCCCGCCACGTCCGCCACCAGGTCGGAGTCCCACACCTGGCGCACGGCCACGTTGACGCTCACGAACAGCGGCCGCTGCCGGGGGTGGTCCTGCTGCCACTGCCGCGCCTGGCGGCACGCGGTGCGCAGCACCCACCGCCCGAGCTGCACGATCGAGCCGTCCTCCTCGGCGATCCCGACGAACCGATTCGGCGAGAGCAGCCCGAACTGCGGGTGGTTCCAGCGCACCAGCGCCTCCACCCCCCGCACCACCCCGGTGCCCAGCTCGACCAGCGGCTGGTACTCCAGCGCGAACTCGCCCCGCTCCACGGCGGGCCGCAGGGTCGAGGAGAGCGCCTGACGGGTCATCCGGTGCGCGTTGCGCTCGGGGTCGAAGAGCGTCCAGCGGGCCTTGCCGTCGGCCTTGGCCCAGTACAGCGTGGTGTCCGCGGCCTGCATCAGACCGGTCGCCGTCGTCCCGGCCGCGCCCCGCTCCACCACCCCGATGGACGCCGACACCGACAGGCGCTGCCCGGCCAGGTCGAAGGGCTGCTGCACCGCGGTGAGCAGCGAGCGCGCCAGGTCGGACAGCTGCTCCGTCCCGGTGGAGTCCTCGACCAGGATCGCGAACTCGTCGCCGCCGAGACGGGCCACCAGGTGGCCGCCGCTGCGGGTGTAGCCGTCGACGGCCGCGCACTCGGTGAGCCGGGCGGCGACGGCGGCGAGCAGCCGGTCGCCGACGCGGTGCCCCAGGGTGTCGTTGACGGCCTTGAAGCCGTCCAGGTCCAGGTAGCACAGGCCGATCCGCCCTGTTCCGCCATGCCCGTACGACGAGTTCTCCAGCGCCTGCGAGAGCCGCTCGAAGAACAGGGTGCGGTTGGGCAGCCGGGTCACCGGGTCGTGCATCTGCAGGTGGCGCAGCCGGGCCTGGAGCTCGCGCCGGTCGCTGATGTCGGCGATGGACAGCAGCACGCCCGTGCTGTCGGGCACCGGGGACACCGTCACCTCGGCCCACATCGAGCGCCCGTCGGGGTGCTTGAGGCGGCGGGTGCAGCGGAAGCGGGAGCGCCGCCCGCGCAGCACCTCGCGGTACGCGTGCCAGGTGCGGCCGTCGGAGGCCAGGTCGACCAGGTCGGCGGCGGCCCGCTCGTGCAGTTCGCCGGTCTCGGCGCCGAGCAGGGTGGCGAGCGCCTCGTTGGCGGCGACCACCCGGCCCTCGTGGTCGACCACGGCCATGGCGAGGTGCGCGGCGTTGAACGCGGCGCGGTAGTCGCGCAGCTCGGCCGCGGTGCGGCCGACGGTCAGCCGTTCGGCGGGGTGGTCGTCATGACGTTCCGTGACCGGAGGACGGCCGGCGCCGGGCGCGGGGAGAGCCGCTGGGCCCGGTCCTTCGGAGGTTCCGCTCACCGCTGGCTCCCGGAGGGCTGTGGTCTCGTAACAGGGGTCGGGACGGGTCGGTCTGACGAAAGTGTGCCGATCATAGAGGCTGCCCCGGCGGCCGTTCCAGCTCCTTCGTCCCCCAGGCGTGTGGTCGACGCCTTGCGGAATCCCCTCCTCCGTCCGAGGCCGATCGTTTCTGCGCAGACCTGGCACGGGTGCGGCTCCGGCTGATCGTTTGTGACTTTCCGTGAGCCCTCCGTGTCACCCGTCGAGTTGACTCCTCACTCGACTAGGGCAGCGAAACAGTGCGTAACCGAGCAAAACGCCACAGGGTGGGTGAGGTGTCCCGAAGTCCGCAGCCGGAGGTCGACGTGGAGGGTCAGCTGACACCCGACGGAGTGGAAAGGAGGCGCCTGCGTGCCGTCGCAGGACTCACCTCGCTCTTCGCACTGGCCGCCACCGGCCTGGTCGCGGGTCCCGCCGTGGCCGGTCCCTCGGCCGGCCCGTGCGCCCTGCCGCGCACCGCGGCCCACCACTCGCTGGGGCTCGACAGCTGGAACGGCTCCTACCCCCGGCCCACCCGCACCCTCAACGCCGTCATGGTCTTCCTGTCCTTCCCCGACTCGGTGCCGCTGGCCGGGCCGGAGGAGCTGGCCGGGGACTACTTCCCGGAGACCGGCGACTACTTCCGGCGCGCCTCCTACGGCACCTTCGACCTGCGCGCCCACCCGCTGTACGACTGGGTGGAGATGCCGCACTCCTCGGAGTCGTACGAGATAAGGCGTGACTGGGACGCCGCGAAGCGGACCGCGTACCTCAAGGACGCGGTGGCGGCGGCCGACCCCCGGGTCGACTTCTCCAAGTACGACGTCGTCTACTTCGTCGCCGACCCGGACGCGCCCGGCGTCGACTCCGACGCCACCAAGGTGGTCAACTTCGACCACCCGATGCGCGTGGACGGTACGGACCTGCGGCGCATCGTGACCGTCTTCGAGCGCCATCCGCCGGACCGCAACGTCCTGGCCCACGAGACCGGACACGTCTTCGACCTGCCCGACCTCTACAACCGGCCGACCGACGGCAAGGGCGACTGGGACACCCATGTGGGTGACTGGGACGTCATGGGCAGCCAGTTCGGCCTGGCCCCCGACCTCTTCGGCTGGCACAAGTGGAAGCTCGGCTGGCTGGACCGGCGCGCGGTGCGCTGCGTGGGCCGGGACGGCGCCACCCTGGTCACCCTGGAGCCGCTGGCCGCCCTGCCGGCGCCCGGCGGCTCGGTCGGCACCCGGCTGGCGGTCGTGCGCACCGGGGAGGGCAGTGCCCTGGCCATCGAGGCGCGCGGCTCCACCGGGAACGACCGGGACGCCTGCACCGAGGGCGTGCTGATCTACCGGGTCCGCAACGAGACGGCCTCCGGCTCCGGGCCCATCGAGGTCCTGGACACCCACCCGCGCACCGCCGCGTGCTGGGACCAGTCGGTGTACCCGCCGCTCGCGGACGCGCCGCTGGGCGTGGGGGAGACCTACACGGTGCCGGGGGAGCACGTACGGGTGGAGGTGGCGGACCGCTCCCGGACGGGGGCGTTCACGGTGAAGATCACCACCGGGACCTGAGCGGACCCGCTCGCGGTACGCACGAAGAAGGCCCCTCGCTTCCGCGAGGGGCCTTCGACCGTCTGTGCGCCGCCAGGGACTCGAACCCCGGACCCGCTGATTAAGAGTCAGCTGCTCTAACCAACTGAGCTAGCGGCGCCTGCTGACGTCGTAGACATTAGCACCCTGATCGGCGGGAGGAAAAATCGATATCCGCACGGCCGCCGCCGAGGCCGTGCGCGCCGCCCGCACACAGGCCCACAGGATCACCTCGGGACCCGGCAGCCAGGGGTGCCGGGTGTCCGGCGCCACCACCCAGCGCGGGCCGCCCGCCCCGCCCGGCGCCAGCGGGGGCACGGTCACCGCGTCGCCGGTGCCGTGGCAGAGCAGCGGGGGCACGCTGTCGCCCCACTCCTCCCAGTCGAGCAGGGACGGCAGCCGGTGGGCGGTGCCCGGGGGCGTGAACAGCAGCATGCGGCCGCGGTGCAGGGCCACCGGGCCGGAGCCCGGGCCCTCCGCCCAGAGGCGGTCCAGCATGCGGCGGCCGAAGACCGCGGGGACGTTCACGACGTCGAAGGCCGTGCCGCAGGGCAGGACCGCGGGGGCGGTGGGACGGGACTCCCACAGGGCGCGGGTGGAGCGCGGGTACGCCGAGGCGGACGCCAGCCAGTCGACACCGGACGCGGTCACCCGGGCGGTGTCGCCCGGGTCGCCGCTCAGGGGGGAGGGGTCGCGCAGCCAGGAACTCATGGAGCCACGTCTACCGGGCGCCCGGGGGCGCCTCGCGCGGCTTGCCGGAAACCGGGACGGGACGGGGGACCGGGGAGTATGGTGCGCCCCGCATATGCCAGGGGGGTGCCGCGGAGGGGTGCCGGGGAGCGTCGCGGTGGCCGGATCCTTTCCGCGCCCGGGCTCCGTGTCCCTCAGTCCTCGACGGTGCCGCGCAGCAGGTCGCGGCCGAACTCGATCATCTTCACGGCGTAGTCCTCGGTCCACTCGGCCCGCTCCGCGATGTCCGCGGGCGTCAGCCGGTCGAACCGGCGCGGGTCGGCCAGCTGCGCCGCCGCGACCGCCTGGAACTCCACCGCCCGGTCGGTGGCCGCGCGGAAGGCCACGGTCAGCTCGGTGGCCCGGCCCAGCAGCTCGCGGGGGTCCTCGATGGACTCCAGGTCGAAGAAGTGCTCGGGGTCGGCGGTGGCCCCGGCGGGCTCGAAGAGCAGCTGCGCGGGCTTGATCCGCCGCTGCTCGTTCCTGTCGGTTTCCGCCATGTCGGTCGCTCCTCCTCGCACACGGACGGCCCGGACACTCCTCCGGGCCGCCATCCATTCTCCCGCCCCTGACAAGAGGGCCTCGATTCAGGGCCCCCAGCGCACCCGGTGTTCGGTGAGGTGGGACAGGACCGCGTGGTTCGCCTCCCAGCCGTCCGGGGCTGTCACCATCGGCCGCCTGCGGCGGCGTGCCGGACTCCGTCCGGCGCGTGCGGGGCGGCGGGCGCCTCCTGGACGACCGCAGGCCCGCGCTGACGTGCACCGCGCGCTCCATCGCCCCGCCTCCGTCAGGGCCCCCAGCGCACCCGGTGTTCGGCGAGGTGGGACAGGACCGCGTGGTTCGCCTCCCAGCCGTCCGGGAACTTCACGGTCACGCCCAGCTGCACCGGTTCCGTCGACGGGTGCTCGTCCAGGAGTTCCGTCACCCCGGCCCGGCACACCACCACGCACGCGTGCCGGTGGCGCGAGGCCAGCACGCACAGCCGGCCCGTCTCCAGGTGGAAGGCCGTCGCGTCGGGGCGGCCCGACAGCGGGTGCAGCACCACCGTCACGTCGTACTCCCGGCCCTGCAGCCGGTTCGCCGTGTCCACCGTCACCCCGGCCACGCCGAGCCCGGCCAGCGCGGCGCGCACCGCCGCCGCCTGGTCGCGGTGGGCGGTGCCGACCGCGATCCGGTCCGGGGTGAGCGGCACCGGCTCCGCCGAGCGCTCCGAGACCGCGGCGCCGCCCCGGTCCAGGAGGCGCCGCACCACCAGGGCCACCGCGTGCACGGCCTCCGGGTCGGTGCGCGGGGTGTGCCGGGCGGGCAGCTCCAGCAGGCCCCAGCCCGACTCCGCGGCCTCGTCCAGGACCCGGTCGGGCGCCGAGCCGTCGGAGGCCACCCCGAAGGCGAGCCGCCGGTCGCCCGGTCCCGTACCGCTGCGGAAGGGCGTGTACGGGTAGAACGCCGCGGAGACCAGCGGCGCCGCCGACGCGGGCAGCCGCCAGGACACCGGCAGCCGGTGCTGCGGCAGCTGCGGGTTGTGCGCCAGCAGGGTCGACACCGCACTGGCCGACGGGTCGTACGACAGCCCCGCCCACTGGTCCGCGCCCACCACCGAGAACGGGTCCAGCTGCCCCGGGTCGCCCACGAACAGAGCCCGCTCGAAGAGCCCCGCCACGGCCAGCAGCGCGTCCGAGCGCATCTGGTACGCCTCGTCCACGATCGCGTGCGCCCACGGCTCGGTGTTCTTCACGTGCGCCCACTTCGCGGCCGTGGAGATCACCACGTCGAGCCCGGCCAGGTCCCCCGCCTTCGCCGACTTCCGTACGTTGTCCAGGGCGTCCAGCGCCTTGTCGTACGGCGAGGCGTCGTTGCTGTGCAGCCGTCCGACCGGCAGTTCGGGCTGCTTCTCGGCCAGCCGCAGCACCAGGTCGTCCACCTGCGCGTTCGTCTGCGCGACCACCATCAGGGGGCGCCCGGCGGCGGCCAGCTCCAGCGCCGCCCGCACCACCAGGGTGGACTTGCCCGCGCCCGGAGGGGAGTCCACGACGACACCGCGCGCGTCCCCGTGCAGGGTGTCCGCCAGGATCGCGTCGGTCGCGCGCGCGGCCTCGGCCGACGGGTCGAACGTCACAGCAGGTCCTCCGGGGTCACGGCGTCGGGGCTCTCGGCGTCGGCGCGGGGCGGCCCGCCGTGCGTCCACGGCGTGTCCTCCGGGTCGGGCAGCTTGGCGCCCACCCGCTGGTCGTGCTCGAACAGGGTCCACAGGATCCGGTCGCCCTTCTGCGGCACCGACCCCTCGGCGGGCTCCCGGGAGCGGCCCATCCGGTCCAGCAGGCGCAGCACCAGCGTGCCGCCGCCCGCGCCCGCGTCGCCGTCGCCGTCCGCGACGTACTCCACGAACTCCGCGCTCTGCGGCTTGCCGTCCAGCGAGCGGTACGCCTTGACCGACTCGCCCAGGTGCGGACGGTCGTCGGTGCGCACCGTCAGCAGCGGGCGCGGCGAGGGCCGCTTGGACTCCGTCCAGGCCATCACCACGTCCGTGACCTCCGCCGCGAACGCCTCCCCGGACAGCCGGCGCCCCGCCATCACCAGCGGGTCGTCCAGCGCCTGCTGCGCCTCCAGCTTCTGCTGGGCGCCCTCCCGGCTCGCCAGCTTGCGCGCGGCGGTCACCGCGTCGTCCCGCCGGGGCTGCGGCGGCTCCCCGGACAGCACCCGGTTGCGCTGCTCGGTGAACGACCACCGGTCGCTCGTCCAGCGGTCGGCCACCCGCGCCCCCTCGGGCAGCGCACGGGCCAGCTCCAGCGCCCGCCACACCGCGTCCCAGGTGGGCCGCAGCTGGGCGAGGAGCAGCTCGCGGATCTCCCGCTCCGCCCGGTGCAGCGCGCCCAGGCCCTCGTCCGCGCGCTCGCCGTCCTCCGCCCCGGCCAGCAGCTGGCGGGCCCGGTCGTAGCGCTCGACCGCCGGGGCCAGCAGCTTGTTGTCGAAGGCCGGGTCGGTGGCCGGCCCCGCGGGCGGGCACAGCAGCTGTCCGGCCGCGTCGCGCCCGGTCTCGGCAGCCAGCGCCGCCCGCGCCCCGCTACCGCCCTCCGGCACGTCCACCCAGGCGAGCAGCGCCCCCAGGTGCTGGTCCTCCAGCGAGGACTGGCCGGTCGCCCAGTGCCGGTTCAGCAGGTCGGTGGCGCTCAGCAGCAGCGAGGAGCCGGGCACCCGGGAGCGCTCGCCGAAGTGGGTGAGCCAGCGCCCGAGCAGCGGGACCCGCGCGGGGGCCGGGAACTCCGCCTCCGGGTCCTGCTCGGCGGTGCGGCGGAAGCGCGTGGAGCGCCCGAGCAGCCGTACGTACTCGACGCCCGCCCGGCTGGGCACCACCAGCTGGGGCGCGTCCACGCACAGGTCGACCTCGACCTTGACCTTCTTGCCGGTCTCCGGGTCGGTCTCGGAGCGCTCGGCCGTCTCGACCTCCTCCGCGTACGCGTCGAAGTGCGGCAGCACCGCCTCGGCGAGGTCGGCCAGGAACGCGGCGCGCAGGTCCCGGTCGCGCGGCTGGGTGACCACGAGCAGCCGGGCCCGCTCCGGGTCGGTTCCCACCAGGGCCCCCAGCGGGGCGCCGGCCTCGCCCGCGGTGGTCAGCGGGACGAGCACCAGAGGGCGCGCGGACAGATGGCAGTGGCGCACGGTCGCCAGCGGCTGGGCGCGCCCGGTCTCCACGGCCTCCAGGCGCGCGAGGGTGGCGATCAGCGACATGCCAGGGCCTCCGTCCGCAGCACCTGGGCGCGCCGCAGCGCCTCCACCGTCGGGTCGGCCGGGTCGCCCGCCTCGCCGCGCGCGGCGGCCAGCACCGCGTCCACGGTCGTCAGGCCGCCCAGCTCGCCCCGCACGGAGCGGCCCAGCGCCTCCACGGCGCCCGCGCCGCGGGCCCGGTCGCGGCAGTGGAAGGCCAGCTCGCACGCGGCCAGGCACTCCGGCGCGTACGCGTGGGGCACCTCCTCGACCGCGCGGGCCAGCTCGTCGGACGAGCAGGCGGACACGTCGAACCGGGTGCCCTCGGGCAGCCGCGCGGCGATGTCCTCGACCCGGGTTAGCCGGTCCAGCTGGCGGCGGGTCACCGAGAGCTGCTTGCGCACGTCGACCGGGGCGGCCGTGGGCAGGTTGGAGAAGTCCTTGGGGCAGACCAGCAGCACCGTGTGCGCCACCGAGGCGCCCTCGGTCAGCGCGGCGACCCGCTCCAGGGCCAGCACGTACACCGCGGACTGCCGGGCGGCGGCGCCGACCTTGGCGGCGTCCGCCGAACCGTCCAGCATCGGGAAGGACTTGATCTCCACGACCGTCCAGCGCCCGTCCGGCGCGACCACGACCGCGTCCGGCTCCAGGTAGGCCGGGGACCCGGCGACCTCCAGGGCCAGCATCGGGTGGTCGAGGAGGGCCCAGGCGCCCGCGGCGGTGGCCTCGCGCAGCGCGAGCGCGGTGCGTGCCGCCCGGCCTTCGGGGCCCGCCGCCGCGAGGTCGGGGACCCGCACGTCACCCGGCGACTCGTGGCCGAGGAGCGCGAGCAGGGACCGCCCGCCGTCGGCCTTCACCCGGGCCTCGAAGGCGTGACCGCGCATGAAGGCGAACTGCGACTGGCCGAAGGGGGCGGGGGAGCCCAGCGCCGAGGCGAGCGCCGCCTTGTCCACCCCGGCGCCGTCCAGCAGCGCGCGCCGGTCGCAGCCGGGGTTGGCGGCGAGGGCGGCCAGCGCGCGGGCGTCCAGCGGACGCGGTGCGGCGGCCGGTCCGCGCAGCTCAGCGAGCAGCTGCCTCAGCGCTGTCGGTGGTGTCTGCCGGGACGGGGTCCGCGGAGGGACGCCCGGTCCTCTGCCCAGGGATTCGCTCACCCGCGGAAGTCTCGCATCCGGCACTGACAATCGGGGACTTCGGGCCGCGGGGGGCGGGAGCGACGCGGGCGAGGAACCGGTCCGCCAGGCGCAGCGCGGGGCCCGTGAGCAGGAAGCCGAGACCCATCACGGCGGCGCCCGCGACCGCGTCCAGGAAGTAGTGGTTGGCGGTGCCCATCACCACGAGCAGGGTGAGCAGCGGGTAGGCGACGCCCAGCGCGCGCAGCAGCGGGGTGCGGCCGTACCGGAACAGCAGCACGCCGCACCACAGGGCCCAGCCGACGTGCAGGCTGGGCATCGCGGCGTACTGGTTGGTCATGCCGCCCAGGCCGCGCGGCGCGCTGGCCTCGCCGCCCCACCAGCCGTACGCGCTGTACTGCGCCATGGTGTCGACGAAGCCGTGCCCGGCGTCGAGCAGCCGGGGCGGGCAGGTGGGCAGCAGCGTGAACCCGACCAGTCCCATGAGCGTGGAGAGCATCAGCCAGGTGCGGGCGGCCCGGTAGTGGGCGGGGCGGCGGCGGAAGAGCCAGACCAGCACGGCCGGGGTGACCAGGTAGTGCAGCGAGGCGTACGCGAAGTCGGCGGGTATGCCGAGGGCGGGGGTGTCGGTGAAGAGCCGGTTCAGGGCGCGCTCGGGGTCCAGCCGCAGGACCTCCTCGGCGCGCAGGATGGCCAGGCCGTGGTCGACGGCGGTGGACACGTCGCCGCGCGCGAGCAGCCGGCCCGCCGAGTAGGCGGCGTACACCAGGGCGATCAGCGGCAGCTCGGTCCACCAGCGGGGGCGGCGGGGGTGGGTGTGCGTGTGCGTCTGCCCTTGCGCGGTGGCTGGTAGCGACATCCGGACGCTCTCCATCGATGTGTGCGTACGGCCAACTGCGGATGGCCGACCGTCAACCGTACGGTGTATGTGAACGGCGGCGGACATCGCCCCCCGGTGTGTACATGACGCGATGATCGTGGCCCGGGTTGCCCGTGGTTCGCAGGAGGTTCAGGTGAGCGATGATGGAAAGGCACCGTTTGTGAACCTCAGGGAGAGCTCCGCATGGCACCGCGCATCCTGCTCGCCCGGCACGGCCAGACCGCCTGGTCGAAGCTGGGGAAGCACACCGGCAGGACGGACATCCCGCTCCTCGACGAGGGACGGGAGGGCGCCGAGCTCCTCGGGAAGCGGCTGCACCGCGGCCCCTGGGCCGGTCTGCCGGACGTCGAGGTGCGCACCAGCCCGCTGTCCCGCGCGCGCGAGACGTGCGAGCTCGCGGGCTTCGGCGACCGCGCCGCGCACTGGGACGCGCTCATGGAGTGGGACTACGGGGCCTACGAGGGCATGACCCCGGCGGAGATCCAGGCGGTCCGCCCGGGCTGGCTGATCTGGCGCGACGCCGTCCCGGGGGGCGAGAGCCTGGAGCAGGTCACCGCGCGCGCGGACGAGGTCGTCGACTGGGCGCGCTCGGCCGACCGTGACGTCCTGGTCTTCGCGCACGGGCACATGCTGCGCTCCATCGCGGCCCGCTGGATGGGCGAGGACCTGTCCTTCGGCGCCCGCGTCCGCCTGGACCCGACCAGCCTGTCGGTCCTGGGCTGGGCGTACGGGGCCCCGGCCCTGGAGCGCTGGAACGACACCGGGCACCTGGAGTACTGAACAACCCGCGCGGGCCCCTCGTGCGGACGCGAGAGCAGCCGGACGGGCTCCGCTTAGGGACCGAGGAGCACGTACGGACCGGAGGGGTCCGCCCTCACACCCGGCGGGTCCGCTCCAGGAACACCGCCACCTGCTCGCTGCGCCCGCCCGGCGCCAGCGCCCTGGCCGTGTCCCGCAGCATCGCCTGGATCCGCGTCGACTGGACGTCGTCGAGCAGCGGCAGCACCCGCAGTCCCGCCGACGCACCCTCCTCCGGTGCGCCCGCGCGCACCAGGTCGGCGGCCAGCTGCGCCTGGTACAGCGCCAGGTTCCGGGTGAAGTGCGGGTCCTGGAGGGCCACCGCGCGGTGCGCGTGCCGGGCCGCCTTGCGCCAGTCGCCCAGCGCCGACCAGCACTGCGCCTCCAGCGCCTCCAGCTCCGGCTCGCCGAAGAACGACATCCACTCCGGGTCCGCGTCGGACGGGCCCCGCCCGAACCACGCGTGCGCCCGCCCGAGCGCCAGCTCGCAGGCCGCGCGGTCGCCGAGCCCCGCCCAGCCGCCCGCCTCGCGCAGGGCCAGCAGGGCGACCAGCCGGGCGGACGACAGCTGCCGGGCCGCGTGCTGCCCGGCCTCCGCGGCCCGTACCGCCTCGCGGTACCGTCCGGCGTCCCTGGCCAGGAACGAGGTGTTGCAGAACGCGTGCGCCTCCAGCCCCGGATCGCCCGCCACGCGCGCGGTGGCCAGCGCCTCCGCGTAGTGCGAGCGCGCGTCCTGCAGCCTCCCGGAGTCGTGCGCCAGCCAGCCCACCGACAGGGCCAGCTCGCCCGCGCCCGCGTACAGCCGGTCGGCGGTGGCGCGCCCCGAGGTGCCCGCGTCGAGCAGCTCGTACGCGGTGCGCAGCGGCTCGGCCGCCCTGCGGTACAGGCCGTCCGCGCCGTGCCGGTCGTCGAGGAGGCGGATCCTGCGCACGGCCTCCTCGACCGCGCTCGCCTCGGTCCGGCCGGCCCGGCCGCGCGGGGCGGGGACGCCCAGGGCCAGCCCCAGCGAGACCGCCGCCACCGAGGTGGTGGAGCCGGCCATGAATGCGCGACGCCGCACGTCGCTCTCCTCGTCGTCGCCGACCCCGCGGTCGTGGATCGTGATGGGTGACAGGGGCGCACCGGTCCGTGCCCGCGCGCCCCGCCCGCGGACCCGTTCCCGCGCCGTGAAGCCCAGGTCGGTCAGCGACAGGCCGGGGAACATGTGCAGGAAGACCCGTTCGTACGCGTAGTTGGGGCAGCGGATCTCGCCCGCTTCCACGCGCCCGATGTAGCGGGCGTCGCAGGCGACCTGCTCGCCGATCTCCCGGGCCGCCCGTCGCACCGCCGCCGCGAACTCGCCCGGTGAACGCTGTCCGCGCAGGCGGCGGAAGGCGTGATTGGGAACTGCCCCTGACGACGCCATGGCCGAGCCTCTCCTTGTCCGCCGGTGTCCCGGCGGGGCAAGAACGTACCCGCTGTGACCGGACGCTCACACGGAGTTTGCCTACAAAACGGATATCTCACCCATGATCTGCCATGAACTGCCATCCTTTGCGGCGGCGTGCCGCCGTAGCCCTTGACGCCCCCGCGCCGTTGAACCAGGTGGAGCCGGAGAACCGCCCGCAGGGCGTCGTCTCCACTCGACGAGGAGGGGTTCCCTGTGTTGGAGGTCGGCATGGAGATGACCGGCGGTTCCTGTACGACCGCGCGCCGCGGGCCGAGCCAGGACATCAGCGCCCCGCCGCCCCCCGAGGCACCGCTCGACCTGGTCACCGTCCCGGCCCGGCAGGGCCTTGAGGCCGTCGACATCCTGCGCCGCGGCGGCGCCCCGGCCGTCGGCCCGGTGATCCACGACGGCGCCTGCGACACCCTCGGCTTCCTGGTACCGCCCGGCACCGCCGAGGCCTGGGACGTCCCGGGCAGCGCCTGCACCCGTACGAACGGGCGGGGACTGCGCATCCCCGGCCTGCACGCCGACCCCGACCCGGAGCCCCCGGTCACCGGCTCCGGCTGGCTGCTGCCCCCGGCCGACGGCGGCCCGGTGACCGACCCCGAGGTGCTGCGGGAGGCCCTGGATGAGGCGGCCCGCATGATCGAAGCGGCCGACAACTGCCGTTGACCTCATAATTGGCCGGGTGGCGAGGAACAGACAGCGCGGGCGGGAGGCGACGCCCGAGGCCGTCGTCGAGAAGGTCGACGGCGGGCTCGCCGAACTCATACCCGACCGGGACCGTCCGCAGGGCTGGACCCTGCTGCTCGACGGGGCCCCGCAGTCCCACGTGGACCTCGCCGACCCGACCCGGCTCACCTTCGAGTACCAGCGCCGCCTCGGCCACGTCCTCGACCTGGCCGCCCCGGCCCGCCAGCCGCTGCACGTGCTGCACCTGGGCGGCGGCGCCCTGACCCTCGCCCGCTACGTCGCCGCGACCCGGCCGCGCTCCACCCAGCAGGTGGTGGAGCTGGACGCGCCCCTGGTCCAGCTGGTGCGCCGGGAACTCCCGCTTGACCCGAACGCCCGGATCCGGGTGCGCGGCGGGGACGCCCGCGCCGGACTCACCAAGCTGCCGGACGCCTGGGCGGACGTGGTGATCGCCGACGTGTTCAGCGGGGCCCGCACCCCGGCGCACCTGACGAGCACGGAGTTCCTCGCCGAGGTCCGCCGGGTGCTCAAGCCCGGCGGCCACTACGCGGCGAACCTCGCCGACGGTCCGCCCCTGGCCCACCTGCGCGGCCAGGTCGCGACGGCCGCGGCGGTCTTCCCCGAACTGGCCCTGGCCGCCGACCCCACGGTCTGGCGGGGCCGCCGCTTCGGCAACGCGGTCCTGGTGGCGTCGGACGTCCCGCTCCCGGTCGCCGACCTCACCCGCCGCGTGGCGACGGACCCGCACCCGGGGAGGGTGGAGGCGGGGGCGGCGCTCGCGGACTTCACGGGCGGCGCCCCGGTGGTGACGGACGCGACGTCGAAGCCGTCGCCGGAGCCGCCGTCGTCGGTGTTCCGCTGAGGCGGTGCGGAGCGGGGCCGCGGTGGTGCCGCTAGGAGCCCGCGCCGTCCTGCTCGGCAGCCCGGACCGCCTTGCGGATCAGGGCCCGTGCCGCCTGCGGGGCCGGATGCGCGTGTGGCCGAGAACTGTCCGTGGACACCCGAGCGCTCTTGACGCTCGGGCGCGCCCGCAGCCACGCTCGTGCAAGTCGGCGCAAGCCGCTTGAGACCGGAGGTGGCCATGGCACTGCGGTTCATCGGAATCGACCCGGAGACGGGACAAGTGGGCTCACCCACCGTTTGGGTGGACGAAGAGAAGCGGGAGCTGGTCTTCCAGGGCTGGAAGCCCGACGACGAACTCGTGGCGTGGTGTGCCGCGTTCGCGGTGCCCGGACACGCGCCGGGCATCCCTCCTCACGAAGGCGTGGTCCGGATTCCGGTCCGCATGGCGGCGATGATCAGGAAGGCGTGCGATGTCGCAGAAGGAGCCTGACTTCAGGGAACTGCTCGCGGTAGCGCGGCACTCCGCGGTGCACTTGGAGCTGCGCGACGCGTACGGAGTCGGCAACGAGGTCGACGACTTCGAGCACTGGAGGCGTACGGGACAGCGGGACGTGGACCCCGCCTCGGCCTACTGGACGCCCTGGGTCGAGCTGGTTCGGTCCACCGCGGCCAGGGGAGTCTCGTTCCGCCGGGCGCGGGTCGTCTCCGAGCCCGTCATGGACTACATCCGGTACGAGCACGCCGGCACCGTGGTGAACCTGCACGCGGGGGAGCAGGTGCGCTGGCTGCCCCGGCGGCACGCCTCTGACATCGCGTTCCCCGGCAACGACTTCTGGCTGTTCGACGGCGAGACGGTCCTCTTCAACCACTTCACCGGGGCCGGGGACTGGGCCGATCCCAAGTGGGAGGTCCGGTCCGAACCGGCCGTGGCCGCCCTCGCCTCCACCGCGTTCGAAGCGGTGTGGGAACGTGGGGTCCCGCACGAGAAGTTCTCCGTCTGATCCGACGTCCCGCGAAGAGCCGACCCATGTCCGCGTCACCCTCGTCCAGCGCCCAGGCCGCCCGCGAAGCCATCGCCGCCCGGCTCGGCGGCCTGCGCAGGGAGGCCGAACTCACCGGGCACGAACTGGCTCTTCGCTGTGGCTGGAGCCCTGCCAAGTCGTCGCGCATCGAGCGGGCCAGGACGCCCGCGTCCGACGCCGACATCCGCGCGTGGTGCGCGGCGTGCGGGGCCGAGGGCGAAGTGGCGGACCTGGTCGCGGCGAACCGCCAGGCCGACCAGATGTACGTGCACTGGCAGAAGCTCCACCGCCACGGCATGCGCCGGGCGCAGGAGGAGGTCGTCCCGCTGTTCCAGCGGACCCGGCACTTCCGCGCGTACTGCTCGAACGTGGTCCCCGGGATGCTCCAGACCGAGGCGTACGCCGCCGCCCTGCTCTCCACCATCGCGGCCTTCCAAGGCACCCCGGACGACTCGGAGGCGGCCGCCTCGTCCCGGATCGAGCGCTCCCGCGTCCTCCACGAGGGGGACCACCGGTTCGCCCTCCTCCTGGAGGAGGCGGTGCTCCGCTACCGGATCGCCGACGCGGCCGTCATGGCCGGGCAACTCGGCTACCTGCTCGCGGTCATGGCCCTGCCGAACGTCAGCCTCGGCGTCATCCCCTTCACGGCCCCGCGCCGCGTGTGGCCGCTGGAGGCCTTCTACCTGTTCGACGACCGTCAGTCGACCGTCGAACTGCTCACGGCCGCGGTGAACGTGACCGCCCCCACCGAGATCGCCACCTACGCGAAGGCCTTCGCCGAACTGTCCGGGATCGCGGTGTACGGCACCGCCGCGCGGGCCCTGATCTCGGACGCCATCACGGCGCTCGACTGATCCGCGTGCAAGCACGTGCAAGAACGTGGCGGCGCCGGTCCACCGCTTCCTAGGGTCGTCGCAACGACTTCGGAAGCGAGCGGGAGGCGCGATGGCCGCCATGGTGCAGACGTCGGCAACGGACTACACGGACCCAGAAGCACCCCCCGATTGCCCCACCTGCCACACCCTGGCCCACCGCCGCCGCGCCGCCCGGGAGCGCCGTGACCTCTCCGCCGTATCCGACTGCAACGTCCTCATCCGCAAGCACCCGGAGCACCCCCACGCACCGGAGGCGCACTGACCATGTGGGCCATCCCGCCCGGGCCGCCCCCCGGCGTCACCGTGCTCAGCAACTGCGCCGCCTGTCGCAAGCCCGTCAACTACGGCCCCGAGGGCGAGCGCTGCACGTGTCGTGAGGAAACGGCGCGAACGGTACCGGACGACAGGTCCTGAACGACACGCCCTAGCGGTCGTCCAGCTCCACCATCGGGGCGTGGTCGTGCCACGTGCAGAAGACCGAGACCTCCCGGCCGTCCCGGGTGAACGTCACCCGGATCCACGTCGGCTGCTTCCACACCTGCATCTGCCAGCCCGGCTCCGGCGTCGCCGAGATCAGTTCCGCCGCGTCCGCGCCGATGTCGAACACCGCGCGGCCGCCCGACACCCGGTAGCTCTTCACCGTGCCGGTGGAGGCCGAGCCGTGGGACGAGGACGCCGGGGGCGGCGCCGACGGTGACGTACCGGACGAGGTGGAGGAAGGTTTCCGTGCGGGAGGCGGCGGGGTGTCGGAACCGCGCGAGCCGCCCCCCTTGTCCGAGTCGTCCGGCTTCGACGGACCCTTCCCCTCCGGCTCCTTGGGGCGGTGCGTCGACGACGACAGCGGGCGCGCGCCCCGCGTCGTGGGGGCGTCCGACGCCAGTGGCAGCGCCATCGGCGCGTCGTAGACGGTGCCCGCCATCACGGTGTGCACGCCCCACCAGGAGAGGGTGACCGCCGCGCCCGTGGCGAGCGTCCACGCCCCGGCGTGTACGAGTCCTCTGCGCATCCGGCCCATACTGCACCACCCGCACCACGGGTGTCCCGCCGGGGACCGCGTTGCTCCGGATGGCGTACGGTGCCGCCCATGGCAAGTGTGCTCGTGGTCGAGGACGACCAGTTCGTGCGCTCAGCCCTCATCCGGCATCTCACCGACGCCTCCCACACCGTGCGGAGTGTCGGCACTGCCCTGGAGGCGCTGCGCGAAGTGGCCCATTTCCGCTTCGACGTGGTCATCCTCGACCTCGGACTCCCCGACCTGGACGGGTCCGAGGCGTTGAAGATGCTCCGGGGCATCACCGACGTCCCGGTCATCATCGCCACCGCGCGCGACGACGAGGGCGAGATCGTACGGCTGTTGAACGCCGGCGCCGACGACTACCTCACCAAGCCGTTCTCCGTGGAGCACCTCTCCGCCCGCATGGCCGCCGTGCTGCGCCGCGCCCGCGCCGCCGCCGGGGACGCGCCGCCCTCGCGCGAGATCCGGGTCGGCGGCCTCGCCATCGACCCGCTGCGCCGCCAGGCCGAACTGGACGGCAGCCGCCTCGACCTGACCCGGCGCGAGTTCGACCTGCTGGCCTTCCTCGCCGGGCGTCCCGGCGTGGTCGTACCGCGCAAGGAACTCCTCGCCGAGGTCTGGCAGCAGTCGTACGGCGACGACCAGACCATCGACGTCCATTTGTCCTGGTTGCGGCGGAAGTTGGGCGAGACCGCCGCCAACCCCCGCTATCTGCACACCCTGCGCGGCGTCGGAGTGAAGCTGGAGCCACCCGCGTGAGATGGGCCCTGGTCAAGGTGGCGCTGGCGGTCACCGCCATGGTCGTGGTCGCCTTCGCCGTACCGCTCGGCCTGGTCATCAAGGAGATGGCCAGGGACCGGGCGTTCTCCAACGCCGAGCGGCGCGCCGCCGGCATCGCCCCCGTCCTCGCCATCACCGGCGACGCGCGCCAGCTCCAGCGGGCCGTCGCCTCCACCGAGGACGGCGCCGCCCGGCGGATGGCCGTGCACGTGCCCGCGTCGGGACCCGGGGGGAAGCCCCTGGAGGTCGGCACCAGCCGGGCCTCCGAGGACGACCTGCGCACCACCCGGGAGCTGGGCCGCGCCTCCATCGCCGAGGTGCCCGGCGGCTCGGTGCTGCTCCAGCCCACCGCGCTGGGCAGCGGCGAGATCGCGGTCGTCGAGCTGTTCGTGCCCGAGGAGGCCGTCACCAACGGCGTCGCCACCGCCTGGCTGGTCCTGGCGGGCGTGGGCGTCGCCCTGATCGTCGGCTCGGTCGCGGTCGCCGACCGGCTCGGCGTCCGCATGGTGCAGCCCGCCCAGCGCCTCGCCCGGGCCGCCCACGAGCTGGGCGAGGGACGGCTCGGCGCCCGGGTGCCCGAGGAGGGCCCCGCCGAGCTGAAGTCCGCGGCGGTCGCCTTCAACTCCATGGCCGACCAGGTCGTCCAGCTGCTGGCCAACGAGCGCGAGCTGGCCGCCGACCTCTCCCACCGGCTGCGCACCCCGCTGACCGTGCTGCGGCTCAACGCCGCCTCGCTGGGCGAGGGACCGGCCGCCGACCAGACCCGGGCGGCAGTGGAGCAGCTGGAGCGCGAGGTCGACACGATCATCCGCACCGCGCGCGAGGCCAAGCCGCAGACCCAGGCGTCCGGTCCCGGCTCGGGCTGCGACGTCTCCGAAGTGGTGCGCGAGCGGATGGACTTCTGGTCGGCGCTGGCCGAGGACGAGGGCCGCAAGGTACGGGTGGCGGGCGTCGACCGCCCGGTGCGCATCCCGGTCGCCCGCCCCGAACTGGTCGCCTCGCTCGACGCGCTGCTCGGCAACGTCTTCCGGCACACCCCCGAGGGCACCGCCTTCTCGGTGGACGTGCACAACGGCGAGGACGCCGTCATCGTGCTGGTCTCCGACGCGGGCGCCGGCATCCTCGACCCGGAGGCGGCCCTGGCGCGCGGCCACAGCACCGGGCGGGACGGCTCGACGGGCCTGGGCCTGGACATCGTGCGCCGGGTCGCCGAGTCCACCGGCGGCGACGTGCGGATCGGTCACTCGGTGCTCGGCGGCACGGAGGTACGGGTCTGGATCGGCCTGGGCCACCACCGCGCGGGGGAGGGCCGCCGGGGCCACCGGGTGGGCCGCCGCAAGCGGGGCCGCGGCGCGGCGACGACGGGGGAACCGGGCCGCTGAGGCGCCGGGAGCCGGACGCGTACGACCAGCCGCCGGGCGCCGGACGCGTACGAACAGCCGCCCGGCTCAGCCCCCGCTCCCGCCCGGCTCAGCCCCCGCCCCCGCCCGGCTCAGCCCCCGCCCCCGCCCGGCTTAGCCCCCGCCCCCGCTCCCGCACCCGCCCGCCAACCTTTCCCCCGCCCCATGCTCCCCTTAAGCGGACCCTAAGGCTCCCCCTCCCCGCCCGCTAACGGATCTTTGTCCGTTTCCCGGTCGCTAGCGTGCTGCCGCACCCCCACCCCCGTACGACAGAGGCAGGCACGCGAATGGGCAGCACTACCCACCGGCGCAGGGCGAGCGGCAGGACCAAGGCGGTCGGCGCGGTCGTGGCGGCGGCCGTCGTCGGCGGCGCGGCGTTCGCGCTGACCGGGACGGCCCAGGCGGCGGCCGTCGGCGCCGCGTACACCCGGACCAGCTCCTGGACCGGCGGCTACACCGGCCAGTACGTCATCACCAACGACACCGACGAGGCGCGCTCCGGCTGGACGCTGGAGTTCGACCTGCCCGCCGGGACGTCGATCGGCTCGCTGTGGAACGGCGAGCACACCGTCAGCGGGCGGCACGTCACCGTGAAGCCGACCGGCTGGAACAAGGCGCTGGCCCCCGGCGCCTCCGTCACCGTCGGCTTCGTGACCACCGCGAGCGGCGCCGCCGGCGACCCGTCGCACTGCGAGATCGACGGGGCGACGTGCTCGGTCGACGGCGGCGCGACGCCCGCGCCGAGCGGCCGCCCGAGCGAGCGGCCCACCACCGGGCCGTCCGCCCCCGCCCCGACGACGAGTTCGACGACGAAGCCGACGCAGCAGCCCACCGGGACCCCGGCCCCCACCAAGGAGCCCACCTCGCCGCCCGCCGGGCAGGGCGCGGCGGGCGGGTTCGCCCCCTTCGTGGACACCTCCCTCAACCCCGCGTACGACCTGCTCGACACCGTCGCCAAGACCGGGGTGAAGGAGTTCAACCTGGCCTTCGTCACCTCCGGCGGGTCCTGCGAGCCGCTGTGGGGCGGGGTGACCGACCTGGCGTCCGACAAGGTGGCGTCGCAGATATCCGCCCTGCGCGCCAAGGGCGGTGACGTGCGCGTCTCCTTCGGCGGCGCGGCCGGGTCCGAGCTGGCGCTGAAGTGCTCCTCGGCGGACGCGCTGGCCAAGGCGTACGGCAAGGTGATCGACCAGTACGACCTGACCAGGGTCGACTTCGACATCGAGGGCGGCGCGCTGCCGGACACCGCCGCCAACTCCCGCCGCGCGCAGGCGATCGCGAGCCTGCAGAAGTCCCACCCGGGCCTGGACGTCTCCTTCACGCTGCCGGTGATGCCCGAGGGGCTGACCCAGCCGGGCGTGGACCTGCTGGCCGACGCGAAGAAGAACGGGGTGGAGGTCGGCGCGGTCAACGTGATGGCGATGGACTACGGTCCGGCCTACTCCGGTGACATGGGTACGTACGCGACGCAGGCGGCCACCGCCACGCAGGCCCAGGTCAAGGGCGTGTTCGGGCTGTCCGACGCGGCGGCCTGGAAGGCCGTCGCGGTCACCCCGATGATCGGCGTCAACGACGTCGCGTCGGAGGTCTTCACGGTCCAGGACGCCGGGCAGCTCGCCGCCTTCGCCCGCGACAAGGGCCTCGGCTGGCTCTCCATGTGGTCCGGCACCCGCGACAAGCAGTGCGCCGCGGGGGCCGTCAACTACGCGGACCCGACGTGCAGTTCGGTCCTCCAGGAGCCGTTCGCCTTCACCAGGGCGCTGGCCGCCGGCAAGTAGCCGCCGCGGGGCCACCCGTTCCACCACCCCCCACAGCGCCCCGGCCGGGAACTCCCCCCTTCCGGCCGGGGCGCACCCCTGTCCGGGCTCGGCCTCAGCCGCCCGCGACCTCGTCCAGGAACGAGGTGATCAGCCCCGCCCATTCCTCGGGCGCCTCCGCGAACGGCAGGTGTCCGGTGGCGAGTCCGGCCGTACGGGCGCCGGGCACCGCCGCCGCGACGGCCCGCTGGAGGGGGACCGGGACCAACCGGTCCTCGGTGGTGACCACGACCAGCGTCGGCACCGCGATGCGGGGCAGGTCGTCGCGCACGTCGGCGCGGGCCACCAGGTCCACCTGCTCGGCCGTGCCGGGCGGCGCGGACTCGCCGGTGGCCAGGGCGGCGGCGTCCAGGTCGGCGGGGGCGATCGCCTCCAGCGCGGCGGGGCCGAGGGCCAGCGGCAGCATGTGGCGCCCCAGGGCGAGCCGGTCGCCGGTCTCGTACAGGTGCTTCCACTGGCGGACGTGGAGCAGCGTGCGGTTGTCGAGGCGGGCGAAGGGTGCGGTGAGCACCACGGCGGTGACCCGGCCGGGGTGGCGGGTGGCGATCCGCGCGGCGACGGCGGTGCCCAGCGAGTACCCGGAGACGGCGAACCGCTCGACGCCCGCCGCGTCCGCCTCTGCCACCAACAGGTCGGCGAGCGAGTCGAGTTCCAGCGGTTCCCCGGAGCGCGGCGCGTCCCCGCTGCCCGGGTAGTCGGCGCCGAGGACGGTCCTGCCGTGCTCCAGCCGCTCGCGGACCGGGCCGTAGTTGTCGGCGAGGCTGCCGGTGGCGCCGTGGGCCAGGAGCAGTGCGGGCGCGGTCATGGTGGGTCCCCCTGTGGTCGTGCGCCCATGAATGTGTAGTGGGCGTTACGGAAGTACGGGTACCGTACCAGATTCCATAACGCCCACTACAGAAAGCTTCTCGCCCGGGTGAGGGGCCCGGGACCACCCCCCGGGCCCCGGGCTCAGCCCTTCGACGCCCGCCACTCCTGCGCGTAGTCGTCGAAGATGCTCCGCAGGTGGTGGCCGATCTTCAGGTAGTCCAGGTCGTCGAGGTTGGCCAGCGAGACGCGCACCGACCACTCCGGGCCCTCGAAGCCGCCGCCGTTGAGCAGCACCACGCCGGTCTGCTGGGCGAGCCGGAACAGCGAGTCGATCGGCTCGTAGTTCTGCTCAAGGAAGTCGGCGAACTCCTTGCCGTGCACCCGCTCGGCCTCGGCGAGCAGGTCCAGCTCGATGTAGTACCCGGCCCGCTGCGGGTCGTCGGCGATCTTCATCTGGGCGCCTTCGAGCAGCAGGTCGAGGCGGCGGTTGACGATCGCGCGGATGCGGTGCTTGTACTCCTGGCCCTCGTCGAGCATGTCGAAGAGCGAGAAGAGGGTCATCATGACCTGCTGGGGGAGCGAGAGGCCCGCCGTGTGGTTGAGGGCCACCTGGCGCGAGTCCGCCACCAGCCGGTCGATGAAGCGGATCTTCTCCGGCTCCAGGGTCAGCGTCCCGTACCGCTTGTTCAGCGCGTCCTTGGCGTCCTGCGGGAAGCCCGCGATCATCTCGTCGATGACGTTGTCGTCGTGCAGGCCGATGACGCCCAGGCGCCAGCCGGTGCAGCCGTAGTGCTTGGAGTACGAGTACACCAGCAGGGTGTTGCGCGGCAGGTCGGCGGCGATGGAGCGGAAGCCCTCCACGAACGTGCCGTACACGTCGTCCGTGACGATCAGCAGGTTCGGGTTCTTCTCCGCGACGATCGTCTTGATCTGGTCGGCGACCCGCTCGCTGAGCGCGAGGGAGGGCGGGTTGGACGGGTTGACCAGGCAGACCAGCTTGATCTCCGGGTCCTCCAGCTTGGCGACCTCCTCGGTGGGGTAGCGCCACTCGCGCACGCCCTCCTCGGCGAAGTTGCTCGCCTGGACGTACGTCACGTCGAACTCGTAGGTGTCGAGCTCGGGGATCTCGATGTACGGCGTGAAGACCGGCACCATCAGGGCGATCTTGTCGCCCTTCTTCAGGATCCCGTTCTTCATCAGGGAGTCGAAGATGTAGCACATGGCGGCGGTGCCGCCCTCGGTCGCGAAGTACGAGACGTTGCCCTCCGGCGGGCGCTTGTCGAACATCTCGTCCGCGATGTACCCCCGCACCACCTGCTCGGCGTGGACCAGCATCCGGTCGGGGACCGGGTAGTTGTCGCCCACCGAGCTGTCGGTCAGCTCGTGGACGAACGCGTCCTTGTCGAAGCCGAAGCGCTCCACCGCGTGCTCGACGCACTTCTGCAGCAGCTCGATGCCGGGCAGCGCCGGGTTCTTGCGGACGAACGCGTCGAAGCGGTCGCCGGACCCGTCCTTCTCCGGCATGCCGCCCAGGTTGTCGGCCGTCCACACCCGGCGGGACTCCGCCAGCGAGAAGTAGCCGAGCGCGTAGAAGGCCTCGCGGGGGCCGGTGGCCGTCCAGTTGGGGTTGCCGCGGCCCGCGTTGAGCATCTGGACCGAGGACTTGTCCTTCTGGCCCGGCTCGTCCGCCTGGGCCTGCTGGGCCAGGTCGATGAAGATGTTCTTCAGCTCGAACGGGCTGAGCTGGGCGTATTCCTTGATCTGGGCGCGGGTGAGGGTCGTCTTGGGCACGGTGGCTCCTTGCGGTCGCGGGGGTGGGCGCGGGGCGTTCTCAGTGGTGGAGCAGGACGATGACGGCGCCCCAGATCGTCAGCAGCACGTTGGCCACCGCGTAGGGGATGGTGTAACCGAGCGTCGGCACCTGGGACTTGGCGGACTCGTTGATCGCGCCGATGGCGGCGGTGGTGGTCTGTCCACCGGCCAGGACGCCCATCAGGATGGGGAAGCGGATCTTCTGGATGTGGTGGCCCACCAGGAAGCCGACGATCTGCGGGATCACGGTGGCCACCGCGCCGAAGACCAGCAGCCCCCAGCCGGCCGTGGACAGGCCGCTGGTGAAGGAGGGGCCGGCGTTGATGCCGACGACCGCGACGAACAGGCAGAGCCCGAGGGTGTCCATGAACCACTGGGCGCCCGGCGGCACGTTGCCGTACGTCGGGTACTTGCCCCGGATCCAGCCGAAGACCAGGCCCATGATCAGTGCGCCGCCCGAGGTGGACAGCGAGATCGGCACGCCGCCCGCCTTGAGCGCCGGGATGCCGATGCAGCCGCCCAGGAAGATCCCCAGGCCGATCCAGATCATGTCGGTGGCGAAGCTGGTGGGGACCGGCTTGCCGATCGCCTTGCCCGCCGGGTCCACCAGCCGCTTGGGGCCGGTCAGGATCAGGGTGTCGCCGCGCTCGACCTTGGTGTTGAGCCGGTACGGGAACTCCGCGCCGGAGCGGTAGAGCTTGTCGACGTAGACGCCCACCATGAACGGCTCGGCCCGCAGCTCGGCGATCGTCTTGCCCAGCTGCGCCTTCTCCGAGGCCACCACGTGCAGCGACTCGGTCTGGTAGCCCAGCAGCTCCACGTCGTCGGCCTCGCCGCCCACGTGCGTACGGGCGTCGTAGCTGACCAGGTCGCCGCGCAGGGCGCTCATGGCGACCACGTCGCCCTGCGCCAGGACGGTGCCCTGGTCGTGGGCGAGGACCTGGCCGTCGCGGCGCACCCCGGTGATGTAGAGGCGCCGGCCCAGTTCCTTCTGCTGCTTCTCGAAGTCGTCGATGGTGCGGCCCACGATGTCGGGGCGCTCCACCGTGTAGGCGCGCAGGACGACCTCGTAGTAGCCCTCGTGCAGGTCGGGGTTGTCCTGGGGCGCGTCCATCTCCTTGGCGAGCACGGCCGACTCGGCGGCCAGGTCGCGGCGGTAGAGCCGGGGGATCACGCTGGCCAGCAGCAGGGCGCACAGGATGGTGCCGAGCGGGTAGGTCACGGCGTAGCCGATGGCGACCAGGTTCTCCTGGTCCTTCACCTCGGCGGCCGACAGGCCCGGCAGGTTGCCGATGGCGTCCTGGGCGACGCCGATGACGGCCGACTGGGTGAGCGCGCCGCCGAGCAGGCCGGCGCTGAGCCCGGGGCCGTACCCCAGCATCGCGGCGAAGGCCCAGCAGACCAGCAGGCCGGTGACGCAGACGACCACCGCGTTGATGACCTGGGGGAGGCCGTCCTTCTTCAGGCCGCGGAAGAACTGCGGGCCGACGCGGTAGCCGAGGGCGAAGAGGAACATCGTGAAGAAGAGGTTCTTCACGGTGCCCTCGATGGTGACCCCGAACTGGGCCCCGAGGACCAGCCCCATGATGAGGCAGCCGGTCACGGCCCCCAGCGCGATCGCCTTGTACCGCAGCTTCCCGACGAGGAAGCCCAGGGCGAGGGTGATGAAGACCAGCAGCTCGGGATGGGGCTGGAAGATGTTCCGGTTGAGGAAGTCGATCATTGATTACGCTCCGAGGATGCCGACCAGCAGGGGTCCGGTGAGGGGGAGCAGGAAGTTGGAGAGGGTGTACGTGATCGTGTAGCCGAGCATCGGGACCGAGCTCTGGGCCACCTGGGTGACGGAGGTGATCGCCGGGGTCGAGCACTGCTGTCCGGCGATCGCGCCGACCAGCAGCGGCGGTTCGATCTTCAGCAGCTTGCGGCCCACCAGCAGCGAGAGCGTGGCGGGCACCAGGACCATCGCGATCCCGGCGAACGGCAGCAGCGCCCCGTACTGCTTGAGCAGAGGCCAGGCCTGCGGCCCCGAGATCAGTCCCGTACAGGCGATGAAGACCGCCAGGCCCATGTCCTTCAGCGTGGTCGCGGCCTGCGGCGGGAAGGCGCCGAAGGTCTGGCGCAGCGAGCGGAACCAGCCGAAGAGCAGCCCGGAGATCAGGCAGCCGCCGCCGGTGCCCAGCGACAGCGGGACGTCGCCGAACCGGACCACGACCTGGCCGAGCAGCGAACCCACCGCGATGCCCAGGCCCAGGTAGATGAAGTCGGTGGCGTCGTTCTTCACCACCGCGCCGATCTTGGAGGCGAGCCGCCCCAGGCCGGAGCGGGAGCCCACCAGGGTGAGCACGTCGCCGCGGTGGACGACCGTGTCGGGGGTGGCGGGCAGGTGCTGGTCGTTGCGCAGCACGTCGGTGACGTACACCCCGCCGCTGGTGAACTCCGGGTGCTCCTTGGTGAGCCGGTCCAGGGTGCTGCCCTGGAGGGCCTTGTCGGTGAGCGCGATCTGCCGGGTGGCCAGCGGGGTGTCCAGGCCGGGGATGGCGGGCGTCTCGGGGCCGATGACCCGGCCGGCCTCGATGATGTTGGCCCGCCGGCCGACCGTGAGGACCAGGTCGGACAGGGTCAGCTCGAAGTCCGGCGGGGGCGGGGTGAGCACCTTGCTGCCGCGCTTGACGGACTCGACGGTGACCCGGCCGCCCAGCGAGGACTCCAGGTCGGCGACGGTGCGCCCGTCGGCCTCGGTGACCAGGAAGGTGCGCCCGACCAGGCCGGGCAGCGCCTCGCGCTCGTCGGCCTCCAGGCCGCTGTCGCCGCCGCGCATCTTCTCCCACAGCTCGCGGGAGGCGTCGCGCAGGTTCACCCGCATCAGCATCGGCATGAACTGGCTGGTGTAGAGCACGATGGTGATCAGGCCGAACAGGTAGCAGACGGTGTACGCGGTGGCGACGTGGCCCTGGTACTGGCTGACCTGCTCCGCCGTCAGGCCGCTGAGCTGCCCGATCGCCTCGGTCGCGGTGCCGACGACGGCGGACTCGGTGGCGGCGCCGGCCAGGATGCCCGAGGCGGTGCCCACGTCCAGGTCGAAGGTCTTGGCGAGGAAGAACGCGATGCCGATGATCGAGGCCAGCTCGATGAAGCAGAGCACGAAGAAGCGCAGGCTCTTGCGGTTGAGGTTGGCGAAGAACTGCGGCCCGGCCAGGTAGCCGAGCGAGAAGATGAACAGCGCGAAGAACACCGTCTTCACGTCGTCGTCGACGGTGACGTGCTGGGTGCCGAGCAGCAGCGAGACGATCAGCGTGCCGCAGATGCCGCCGAGCGTGATCGGGCCGAAGCGCAGCTTGCCGACCAGGTAGCCGCCCGCCAGGCAGAGGAACAGGGCGAGTTCGGGGTGGTCACGGATGATCCCCATCCGGCCTCACCCGGGCCGTTCCGTGAGGACCGCGGTGGCATGCGTACGCAAATAGGACATAAGCCGGAAATTAACAGCGCTGCGGCGGGACGGCATTCCGTGCCGCCCCGCCGCAGCCTCCCGGCGCTACTCCGCCCGGGTGTCCGGCAGCTCCCCCGAGCGCGCCACCCGCGCGTACCAGCGGGCACTCGACTTCGGGGTGCGCGCCTGCGACTCGTAGTCCACGTGGACGATGCCGAACCGCTTGCCGTAGCCGTACGCCCATTCGAAGTTGTCCAGGAACGACCACAGCAGGTAGCCGCGCACGTCCGCGCCGTCCTCCATCGCCCGGCGCACCGCGGCCAGGTGCCCGTGCAGGTAGGCGATCCGGTCCGGGTCGTGCACCGAGCCGTCCGCGGACACCTTGTCGTCGCAGGCCGCGCCGTTCTCCGTCACCACCAGCGGCAGCCCCGGGAACTCCCGGCCCAGCCGCACCAGCAGGTCCCGCAGCCCCGACGGGTCCACCGTCCAGCCCATCTCGGTGCGCTCGCCCGGCGGCTGGTGGAAGGCCACCCGGTCCGCGCCCGGCCAGGGGGTGTGCGCGGTGATCCCGTGCCCGCCGTTGCCGCCGTCGGCCGGGGGCGCGCCCTCCTCGGCGCCCGAGACCAGCGTGGGGGAGTAGTAGTTGACCCCCAGCCAGTCCAGCCGCTGGTGGATCGCCGCCAGGTCCCCGTCCCGTACGAACGACCAGTCCGTCAGGCCCGCGGTGTCCGCCAGCAGGTCCGCCGGGTAGGCGCCCTTCAGCAGCGGCCCGGTGAAGACCCGGGTGGACAGCGCGTCGATCCGGCGCCGCGCGTCCAGGTCCGCCGGGTCCTCGCTCCTCGCCCGCACCTCGCAGGGGTTCAGGCTGATGGACACCTGCGCCCGGGCGGGCAGCGCGGCCCGCAGCGCGCTCGCGCCCAGGCCGTGCGCCAGGTTCAGGTGGTGGGCGGCGCGCAGCGCGGCGACCGGGTCGGTGCGGCCCGGGGCGTGCACCCCGGAGCCGTACCCCAGGAAGGCGCTGCACCACGGCTCGTTGAGGGTGGTCCACATCTCCACCCGGTCGCCCAGCGCCCCGGCCACCAGGGACGCGTACTCCGCGAAGCGGTACGCGGTCTCCCGCTCGGGCCAGCCGCCCGCGTCCTCCAGCTCCTGCGGCAGGTCCCAGTGGTACAGCGTGAGCACCGGCCTGATGCCCCGCCCGAGCAGGTCGTCGACCAGGCCCCGGTAGAAGTCCAGGCCGCGCTGGACGGCCGGGCCGCGCCCGGTCGGCTGCACCCTCGGCCAGGAGACCGAGAAGCGGTACGCGCCCACCCCGAGGTCCGCCATCAGCGCCACGTCCTCGGCCCTGCGGTGGAAGTGGTCGCAGGCGGTGTCGCCGGTGTCGCCGTTCTCGGTGCGGCCGGGGGTGTGGCTGAAGGTGTCCCAGATGGAGGGCGTGCGACCGCCCTCACGGGCCGCGCCCTCGATCTGGTACGCGGCGGTGGCGGTGCCCCACAGGAAGCCGTCGGGGAAGGTGACGGGCATGGTTGAGCTCCCAACGTGTGCGAGAGGGACGGGTGCGAGGGGGACGGGATCGGGTCAGCCCTTGACGGCGCCCTGCATGATGCCGCCCACGATCTGGCGGCCGAACAGGACGAAGGCGACCAGCAGCGGCAGCGTGCCCAGCAGCGCGCCCGCCATGATCACCGACTGGTCGGGGATGTACCCCCGGCCCAGGCCGGTGAGCGCGACCTGGACGGTCGGGCTGCCGTTCTGCGTCAGGGCGATGATCGGCCAGAAGAAGTCGTTCCAGGACATGACGAAGGTCAGCATCCCGAGCACCGCCATCGCGGGCCGCGCGGCCGGGAACACCACGTGCCACACCACCCGCCAGCTGCTCGCCCCGTCCACCCGGGCGGCCTCGACCAGCTCGGTGGGCAGCGCCTCCACCAGGTACTGGCGCATGAAGAACACCCCGAAGGCGCACACCAGCGCGGGCAGGATCACCGCCTGCAGCTGATCGGTCCAGGACAGCTTCGCGACCAGCATGTACAGCGGTACGACGCTCAGCTGCGGCGGCACCATCATGGTGCCGATCACCATCAGCAGGAGCAGGTTCTTGAAGCGGAAGCGCAGCTTGGCGAAGGCGAAGCCGGCCAGCGTGGAGAAGAGCACCGTGCCCAGCGCCACCGATCCGGCCACGACCGTGGTGTTGAGCAGCGCCGTGCCCATGTTGGCGTCGGTCCAGGCGATCTCCAGGTTCTTGAACAGGTTCCCGCCGAACCAGAAGGGCGGCGGGGTCTGGGCGAGCCGCCCGTTGCTGCGGGAGGCGGCGATCGCGGTCCACACCAGGGGGAACAGCGAGCCGATCGTGAACAGGGTCAGCACGGCGTAGGTGATTCGGCCGCCGTGCAGCTGGCGCCCCGCGCGCTTGGTGGTGGTCAGCATCGGGCTCCCCTACGCGCTCTTGCGCAGTCGGCGGGCGATCAGGCCGTTGACCGCGCCCACGACCAGCAGGATCAGGAACATCGTCCAGGCGATCGCCGAGGCCCGGCCCAGGTGCAGGTTCACCCAGCCCTGCTCGTACAGGTACAGGCCCAGCGTCTGGAACTGGTGGTCGGAGCCGCCGGTGGCGCCCCCGCCCCCGCTGAACAGCAGCGGCTCGCCGAACAGCTGCGTCGCCCCGATCGTGGACACCACGCAGGTGAACAGGATCGTCGGCCGCAGCGCCGGGACCGTGACGTGCACGAACTGCTGCCAGCGCGAGGCGCCGTCCAGCGCCGCCGACTCGTACAGCTCGTGCGGGATGGCCTGCATCGCCGCCAGGTAGATCAGCGCGTTGTAGCCCGTCCAGCGCCACACCACGATCGTGGAGACCGCCAGCTGCGAGGTCCAGTCGCCGTTCTGCCAGTCGACCGGCCCCACGCCCACCGCCCCGAGCGCCCAGTTGATCATCCCGTAGTCGCGCCCGAAGAGCAGCACGAAGACCAGGGTCGCGGCGGCCACCGAGGTGGCGTACGGGGTGAGGATCGCGACCCGGAAGAACATCGAGCCGCGCAGCTGGTAGTTGAGCAGGTGCGCCACGCCCAGCGCCATCAGCAGCTGCGGCACGGTCGAGATCAGCCCGATGGTCAGCGTGTTCCTCAGCGCGTTCCAGAAGAACTCGTCGTCGAGCAGCCGGGTGAAGTTGCGCAGCCCCACCCACTCCATGTCCGTCGGCGCGGTCAGCTCCACCCGGTGCAGGGAGGCCCAGCCGGTGTAGAGCATCGGGACCAGCCCGAAGACCGCGAAGAACACGAAGAACGGCGCCACGAAGGCGTACGGACTGAAGCGCACGTCCCACCGGTACCAGCGGCTGCGCCGTGCCCTGCGCCGCTCGTCCGCCGCGCGCGCCGCGGCGGGGGCCGCGCCCTCCTCGTGGGAGGGCGCGGCCGTGGTTGCCTCGCTCGTCATGGAGTGCTCACTGGTCCAGTGCGTTGTCGATCTTCTTCACCGCCGCGTCCCAGCCCTCCTGCGGGGACTTCCCCCGCTGGTCGACCTGGAGCATGCCCACGTCGGCCAGGTTCTGCGCGATGATCAGGTCCTTCGGGCCCAGGATCTGCACCGGCACGCCCTCGGCGGCCTTGGCGAAGATCTGCCCGGTCGGCGCGCCGCCGAAGTACGGGTGCTTGGCGTTCGCCACCGCCGGGAGCTCGTACGTGGCCGAGGCCGAGGGGAAGCTGGCGCGCTTCTCGAACAGGGTCGCCTGCTGGGCCGGCGCGGTCAGCCAGGCGGCCAGCTTCGCGGCCTCCGCCTTGTGCTTGCCCGCGGACGGCACGGTCAGGAACGAGCCGCCCCAGTTGCTGGGCTTCGGCGCCGCCGCCACGTCCCACTTGTCCTTGCCCGCGGCCCCGGCCTTGTCCTGGATGTAGCCGAGCATCCAGGCCGGGCAGGAGACGGTGGCGAAGGTGGCGTTGGCGTACCCCTGGTCCCAGGCCGGGGTGAACTGCTGGAGCTTGGCGGTCAGGCCCTGCGTGGCGAACGCGGCCGCGGTGTCCCACGCCTCCTTCACCCCGGGGCTGGTCTTGTACGAGACCTTCCCGTCCTTGTCGTAGAACCGCTCCGCGCTGCCGCCGGTGATCGCCGCCATCACCCCGGAGGCCGAGTCCACGAACGCCGCGCCCTTGGGCGCCTTCGCCTTGAACTGCTTCCCGGCCGCCAGGTACTTGCCCCAGTCCCCGGCCCACAGCTTGCCCACGGCCTCCCGGTCGGTGGGCAGCCCGGCCTTGGCGAACAGGTCCTTGCGGTAGCAGATGCCCTGCGGCCCGATGTCGGTGCCCAGCGCCACCGTCTTGCCGCTCTTGTCGGTGCCCTGGGCCCACTTCCAGTCCAGGAACGCGGACTTGTCCACGCCCGGCGCCTTGCCCAGGTCCTCCAGCTTGGCCGACTGCGTCGCGGTGATCTCCGCGATGTTGTTGACCTCGACCGCCTGGACGTCCGCCAGGCCACTGCCGCTGCCCAGGTGGGTGAGCAGCTGCGGGTAGTAGTTCTCGTTGCGCTCGATCGAGGTCTGCTCGATCCTGATGCCGGGGTTCAGCCGCATGTACTCGTCGTACAGCCCGGCCTCCTTGAGCCCGAAGGCCCCGAACACCCCCACCGTGAGCGTGGTCTTGCCGCCGCCCGAGCCGGAGCCCTTCGTGGCGCCTCCCGCGGGCCCGTCGGCGTCCTCGGCGCAGCCGGCCAGCAGGCCGGCCCCGAGGGCGGCGGCGAGCGCGAGGATTACGGCCTTGCGCATTGCGTCCTCCCAGTGTCCTGACGTGTGCACCCGCGCCGGTTCAACCGACCCGTGGGGTCCGGGAGTTGATTTTCCGTCGGCGAGGGCCTGAGTACGTGCGGGTCATGAATGAGCGCGGTACGGTGGGAGCGCTCCCACAAGTGATGTGTTGAAGGGTCGCGGCTGCCTGAAGGGGTGTCAAGGCAACGGACACGTTATGTTCTCGGCCAGGGGAGCCAAGGGAGCCAAGGGGGGATTGACGTGGTTGATCGCCGGAACAGCGGTATCCGCGGCCTTCGGGTGCGCGGCGCGGGGCGCCCGACGCTGGAGGAGGTGGCCGCCCGCGCGGGCGTCGGCCGGGGCACCGCCTCCCGGGTCATCAACGGCTCCCCCCGGGTCAGCGAGCGCACCCGGGCCGCCGTCGAGGCGGCGGTCGCCGAGCTCGGTTACGTACCCAACCGCGCCGCCCGCACCCTGGCCGCCAACCGGGCCGACGCGCTGGCCCTGGTGGTCCCCGAGCCGGAGACCCGCTTCTTCGCCGAGCCGTACTTCTCCGACATCGTCCGGGGCGTCGGCGCGGCCCTCGCCGACACCGAGATGCAGCTCCTGCTGACCCTCGCTGGGAACGACCGCGAACGCCGCCGGCTCGCCCAGTACCTGGCCTCCCACCGGGTGGACGGCGTCCTGCTGGTCTCGGTCCACGCGGACGACCCGCTCCCGGAACTCCTCGTCGAACTGGGCATACCGGTCGTCGTCAGCGGCCGCCGCTCGGCCGAGGAGCCGCTGCCCTCGGTCGACTCCGACAACCTGGCCGGGGCCCGCTCGGCCGTCGCCCACCTCGCGGCGCGCGGCCGCACCCGGATCGCCACGATCACCGGCCGGATGGACGTGTACGGCGCGCGCTGCCGCCTGGACGGCTACCGCGAGGCGCTCACCACGGAGGGCCTGGCCCCCGACCGGGTGGCCGAGGGCGACTTCACCGAAGCGGGCGGCCGCCGGGCGATGACGGAACTCCTGGCGCGCTGGCCGGACCTGGACGCGGTGTTCGCCGCCTCCGACGTGATGGCGGCCGGGGCGCGCCGGGTGCTGCGCGAGTCGGGCCGCCGCATCCCGGACGACGTGGCGCTGGTGGGCTTCGACGACTCGGCCATCGCCCGCCACATGGACCCGGCCCTCACGAGCGTGCGCCAGCCGATCGAGGAGATGGGCCGCGCGATGACGGGGGTGCTGCTGCGGGAGATATCCCGCCCCTCGGACACCCCCCCGAGCCTGGTCCTGCCGACACGGCTGGTGGTGCGGGACTCGTCGTGACCCCGGCCGTGGGGTCCGGCTCCCGCCCGGGCGCCCGCTCCGGCCCACCCGGGGCGCCGGGGCCGTCACGGTGGTGCGGGGCTCGTCGTGAGCGGGCCGACCCGCAGGGGCGGGAGCGGTTCGAGGTCCCAGCGCGGGGCGGCCCAGGTGACGCCCGAGTACTCGCTGCGCACCGTGTAGTCGCCGACTCCGACCGCCCGCACGATGCCCACACGGCCGAGCGCCGTGTCGAGGACCTTGTCCCCGGTACGCAGCCGCCGCACGACGGCCTCCCGCACCTCGGGGTGTCCCTGGTGCACGAGCCGCGGTTCTTCCGGCACCGGCGTGCCGGGCTCGGCGAGGAGGTACGCACGGTCGAGGATCGGCCGCCCGCAGAGCCCGCAGGTGGAGGACGGGGGCGCGGGGACGTCGTAGGCACGCAGTGTCATGCAGGGACCGTAGAGCCGCCCGCCCCCGGCAGAGGGCAGGGATCCATACCCCTCGGCCGGACACGGCCTACGCGGCCAGCAGGCCGATCCGGGCGGCGAGTTCGGCGGCCTGGCGCCTGCGGGCGGTGACCTTGGACTCGGACTGCTCCAGCACGATCCTGCGGGCGTACCCGTTGTACGTGATCGTCTCCGGGGCCGCCTCGTGCGCCTGCGCCAGCGTGGCGAGCGCCAGGTCAGGGCGGCCGTCGAGCTGGTAGCCGCGCGCCTCCTCGATCCGGTGCCGGGCCCGGCGCGGCCGGGACGGGATGGCGTCCGCGTCGGCCCGCGCGACCTGGCGCACCGCCTCCGGGCCCGAGTGCAGCTCGACGGCCACGGTGACCGCGTGCGCGCCCATGGCGCCCCGGGAGAACGAGGTCACCGGGTGGTAGTACGCCTCCGGCAGCCGCTCGGCCACCGCCCGCGCGGAGTCCCAGTACCGCCACGCCGTACCCGCCTCGCCCCGGCGGGCCGCCGTGTACCCGGCCTCGAAGGCGAGCGCGCCCGCGACGGCCCGTACGTCGTCGGTCCCGTCGGGCAGCAGTGGCTCCAGGAACCGCGCCGTCTCCAGCGCGACCGCGTCCGCCGCGTCGTAGTGCCCGGGGCCGGAGTCGCGGTGCGCCTGGGCCATGAGCCACGCGGCCACGCCGATCGCGTGCGGGTCACCGGACTGCCGGGCCGCCATCATGCCGCGCTCGGCCACGCGCCACAGGAGCGAGCTGTCCGGCTGGTAGGCGACGAAGAACTGGGCCAGCGAGTACACCTCGGCCACGACGGCCTGCGCCGCGCGCCACTCCTCCGGACGCCGGGCCTGCCGTACGGCCAGCTCGGAGTCCCGGATCAGGTCCGGCAGCAGAGCGCCGATCACGTCGCGGTGGTTGGCCGCCCGGTGCCGGGCGCTCCACGCCTTCGCCAGGCGCGCCCGCAGATGGGGTACCGGCGGGGCCTCCCGCTCGGTGACCAGTGGCAGGTGGTCCACCGCCGCGCGGACGGCCGCGAGCCGCGGGTGCCCGGGCCCCACGAAGAGGTCCACCCGGGGCTCGGGGCGCCCGGTGAGCTCGGCGAGGTTGCGCACCCGCAGGACCTCGGCGACCTGGAGCACCGTGTCGAGCCCCGGCGCCCCGATCCCGCCCTTCTCGACCTGCTTCACCCAGGCCGGCGACCGGCCGAGGAGCCCGGCGAGCACGACCCGGCTCATGCCGCGCCGCTCCCGGAGGAGCTGCATCCTGCTGCCGAAGGCGATCGGCTCGGCGTACGGGTCGGGAGTGGCGTCGGAAGACATCGGACCCTGCCCTTCTCAACGGCTCGTCCCCGCCAGGGTAGGGCGCGCCGGCGACCCGGGGGAGAGGATCTCCGAACGCACGGCCCGGGGCCGCGCGGCGGCATCCCCGTACAAACGACTCGGGCCCCGTCCTCTTCGTGAGGACGGGGCCCGAATCGATCAGGGTGAGTAACGGGACTTGAACCAGTTTTTTGACCTGATTGTGACCTGCGACGATGCCGGTTTTCGGGACATTCTGGTGCCGTTCGATGACGCTCGATGACGCCAAATGCGGCCGGACGCCCCGCCGTGTTCCCGCGGGAACAGCTCCCGGCGGCGCCGCCCGGCGCCCACACGGGGTGAGTAGCAAAGCCCCGAATCGCGCTACCGGCGCACGACAGCGCCCCCCGCTCCAGCGAGGGAGCGGGGGGCGAGTCAGGCCCTCCCGATGCTTGGGGAGCGGGGAGGGCCAGTCTGGGGATCTTGGGCGGATACCCGCAGATCAGCATGATCAACCTCCTTATGGTTGACCATAAAGACATTTCGATCATGGAGGCGTGACCGTGGCTGAGTGCACCACGAGCCGATGCCCGACGACCGCGTCCTCGCACGCCGTCGCGCCATCGGCGATCAGATCCGCGCCGCGCGTCTCTGGGCCAACCTCACGCAGGAGAAAGTCGCGCTGCGCGTCGACATGTCCCTCGCCTCGTACAACCGCATCGAGCAGGGCCACGCGTCCGCGAAGCTCGACACCCTGATCCGCATCGCCGACGCGATTGGTGTCCCGCTCGCCGACCTCGTGCGCTGAGCCCCGGCCGACCGATCCGCCGTCGGTGGCCGGCCGGGGCGCCCTCGCACACCGAGGCGGGCCGGCCGCGGCGGCAAGTCAGGGGCGCAGCCCCGAGGGTCTCGGCGGCGCCGAGTACCGGCGAGGCTGCACCGGCGACGACCCGACCCGCAACGGCGGCAGCAACTCCAGGTCCCACCGCGCCGCCGACCACGTCGCCCCGGTGTACTCGCTGCGCACCGCGTACTCGGCGACGTCCGCCGACTGCACGACGCCCACCCGGCCGAGGATCTTGTCGAGGACCCGGTCCCCGCTGCGGAGCCTACGCATCCTGCGCCTCCTCGACAGCGGCCTGGATCTCGGCGTCGCTGTGCCGCTTGTGGGCCACCCGCGGGGGCTCGCCCCGCCGCGCGCGCTCGGGCTCGACGAGGTACCAGATCCGGCCGATCGTCCGATCTCCACAGACCGTGCACGTCGACAGGGCGGACGCCTCCATCTCGACGCACCGGACCGGCGTCACGACGCGGCCTCCACGGGAGTCAGGCGCCGCTGCTCGACGCACGGTGCGCACGCGCTCCGGCGGTACGGCGATGCCGACGTGCGGTCGACGGGAGATTCCTCGACGAGACGGGCTGTGCTGGACGGGCCACGGTGCCATGCGCACCAGCCCGTACCCGCTGCGGCGGCCCCCGGGGGGCGGGTATCGGTGTCCATGACCTGCACCGTAGGCGCGGGTGATTCGCGCCGTGCCGTGTGATTCTCGATGATTCTCGCGCCGCCCCGGCGGATTCGCGATGATGCTCACGCGAGGTCGAGAGCAGCCCTCGCCCGGGCGATCAGGCGGTGCGCGGCGTCCCCGTAGACCGCAGCCCCGGCGAGCCGCTCCCACACCCGCTGGTACACGCCGAGGCTGTCCCGGTCGTCGAGCCACAGCTCCGCGTGCCAGTCCTCGACGAGGACGAGCCGGTCATCGAGGATCCAGAAGCCGGGCCCCGGCGGGATGGGGACGCGCGCGGCGAAGGGCACGATGCCGAGGTGGACCGTGTCGAGTCCGATCGTCCCTGCGAGGCGGTCGAGCTGGGCAGCGAGCGCGCCCGGCCGGCAGATCCGCGAGTAGAGCGCGGCCTCCCACATCACCACGTGGTACGCCTGCCGCCCGTCATGCAGCAGCCGCTGCCGCTCCATTCGCGCCCGTACTGCGGCCTCGGTGTCGCGCGGCGACTGGTGCAGCTCGGAGTACGACTCGAAGATCGCGCGGGCGTAGTCGGCGGTCTGGAGCGGCCCGACGACCATCGAGCCCTCCCACGCGTACAGCACCGACGCGCGCTCGTACTCGGTCGTGAGCGTGTCCTGCACCGGCCGGTGCCCGGCGGCGAGCTGGCGCCGCCAGGACCGGGACCGCGACTCCAGCCCCTGGAGCCGGGACAGGAGTTCCTCGCCCGCCTCCGGGTGGCCGGTCGCTTCCGCCCACGCGCGGAGATCCTCCGGCGTCGCGGTCTGCCGGCCGGTCTCGAGCTTGGACACCTTCGACTGGGTCCAGCCGAGTTGAGCGGCCAGGGCCCGCCCGGACGTCCGGCCCCGCAGCTCACGGAGCCGGATGCCGAGCGCCACCCTGGCCTGCTGAAAGTCGGTGCTCACCCGGGCACCGTATCCGCCCTACGCCTGGTCGTAAGGCCTTGCGTAGTGCCAGGCGGCCTCGCGGGCCTGGAGGTACGGCAGCACCTCCACCGGGTTCGTGATGAGTTCCACGCCGGTCATCTCGTCGTCCTCGTCGAAGTGCAGCAGGGCGACCACCCGGGCGTCGAAGATCCAGAAGTCCTCGTGGGGCAGGCTGAGTTCCTCGGCCTGCGAGCGGTCCAGGACGCGGATGTCCTCGCCCACGGCGCTGTTCCGCCGAGCGTTGTCGAGGAGGTACCGCTGCGCGACCGTCGGCGGGGTGTCCAGGATCCGTACCCGCTCGAACCTCTTCCCCAGCCGAGTCTGTTCCCGGCGCTCGGCGCACCACTCCGCGTCCCAGCTCGTCCAATCGACCGGCTCCCCAGCGACGAACTGGCGGTACGTCGGCGTGGTCTCGTCCGACGCGTACCGGCGCCGGGTCTCCAGCCGCCACGCCGAGTGCTTCAGGTTGGCGAACATGGCGTCGAACTCGGCGAACGTGATCATCTGCGGCACGTGGATCGCCTCCCGGGGACCGAAATTCGCGAGCAGCTCGCGCGGGACGATGACCGCGCCCTCGCCCGGCGCCCGCCGGTCGAGCTGGGCTAGCTCCTCCGGGTCGTCGACCCGGGGCCCTTGGACTACGTACCTCCCGTCGGGAATCGTGTACAGGGTCGGGCAGCCGTTCGAACCCGAATTGCTGCCGACCATACGGAACTTGCGGGCCATGGATCCCCCTCTGTGGGTCGTGTGGAGCGCGCACCGTAACGCTAGGGCGCGGTGGCGCAACAGGGCGCCAGAACGCACGAAGCGCCCCCTGCCCGGCCGGAGCTGTGGCAGGGGGCGTCGCTGTGGGCGGGGCACCCCTTGACGACTGTGCCTCACGTGAGGCATAGTTAAAGCGTCAGCAAGGGCACCACCCAAGCCGATCCAAGGGGGACCACCATGGCCATCAGCAGCCACGACGCCGAGCGCATCCACCTCCTCGCCCAGAAGGCCGGCGTCCCGGACGCCACCATCGAGCAGTGGACCGAAGAGGCCGGCGGCTACCGCTACGCCATCACCGGCCACACCGGCACCCTCAAGGCCCGCCAGGCCGACCAGGTCGCCGCCCGCATCCGCAAGCACGTCCAGGACCGCGAGCACGCCGTCGTCACCGCGGCCGCCGAAGCCGTAGGCGTCACCCCGCCCCCCGCGCCCGGGACCCCGATGGTCACCCCCAAGCAGGTCGACTTCATCCTGTCCCTGCTCGACCAGCGGCGCCGCAGCGGCGACGGCGGCGGCTTCATGAGCGGCCCCACCGACCGCGCCGGAATCGAGGGGCTGACCCGCCGCGAGGCCTCCACGTACATCACCTCACTGAAGGAGGACTACTGATGCCCGACCAGCAGCCCGAGCTGTGGTCCGCCGAGCAAGCCGGGGAGCACCTCGGCCTCACCCGCGACGCCGCGCGACGGCAGCTCTCCCGGTGGGGTATCAAGCGCGCCGGAACGGGCGTGTCCAGCGCGGGCCGCATCACGGCCCTGTACGACGCGGCCGCAGTACGCGCCGCCCACCAGGCTCGCCCCGGCCGCGGAGCCCGGACCGACCTCGCCGAGCCGTAGGAACCGCTGACTGCTGTCGGTCGGCTGCGCTACTCTGCCAAAGCAGCAGCCCGGCGGACGCGGGGCACTGCTCGTCCCCGCAGCGCGGGGGTGTTCCGGTTCGATGTTTCAAGTTGTCCCCGCCGCGCGGGGGAATCGGCCGCAGACACGACGTCGCCCCCTGCCCGGCCCGAAGGCCAGACAGGGGGCGACGTTGTTCGCCGGTCAGTAGGTGAACCACGCGGTCCCGTTGGAGTACACCCTCAGCGACCCGTACGCCGCGTTGATCACCTTGCTCGCCGCGCCGTCGATGTTCGCGGCGCCGCTCACGGTGATCGTCTTGGTGCCGTCGGCGGCGCCCGACTCATCCTTGATCACGAACTCCTGGCCGGTGGCCGTCGCAACGTTGGGCAGCGTGATCACCCGCGCGGCCGTGATCGACGTGACCGCGATCCGCGAGTCCGTCGTCAAGATCGTGTAGTTCGCATCGGCCACCGCCGTCCGCCCACGGGCGAAGCCGAGACCAGCCTCCACCGCGCCGGTCGTCCGGACCTTCCACGGCGTGCGGCCGTTGACGTTGTCCCTGACGTGCAGGTCGTTCGTGGAGTCGTTGCGCATGCCGACCGTCCACTGGACGACGGCATTCGTGGCGAAGGAGAGGCCTGCGGAGTTGGTCGTGGCGCCCCGGTTCAGGCGGGCCTCCCAGGAGCCGGAGTTCGCCGCGCCGATGTCGAGCTGGACCTGAGGCGAGACGTTCCCGCCGAGCCCGATGAAGCCGTTGCTGCGCTTCCCGTAGATGGGCGAGTCGATCGCCGCGCCGAGGTCGTTGTAGCGGATCCACCGCAAGTCGGACCCGGCGTTCGACCCGGTCTCCGCGACGGAGTCGGCGCGGATCGCCCAGCGCTTGTAGGCGTCCTTGCCGCCCACGTTCGTGCCGTCCGTGCTGCCGAAGACCAGGTCACGGTTCGTGCCCGGGGAGCCCTCGACGATCAGCGGGACGCCGGAGGCGATCAGCTTCGCGACCGCGCGCACGTAGACGTCAGCCGCCGCGATCCCGAATCCGTTGGGGGTGTTGAACTGCGCGTAGGGGATCTCCAGCGCTGTCTGGAGCGCACCGCTGAGGTCCGGCACCTCGATGCTGATGTGGTTGTGCCAGGACAGCCCGTCGTTGCTCTTGCCGTGCGCGCCGATCCACGCGACCGACCGCAGCCCGTTCCCGGTGTAGCCCTCACGCCAGGCGATCATCGCCTTCGCGTCGTCCCGCAGCAGGTCCAGCCGCAGCGGCTCGCCCCAGTGCCCCGGGTACGTCGCCCGCTGGTACGACTGGAGCGTGATCCTGCGCGTCGAGTCGCTCGACGTCGTCCCGTCGTACGACGAGGCCACCGTCAAGTTCCCCGTCAGCGTCCCGCCGTCCGCCGCCAGCGCCCCGATGTCGGCCGGCACCAGCACGACGACACCGACCTCGCCGTTCACGGACAGGACCATCGGCGCGTACTGCGGCACCCCCGGGTCCGGGTCGAGCAGCGTCGCCACCCGCACCGGGGACCCATCGCCCGTCGGCAGCGCGAACACCCCTGCGGCGACGGGCTGCCCGTCGATGTGCTCCTCGATCTGCCAGTACCGGTTCGTGCCCGGCTCGACCCCGGCCGCGTCCGTCGTGATCAGCGCCTGTGACCACTGCCCCGCGACGAGGTCCAGCTCCACGCCCCCGGGCAGCCGCTCCCCGTTGACGGTGTCCGTCCACACCGCGGGCAGCGGGGTGAGCCGGACGAACCCGGTGGCCGCAGTCTGGGTCGCGGGGTTGGTGTACTTCCCGGTGACGACACGCGTCGCGGGCAGAGCCATCACGGCCCCCTCTCAGGTCACGGCTGCCAGGGCGACAGATCGAGGTCGGCCGGCGGATCAGGAACGGGCCCGGCCTGCGTGGTCGGCTCCACGCGCCGGGCCCAGCGCAGCAGCTCCAGCACGTAGCTGTTCGTCAGCCGCCGCTGGACCTTCTCTTCCTTCAGCTCGCGGTCCAGGCGCTCAGTGATCGCCGTGAAATCAGACCGGCGGTTCGACGCGCGGGACTGCTGCCACGTCAGCACACCGACCAGGCCAGCTACCCCCGACGCGACCAGCGCCCCCATGTCCATCAGCGTCGCCCCTTCCTCAGGTGACGGGGCGGCGGGTCCTCCATGCCCGACACCCACAACGTCCCGAGCGCGAACCCGAGCCAGCCGCACGCCCCGCCGGCCGCCCCGTCGAACCCGGTCGCCGCGGAGTACGCGAACGCCGTCCCCCACAGCGCGGCCGGGGTGCTGACCGCGGCGAAGCCCATCGCCTGCACACGGGGGCAGCGCGCAGGCACGGCGGCCAGGACGGCGAGCAGGCCGAGCGCGACCCAGCCCCAGCCCAGGACGTCGATCGGGACCCAGCGGGTCAGCTCGGCGATGCCGCGGCTACGGCTGTAGGTCACGTTGCCGATCATGCCGAGCGCTCCGTACCCGGCCCAGGCCAGGCCGAGGGTGACGAGGTACGCGCGGCGGCGAGACACCCGCCGCGCCGCCGCCGGCCACATCAGACGATCGAGGTCGGGCGGTCGACCGCGGTCTCGGTGATGCCGGGCCCGGGGCGGCCGACGCCGGACGTCGCGACCGAGGTGAGCACGGACAGCACAGCGGCCAGGCCGCCGACACCAGCCGCCTCACCCCAGTCCACGTCGAGGATGCTGAGGGCCCCGGCGCCGATCGCGCCGATGGTGCCCTGAGCGAAGGTACGGACGGCGCGCTCGAAGGCGGCCTTCCAGAAGGCTGCGATTCCCATGGGTGATCCACTTCTGTGAGAGGGGAGTTGGTCAGCGCCAGACGCGACCGCGCAGCACGCGGTACGTCACGGTGATCGGCTTGTCCGCCCAGAGTTCGAGCCGAAGCTGCGTGCCTGCGGGGAGCTGCCCGTTGCGGTCGAGGTGGACGTCGAGGCGCCCGTCCGCGCCGATGACCCCGGCGTCCATCGGCAGGTCCAGCGAGCTGCGCTTCTTCGCGACGTCGTAGTCCTGGTAACGGCCCTTCACGCGCGTGCCCGGGGCGCCGGCCACGGTGGCGTAGGAGGTGAGCACGTACGACGCCTTGCCCTGGAGCAGCGCGGAGTCGGCGGCCATCGCGGTCAGGGTCCAGGTGTCGGCCGGGATCCGGACGTCGGTGTCGGTGGACTCGGTCAGGTCTTCGGGCACGGGGTCCTCCTCGGCGGGCACAGGGGTCGGGCTGGTCGTGAACGCGGGCCACGAGCCCGGGTCCTGGTGGTCGTTCTCGGGGACGTGCGCGTGCGCGTACCAGCCCGCGCGGGACTCCCACACGGACTCGCTCCGGCGCGGAGCGAAATCGATCGGTCGGCCCATCGGCCACACGTCCGGCACACCCCACGAGCGCACCCACGCGAGCAGCTCCGGCCAGCCCTTGCACGGGGTGTCGGTCAGCTCCGCGTACACCCGCCCGCCCACGCGGCAGTACGGGAAGAACACCGTCTCGATCTGGATCACGACGCTGCCCGCGCGGTTCGTGCGGGTCCCGCCCGCCTGGTCCGCCAGGGACTTGGAGCGGGAGGTCGCCGGGTGGAACTGCGTGACGGCCCCGGTGAATGGATCCCACAGCAGGTGAGGCGCAGCGGCCTTGCCGTCCGGGTTCCGGCCGAAGTACTCGACGAGGTTGGTGTAGGGGACGAGGTCGGCGGGCTTCGCCGCGGTCGCGTTGCGGTCCCACGTGATGTGCGCGATGGCCTTGGCCGGGCCGCCGTCGGTGGGGGCGTGGTCGCCGATGTCGAGGCGCGTGGCGCCCGGCATCCACAGATCAGGCACGTGTGCCTCCAGACATGCGTGAGCCCCGGCCAGGACGGCACGGGGCGAAGGGCGTGCAGGGGTCAGGCCGTGGGGAGTTCGTGCCACAGGCGGGCGTAGTCCTCGGGGCTGTGCGCCCCGCCGCACTGGCCGACCTGCCGTATCAGCCACCAGCCCGGCTGGAGGACCACGTCGTTCGTGAGGCCCCACACGGTGACCGTCAGGGTCAGGGCGTCGCCCGTCTCGGCGTACTCGTCGGCGCCGATCCACGCGGCGAGGTCGGCCGCGTTGGCCCCGTCGTACTGGCGGGACTCGGCGGCGGGGACGACCCAGGGCATCAGACGACCTCCGTGATCTCGACGATGATCGAGCAGTTCACGTTCTGCACCTGCTGCCCGGTGAGCGGGCTGGCCACGAGCTTGAACGTGTGCGACCCCGGCGTGGCGATGGTGCCGTTGTAGTTCTGCGGGACCGTGCCGCGCCCGCCGTTGTCCGGGTCGGCGTTCGTGGTCAGCGGGCTGAGGTTCGCCCCGTCCAGGTTCAGGCGGCCCGTCTCGGTGCCGGACGAGGCGCCGGTCATGTTGAAGTCCCACGTGCACCACACGGTGTACATCGCGTTGGCCGTCTCGGTCGTCAGCGTGATCGTCGCCCCGGTCACGTCGGCGTTGGAGAGCGGCCCGGTCAGCGTGCCCGTCCCGACGGCGGAGTACTTCTTGGGCTGCAACCGGTTGAACTGAGCAGCCGTGATCTTCTGTCCGGCGAAGGCCACCGGGGCACCTCCTCAGGTCAGAGCGCGAGGCGCATCGGGTTCGCCAGCACCACCGGGGTGCCGGACGCGTGGGCCTTCGTGATCCCGTTCCGCCCGCGCTGGACGGTCATGGTCTGCGACAGGGCAGTCCCCACGATGTTCGTCACCCGCATCACCTCGCCCCCGACGCGGATGTCGAAGGGGAACATCGAGCCGTAGGTGGCCGAGTCGATCCACCGCGGGACGCCGACGGCGGTCGCCACGTTGACCGTGGTCGTCGAGCTGGAGATCGGCCCGTTCAGGGTGCAGCCGTCGGTGTCGACGCGGCCGAGGACATCGTCCTCGACGACGCCCACCGTCCACGGGCCAGCGGGCACGCAGTTGAAGTAGACGTCCCAGGTGAACTGGTCCAGTACCTCGCTGTAGCCGAAGGCGAGTTGGTCGATGAGGTCGGGCGGGAGCCACGCTGGGGGGCTGGCGATCGTGAGGCGGTCCCCGATGTCGAGCGCCAGCACCTCGTCGATCAGGTACGGCACCGCGTGCAGCATCACCCGGATCGTCGGATAGCGGGCCTCGTCCCACGTGCCCAGCGCCACCCGCCACGCGGCCTGCTGCTCGGCCTGGGAGTCCAGGTACAGGGACAGGGTCACGGACTCGTCGTAGGTGCCGACGCCCCCGTCCTCGGGGTCGGCCACGGACAGCGCCCCCGTGGTCTGCGTGACCCGCGCCGAGGACCCGCCGGAGCGGGTCACGGTCACGTCGTTGCGGATCTGCTGGTCGTCCTCCGCTGGCTCCAGCGGCGGCCCGACCTCGCCGTCCACGATGTAGCTCAGCGGCAGGGCGACCGCCTGGTTGTAGAGGCTGATCCGGTCGCGGTAGGCCAGGGCCAGCCGGTCCCGCCGCTCGTACAGGATCCCGCCATCCGTGTCGGCCGCGGACTGGAGCAGCCCGAGGAGCGTGTCCGACGCCTGCGTTCCCACGCGCTCGGACTCCCACGGCGGCGCCGTCAGCGACACCGGGACGACCTCCTCTCCGGCGAGGCGGTCCATCCTCCAGCCCGCGTAGTCCCCGGCGAATGCGGCGTCCGCGAGGTTGAAGATGCTGGTGTTCGAGGTGTTGAAGACGGCGAGGTGCCCCATGCCGATCCCGTCGAGGGCAGCCGGGAGCGAGGGCACGCTGACGTAGGCGACGCGCCCGATACTGCCCGCGAAGATCGTGTCGATGAAGAATCCGGGCTGATCGTCAGGGGTGAGCCAGGTCAGCGCCACGCGGATGTTGCCGCCGGACGGCTCGCAGAAGAGCCTCAGGCGCCGCCACCCGCCGTACAGCGTGGTGGCCGTCGTCGAGTTCTGCGACCCGAGCAGCGTGCCGGCCCCGTCGTAGGCGTCGAAGCGGACGTGCGACGAGCCGCCGCCGAGGCTGATCCGGACGCGGGCGATGGTGCCGGTGGTGAACACGTCCATGTACGCGGTCGCGCTGCCCGGCGACGAGGGCATGTTGACCATGTGCTCCACGTGCCAGCGCCCAGCCGCCGACGCGGGGCCGGGCACCGCGCCCCAGAGCGACGCGCCGGTGTGCAGGTGCGGCAGGCCCAGGGCCCCGGGCAGGTCGGTGTCCGTGGCGTAGTCGATGCTGCCCGCCACGATCAGCGGTTTCACCCCGGCGAGCGGGCTGTAGAACTGCGACGCGGCCTTGTCCTCCTCCATCGGCCAGTACGCGAGGACCGTCGAGTCGGAGGGGATGCGGCGCCGCAGGGTGCTGTCGAGGGGTTTGCGGCCCTGGCCGAGGCGCCGCTGGATCCCGGCCGCCTCGATCGGCGTCCACACGTCCCGGCCTGAGACGTCCCAGCGCGGCGGCCACGCGGAGACCTCCCCGTAGAACCGGTACTCCCTGTTGGTGATCGCGGCGTTCCCGCCCACGGTCCACGTCCGGCCGGCGCCGTCGGCGAACGAGGTCGTGCCCGGGGTCTTCGCCGTGAAGTCGGGGTTCGCCACGACGCTGCCGCCGATCCCGTTGCGGACCTCGGCGCGGTGAACGCGGCCGACGAGCGGGGCCCGCATGGGGACCGTGCCGGTCTGCGTCGGCCCGATCTCCAGCGGTGCCGTGCTGTTGAAGATGCTGGTCACGCCGGAGCCGGTTCCCGTGCCGAACTGCGTCCACGTTCCGCTGATGCTCGTCGACCAGTACGCGGCCGTGGCCAGGTTGCCCGAGCCGTTGTTCACGTCGAGGACGAAGCGGAGCGCAGCACGGCGCGGCAGCCGCGGCAGCGTGAAGTCCCAGAAGAACGCAGCCGAGGCGAGACCGCCCGTGGTCCAGAGCAGGGTCAGGTTCCCGCCGTAGATCCGCAGCAGCCAGGCGCGATTGCCCTCGACACCCCACTGGCCGATCAGCGTCTGGTTCAGCTGGCTGGTGTACCAGTCGCAGGTGGCCTCGACGCGGATGTCGATGTCGCCAGTGATGCCGAGGCTGGCGTGGTCCGGGGTGGAGGCGATGTCGGCCTGGGCCCCGGAGAGAGCCAGGTACGACTCGGTCCCCGGGACGCTGACCCGGATCGGGGTGTTGCGGCCGATCAGCCCGTAGTACGGGGACAGCGGGTTGCGCGGAGAGAAGCGGCCGTCCCTGTTGTTCAAGGTCAGCGAGCACTTCGAGGGATCCACGCGCGAGCCCTCGTCCTTGCGGCCCCGCTCGATCGTGATCGGGGACCGCGTGTACACGTAGGACGAGACGTCCGTCCAGGCCCCGCCGATCTGGAGTTCGGTCCGCACGTCGAGCGGGGTCTGGGGGAAGGCCACGTCTACCTCCTGTCGCCGAACGCGAGCTGCGCGTTGCCGTATCCCTCGACGCGGACCATGCGCCGCATGAGTCGGAGCAGGTCGCCGTCCGCGCCCGTCACGTCCAGGCGCACGACGACCACGCCGCCACCGCCAGCGCCGGGCCGCACCATGGGCGCGGCGCCCCCGGCGAGGCGGCCTCCGGCGGCCATGCCCGCAGCCGCGGGCGGTGGTTCGACGAGGGAGGCCATGGTGCGGGCGACCGCGGGCTGTCCGGCCTCGATGCCCTGGACGACGCCGGCCGGGATCCACCGGCCGACCTCCAGCGCCATCACCCGCGACGGCGACGCGATGCCCAGCGCCTTGGCGATCGGGCCTGGGATCAGGTTGCGGGCCCAGCCCATGAGGCTGTCACGCAGCCAGCCGCCCATGGAGACGATGCCGTTCCACAGGCCGCGCACGATGTCGGCGCCCTTGCCGTACAACAGCGAGCCCAGGTTGCCGAGGGCGCGGGAGATCCGGCCGGGCAGGCTGCTCACGTACATCATGAGCTGGAGCACCTTGACGGCGACGCCGGTCTTGATGCGGTCCCAGTGCCGCAGGAAGTACGACACGATCGGCCAGCCGGTGATCCAGGAGAGGATCGTCAAGCCGATCGACTTGATCTTGTTCCAGACCCAGTCGAACGCCTGCCCCGTCCACGCCTTGATCTTCGCCCAGTTGGCGATGATCAGCGCAGCCAGACCCACCACCGCCGCGATGACCCAGCCCACCGGACCCATCGCGATCAGCCACTGAGCCGCCATGACCACAGCCCACGCGACCGCCCGCGCCGCCATCCCGATGAACGTCATCGACGCCGTCAGCGCGGTGCGCGCGAGCGCGGCCAGCCACGTCCCCATCGACACCAGCGCCGAGCCGATCCACGCGGCGGCCGTCGTCGTGCCGGCCACGACGGCCGCGGCCCCGATCCGCACGTAGGCAGCGAGGCCGATCGCCGTCATCCGCATCCAGTTGCCGATCACGGTCCAGCACGAGGCGGAGATCAGGGCGTGCGCCCCGGTCACGATGGAGGACACAGCCGAGTAGGCGACCATCACGCCGCGCGTCACAGCGACCGTCGCGGCCAGCCCGGCGAACGTGTACAGCAGCGGGAGCATGACGCTCTGGTTGTCCATGGCGAACTTCACGACGACGCCGCCCGCGTCGCCCAGGTCGCCGAGCACCTTCCGCTTGAACGACTCGAAGGTCGCGGACGCGTTCCCGCCGACAGTGTCGACGAGCTTGTCCGTGGCCCCGGCCGCCTTGTCCATGCCCGCAGCGGCCGACGCCGTCGCCGGGTTGAGGGCGAACAAGGCGGCGCCGAGCACGTTGCCCGGGTCGCCGAACAGGGCCGCCGCCGCGTTCAGCCTGACCTGCTCGTTGGCCGTCCCGCGCAGCGCGTCCATGGTGAGCTGCAACGCCTGCTTCGAGGTGGCCCCACCCGCGCCGATCTTCGCGGCCATGTCCGCAGAGGACAGGCCGATCGACTGGAACGCCGCGTCCACCGCCGTGCCCCCGGCCAGGGCCCGCTCGCCGAACTGACCCAGCGCGTCCGCGACTTGATCGCTGTCGCGGGCGCCCGCTGCCATGCCCTGGCTGATCAGGCCGATGGCCGTCTGCCCGTCCAGGCCGATCCGGCGCCACTGCGTGCTGTACTCGTTGAGCGTGTCGAGCAAGTCGTCCGCCTTGTTGGCCGACGACTGGAACCCGGCGGTCATGATGTCGAACGCCTCGTCGGCGGAGTCGGCCAGGCCCGTGCGGACGAGCTGTCCGGCGGCGGCCGAGACCTTGCCGATCTCCTGGTCGAACGTAGAGGCCAGCGCCATGACCTTCGTGGTCACGCCCTCCAGCCCGCCCTCGGCGGCCGAGGTGTCGCCGATGTTCTGGTACACGCCGCGGATCGCCTCGTTGACCTCTTCGGTCGACTCGCCCCAGGCGTTGCGGTAGACGCTCGCGGAGACGCGGGACAGCTCGGCCGCCTCGGCCGGGCCCACGCCCAACTGCGCGGCGAGCTTGTCGCCTGCGGCCTCGGCGTCGATGTTCGCCATGATGCCGACGCCGAGCGCCCCGGCGAACCCGGCGCCGATCGTGGCGGCGGCGGTGTTGAACTTCTCGGCCATCTGTCCGACCTCGGCCGACGCGCGGTCGCGTGCGACGAGGTTGAAGACGAGCGAGGTGTCCGACACGGCGGGTCACCCCCTCTTCATCTTGGCCTCGGCCTCGTCCATCTGCTTGCGGTACGCGTCCAGCCAGGTCAGGTAGTGGTCCTCTACCTCGACAGTCATCTTGAGGAAGTCCTCCTCCTTGAGGCCGAGCAGGTGAGCGGCGTTGCCGAGGTTCGCTAGTCGGCGATCGGCAGCTGGGCTTTTCCCTCGCCGCCCTCGCCCACCTCGTCTTCGTCGTAGGCGGTCTCCATGGCCTTGTCGAAGGACGCGAGTGCGGCGGCGAGCTGGTCGCCGTGGAGGGTTTCCAGGGCGTCCTCGCGCATGAGGTGTAGCTCCTGCTGGGAGTACGCCAGCTTGACCTCGTCCCAGGTGAAGTCGACGTCCTCGAACTTCACCTTCGGGTGGTCGCGCCGCAGGTAGGTGAAGAGCAGCGCGCGCCTGCACAGGGCGTTGCCCTGGACCACGTCGGTCGTGAAGGTCGAGAAGTTCCGCGAGGTGCGGCGCTCCAGGTCCTCGCGCTCCACGGCCATGAGGCGGCGGGGGTTGTACTTCCAGCGGGTCGGCTCGTCCTGCCCCTCGGGCTGGTAGATCAGGTACATCGGGCTCCTATCCCTGGTCGACCCGGGAAGCTATCCGGCGGGCCATGTCTTCCATCGCGTCGAGGACGGCCTGGCGGTACGTGGTGGTCGCGTTCTCGAACGCCTCGTCGAACCAGCCGCGCTTGCCTTCCTGTGTGCGCCACGGCTCGTGCCCGTAGGTGAGCGTGCGCCACCCGCCGGACCTGCGGTTCACGCGCTTGGGCGCGTTGGGGAAGCGGCGGATGTTCTTGGTCTTGAACGCCTTCACGCGGGCGCCAGTCCACCGGCCGCCCAGCTTCACCTCGGGCCGGATCTTGCGGGCGATGCTGGTCCGCAGACCGGGCCGGGCGCCGAGCCCGGACGAGGCCATCGCCATGATCGAACTCTTCGCGTCGGCGGCCCCTGGCTTCAAGGCCTCCCTCATGTTCTTCGCGAGTTCCTTGCGCAGCTCCTTGCCGTCGGCCTCCGCGCGGATCGCCCGCACCAGGGAGTCCAGCCCCTCGTGCGTGCAGCGCAGCTCGAACGGCGGCTGGCCGCTGGGCATCAGGACGTCGCGCGGGTGACGGCGCCGGAGGTGGGGAAGGAGACGCCGGCCGTGGCCTCGTCGCCCACGCCGCCTTCGATGGGCTTCCACTCCTTGATCAAGACGCTGCCGGTCCACTTCGGGTTCGACGTGCCCACGGCCGCGCTCGTCGGCCGCACCTCGAAGGTGACGACCGTGCCGAACAGCGGCCACATGATCGAGTCGAGGCGGGTCGCGGCGAAGTCCTGGAGGAACTCCAGCCCCAGCTCACCGCCCTTCAGCCCGCCGAGGGTCTCCTTCCATCCTGCCGAGGCATAGGTGGTGACGTCCTTCTCCTCCACCTCCACACTCAGCTCCGCCTTGCGTGTGTACTCGGACAGGTCGGTGCCGTTCAGCGACACAAACTCGCTGGTGAGGACCATCTTCGGCATGGGTGATCACCTGATTCCCAGGGAGAGAGCGAACATGAAGCTGGGGCTCGTGCCGGAGATGGTCCAGGCCGCGCGCCAGTAGTTGTCGGTGATGGCCGTCCCGTCGGTGCGCAGGGGTTCGCCGCTGGGCGCGGTCGCGGCGGCGAACGTCAGCCGGGTCGTCGGCGAGCTGAAGCCCGCGTTGTCGTCGGACTCGACGCGGCAGGTGATGCTCGGCGTGGTGCCCGCGGCGGACAGCACGTGCAGCCCCGCGTACATCCGCTGCCCGGCGGCGACGGCGCCGAGCTGGAGGGCGGTGCCGGTGCCGGTCGCGGTGCGCGCGGTCCCGGGCGGGTGGGCGATCTGCCCCCGCACGAGCGGCCAGTGGCTCGTCGCCTTGGCCTGCCAGGGGGCGACCTCGCCGACCTCGCCGAGGAATGTGTACGAGCAGCGCAGCGCGCGCGTGAGGTAGGCCAGCGCGCCGACCGTGGCCGCCGTCGGGCAGACGGTCCACGGGCCGAGCCCGCCGAGCTGGGCCCAGCTTGCGTCGTCGACCTTCGTCGCGTCGCCCGCCTCCCACTGGCCCTCGCCGTTGATCTCCGCCGAGCCGAGCCCGGCGAGGACTTCCTTCCACCCGGCGCTGCCGTAGTTGGTGGTGTCCTTCTCCTCGAACTCGCCGCTCAGCTCGACCTTGTTGGAGTTGCCGGTCAGGTCGGCGCCGACGGCGAACAGACGCACATCGGTGAGGATCGTCTTCGCCATCTCAGCCGCTCCCGTCCCCGATGACCTTGATGGTCAGCTCCGCGCCGACGTAGTCCACCCCGGCATGCTCGTACCAGCGGTAGCCCTGGATGCGGGTCACGCGGAGATCGTGGGCCAGGCCGCCGAGGGCGTACTCACCGGGCGCCCCGCGCGCCGCCTCGATCGCCTGCTTCAGCGACCCGGGCCCACTGCCGGACAGCATCCGGTCGAGCAGGCGCTGGGCGGCCTTGTCGTCGGCGCGGCTGACGAGGACGCGGCAGGTGATCTCGGCCTCGTCGAGCGCGCGGCCCATGGCCTTGTCGAAGTCCACGCTGTACTCGCCCGCGAAGAAGCACGGTTCGTTCACCTCGTCGGGGACGTAGCCCGTGCTCGTGAGCTTGCGCGTGCCCACGGGCATCGTCACTGCGCGGGCCGCGTCCGCGATCGCCTCGCGCACGGCGGACATTTCCACGGCGCATCCCTCCCTTCACGCCATGCCCGGGAGCATGTACGGCTCGATCAGATTCCAGACGTCCGGGTCCCGGCGGGACAGGCGGACCACGCCCCACTCGGCGGAACCCATCACGCCCTCGGGCGAGTTCTTGCGCTTGAACAGCCTGTTGGCCTGGATGAGCGTGGCCTGCGCGATCTCCGGGGGGACGGCCGGCCAGCCCCACCGTGCGGTCACGCGTACTCGCCCGGTGCCGCCGGTGTCCCAGTACGAGGACAGTGCCAGCAGCGACGTGAGCGGACGGGAGTCGGCGAGCGCGTTGTCCGGGCCCGCCTCGTACTGGCCGGCGGCCACGACCGACCATGACGCGCCGGAGCCGGTCTCGACGGTGGTCGGCTCGGCGCCCATGTCGTCGACGAGCAGCCGCTCGCCGTCCGTCTCCCGTGCCGTCCGCTCGCGCGGGTTGTAGCGGCGCGCGGACGGAGCGGCATCGAGGTAGAACCGTCTGCCGGTCGCGCGGTCGATGCTGCGGGACGCGGCCTCCAGCGCGGACCGCAGCAGCCCGTCGAGGTTGGTGTCCCCGGGCTCGGCGCCGAGCTGCGCGAGGAGCGTGGGCAGGTCCGCGTACTCGTTGGCCACGGTGCTACTCGCTGGCCCGCCGGCCCCGCCCGCGGCCCCGGCCCTCGGCGGTGCTCTGCTGTACCTGTGGTGTGGCCCGGCCCTCCGGCTCCTGGGTCTCGGGCGCGGCCTCGCCGCTGTAGCCGCGCAGCGCGAGCTGTTCGTCCACGGCGGCCACCCGGTCGTCGAGCCCGCGGGCCACGTAGCCCGCGCGCTCGCGCAGGAGCGCGGCCACCATCGGGTCGTCGGTCTGGCTCATGCCTCACTCCTCAGAAGATCGTCACGTCCGTCGTGTTCGTGACGTTGGTGTTCGACGAGTACGTGACCCGCAGGAACCGCCACGGCTGCGCCGCGCGCAGGATCTTGCGGGTCGTCGTCGCCGTGGTGATCGCGAACGTGGCCACGGCCCCGGTGTCGGGGGTGGCCGGGTCGGCGTAGGAGACGGGCCACCAGTCGGTGCCGTCCGCGCTGCCCTCGATCGCATACGTACAGGTGGGCGTGGCGCCCACGGTGGTGACGATGGTCAGCAGCGCCGGCCGCTCGACAGCCGCGCCCCGGTCGACGACGTTCGTCGAGACCCCGTTCCCGGCCTGCGTGCTGGACAGCCGGGCGGAGTTGGGCCACCGGTCGCCGCCGATCGCGGAGATGGTCGGCATCGTGCTCTCCTCTCTGGCCGGGGCAGAGGGGCCCGCGCACCGCTACGCGGGCCCCGCCCCCGGAGCCGGGATCAGAACGCCGGGGTCACCAGGCCGGTGCCGCCGATCTTCTGCATCCCGTTCGCGTAGCGCCCGAAGGTGTACGCGAAGTAGGAGTAGGCGACGAGGAGCACGCCGAGGTTCGCGGCCTTGGCCTGCTCGGCGCGGATGAACATCGGGGCGGACGGGTCCTCCCACAGGTGGCACTCGGAGTTCGGCACCACGTAGATCTCGTCCTCGTTGGTGCCCGCGCCCGCGTTCGTCGCGATGTTGTTGTCGACGATGACCTCCAGGCCGCAGGGCAGGACGCCGCGCGGGCCGGAGCCGTAGGAGCTGCCCGCGTTCGCCATCCCGCCGGCCTGGACCGGCAGCCCGGACCAGTTGATCAGGGGCCACGTCGAGGACATCTGCGAGGACAGCCAGTACCAGCGGCGCGAGTGCATCACCGCGTGCGACGGGCGGCCCATCGCCAGCAGCGCCGCCTCGACCCCGGCCGCGCCCGCGAGCACCTTCGGGTACAGCTCGGCGCCGGTCGGGGAGGCGTCGGTGTAGGCGACGGCCGTGGCCGCCGCAGACAGGCCGGTGGTCGCCTGGTTGATCAGCGTGGAGTCGAGGTTGGTCGAGACCCGGTTGAACAGGTCCTGCATCGTGACGTCCTCGATGCCGTTGCCCCGGTCGATCGCCTGCCGCGAGACGGTCTGCTGTCCGGCCGCCGTCTGCACGGGCACGGTCAGCAGCGTGTCGTCCATGTCGGTCTCGGACACGGCCGCGTTCTCCGACGCCTGGAGCGCGGCACTGGACGCGGTGGTGATCCGGGAGATGTTCACCGACATGCCCGACTCAGGCAGGGGGTGCTGGTTGCAGACGTCGGCGAACGGGCGCAGCGCGGCCGTGGCCGGGGCGTACAGGTCGGTCAGGTACTGCGGCACGGTGAGCCCGGCGAACGCGCCGGTGCCCACGGCACGCTGCATGTACTCGGCGCGCTCGACACGCTCCTCGGCCATGTGCCTGGCCAGCTTCGCGGACGCCTCGACGTCCTGGAACGTGAACTGCCGGCAGATGTCCATGAGGAACCCCTTGCCGAGGGGGTCCTGGTCCTTGCGGTAGGTCCGCTCCTCGCGGCCCACCCGCGCCACCTGGTCGTAGGACGGGCGGCGTACCTCGGTGGGCGTGACACGCTTGGCCTGCTCGGCCCGCTCCATCTCCTCGACCTTCAGGCCGCGGGCGTTCTCCAGCTTCTTCTCGATCCCGGCGATGTCGGCCTTGGCCTGGTCGCGCGCGGCGAACAGCTCGGCGACCCGGTCGTCCTCCTCGGTGGTCAGGTTCGAGCGGCCGTCCTGCCCGGCCTTGGCCAGGATCAGCTCGGCTTCCTTCATCGTCTTCGTGCGCCGCTTCTGCGCGGCCTCCAGCTCCACCTCGATCGAGGCGATGAGCTCGTCCAGCCCTCCGGGCATGACGGGGTCCTTCCGGTAGATGGTGAGTAGCGCGACCGCGCGCCAACGGGGCGTCTGCCGGGGCGCGTCGGGGTCCCGCCGTCTGGGTCATCTGCCGGACGGCGTGCTGATGGTGGGGCGAGTCAGTCGTCCTTGCCGTGCTCGACGAGGAGCTGCGTGCGCAGCAGGGCCAGCGAGCGGCCCTGCTTTCCGGGTGCTGCCGGGGCCGGCGCGGGCGTCGGCAGCAGGACGGGTGTGGGCGCGGCCGACGGCATCAGGTCGGCGCGCTGGGACAGCCGGGCCAGCGCCTCGCGGGCGGCCAGCGGCGGCAGGTTCGGGATCGCGTCGAGGAACTCGCCGGAGCGAGCCGCGACGCTGGTGTGCGGGTTGGCGCCGTAGGTCACGGGGCCGACGTCGCCGCGCTCCAGGTCGAAGGACTGGATGCGGTACTCGGTGTAGTCCGGGGACCACTGGCCGCCGGTGATGCGGAACATGAACGACTGCTCGCGCACGTCGCCGTCCTCGATCGCCTGGACGAGGAGCTGCACGTCACTGCGCTTCGGGTTGAGCCACGCGCGCTGCCCGAGGCCAGCGTCGTCCGCCCACAGTTCCAGGCGGCTGTTCCTCGTCGAGGCCATCGGGGTCCCGGCGTGGTTGAACCGGAACACCACCTCCGGGTCGGCGGCCAGCGTCGCGTCGGCCGCGCCCTTCGAGACGACCTCGGTGTACGGGCCGAACGCGTCCCACATCTCATAGCCCTGCTCGAAGCTGGAGGCGTAGCCCTCCACCTGGAACCAGGGCATGCCGTCCCGCTCCACGGTCTTGGCCCTGAGCTGGGACGTGAACCGGATCTCGGGGGACTCAGGCCGGTCCCGGGGGACGTGCATTGCGATGGAGCCCGCGGCGCCGGCGCGGGCCTGGGCAGCCTGCTGCCGCAGGGTCGCCATGTCGGTCATGAGGGTGTGCCTCCTTGCGGGGTCGCGGTGGCGGGCTGTGGCTGCGCGCCCTTGCCGAACAGTCGGTCGAACTCGGCGAGCTGGTCGGTCGTGAACGGCGGCCGGTTCTCGATCTCGCGCGCTTCGGACGGGGCGAGGATCCGGGCGTTGATCTGCTGCGCGAGGACGCCGGTCCTGGTCTGCGGGTCCATCCGCAGCAGGCTGTCGGTGTTGAGCTTCACGAACCGGGGCCGGGACGTGATGCTCGACAGCGCCGTCTCGCGGCGGCCGATCGCCGGCCCCAGGTGCATGATCAGGAGCTGGAGGTTCCGCTGCGTGAGATTCGCGTAGGTGATCGACGAGCCACCGGCCGCCGCGTCGATCAGGTCCCCGGGTACGTCGAAGTACCGGGCGATGTCGGTCGACGTCGCGCGCTTCGCCTCGATCCAGTCGGCACCCGCGCTCTCCGCCTGGATCATCTCGTACTCCCAGTCGTTCCCGGTCACGAAGAGATCGCCGTTCCGGGTCGCCGCCTTGAACCGGTGCTTCGTCTCCTCGGCCGCCGCCGGGCTGATCGTCTTGTTGGTGTTCTTCAGGTGCGCGCTGGGCACCGCCCCGTTGCCGAACCAGTCGAGCGCGAACTGCTGGATGCTCAGGTACTCGCCGATCGACCAGGCCGCGTAGGCCAGCGGGGACAGGCCGACCGCCAGTCCCGCCACGGTGTACTGCTTTTCGTGCCACACGTCGCTCGGGTCGTAGGTCTCGCTGCCCACGCGGTACGCGGTGACCTTCCCGCCGGTCGACTTCACCGTGACGTCGGACAGTGGCAGCAGGTCGATGCGGGCCGGGAACCCCAGCCCGTCCCGCGCGGTGATCAGACCGAAGGCGTTGCCCGCTCGGTCGAGGTCGAACTGGGTGGAGTAGAGCCACTCCTGGATGCCGACCGACTCGCCGCCAGGGTTGACCAGGACGGGAGGCTTGGGCACTTCGACCATGACCCCGTCGACCCGGCGGTACAGGTCCACCGGCATCATCGAGATGAGGTTCGCGCGCAGACGCAGGGACGCCCACACCGCGCTGTGCCGCAGCGCCGTCTCGTTCGTGACCGACACCCCGCCCGCCCGCTGCGGCACCCGGGGCGGGATCAGCTCGGACGCGGTCGGGCCAGCGATGCTGCGGCGCGTGAACAGGCTCATCCGCTACCGCCCTTCGGCTTGTCCAGCCGGGCCGCCGCAGTCGATCCGGCCAGCAGCACCACCCCGGAGACCCCGAGCCCTCCCCACCCCAGCAGGGGCGCGGACGCGGCGCCCATCCCAGCCGCAATCAGCGCCAGCCCGAGCGCGTCGAGGAGCGTCGTCACCCACTCACGCATGCGCGTCGCCTCCTCAGTAGATCGAATCGAGGACGTCGTAGTCCTCCAGCACGGACGGCCCCTTGGACAGCAGCGCCCACCGCGCCTCGACGACCGTCACCAGCGGGCTCACATCCACCAGGGAGTGCGTCCGGTCCAGTTGCCAGGCGTCCCCGTTGCGGCGCGTCCGCGCGCCGTTGACGGCCCCTGTCAACGGGGCCTGGTCGATGTGCACGGCGGCGCCCTGGCGGACCGCGTCCGCCCAGCCGCCGCACGCCTCGGTCATGTCGTTCGTCCGCATCACCACCAGGTGCCCGCGGTGCGGCTGCTCCTTGTCCTCCGGCACGGTGATCCCGGCCGTCGTGATGTCGTCGATCAGCGACCCGGCCGGGGCACCCGACGAGGCGACTGCCACGACCAGCGGATTCCACAGGCTGTGGAGGCGGACCAGCGCGGGCACCACCCAGTCAGTGCCCGGGCGCCGGTCCATCAGCTCCATGTGCACCCGCCCGTCCGGACGCCGGATCGCCGCGCCGATGCTCGCGTGGCTGCGGTCCTGCGCCACGTCCACCGCGAGCGCCACCTCGTCGGCCGCCGGCCGCGAGTCCTCGGAGGCCGCGGCCGTCCACTGCTCGCGCGGGATGTTCGGGTCGGACGGCGGCGTGGCCTTGCGCGTGCGGTTCAGGTAGGCCCGGTCGAACTCGGCCGGGTCGAGCTTCTCCAGCTCGGCCTGGATGATGTCCTCGGTCACCGTGTGCCCCAGCGCGGGCAGCGTCCTGTGCCACGTCTCGGGGTCCGCGCGGTCCAGGTGCTCAGGGGCGTACCACTCGAAGTAGGCCGCCCGCGGGCGGGGAGCGTTCGGGTCCTCGGCGAGCGCGGCGAACTGCGCCTCGATCAAGGCCCGCCCGATCTTCCGCTTCTTGTTCAGCCACGCCGACTTCTCCGTACCGCCGGCCGAGGCCCACCACAGCTGAGCCATGGCGCGGGTCAGCATCGCGGGCGAGAAAGCCTGCTCAAGCCTGTCGTCCTCGTGAGCGAACGCCTCGTCGATGAAGCCCTGGTCCAGGGGCGGCCCGTGGCCGGCCTTCTCGGTGTTGGCGGTGATGCCCATCTTCGAGCGGGTGCGCGGCCACAGGATCGCCTCGTTGCCGTTGCTCTTGCGGATACGTGCCAGGCGGGCCAGCTCGGACGCGGCGATCTTCTCCCAGAACTCATCCTCCCAGCGCTGCCTCGCCATGCCCCGGGTCTGCGCCGCGTAGACGATGTTCTGCCGCGGCCAGGCCAGCGCCCGGTGCACCTGGGCGGCCAGGCACAGCTCGGTCTTGCCCTGCTGCCGGGACACGCTGATGCCGACCTCGCGGTAGGCGAACACACCGGTGGCCGGGTCGATCTCCAGGGCGACGTCGGTGACGTACTTCTGCCAGGGCATCGGCGGGGCGCCGAGCTTGGTCATGACCTTCCACAGCTTCGGCCCGAGCGAGGGTCGGTCCGGATGCCGGGGGGTGCCCCACAGCGGCGGGCACGTCAGGCCGTACCGCTCGTACAGGTCGGCCGCGAAGTCACTCGGGGGTTGCCAGGTCCCCGAGTCCGTCGTCGTCGTCATTCACGACCCGCCCCTCCAGCAGCGCGGCGAGCGTCTGGCGCAGCTCGCGGGAGAGAGTCGGCAACGTCTTGGTGCTGTCCTCCAGCGGGACCCGGGCGCCGCAGTCCTCGCACTCCCCGGTCTGGGTCAGGTCGACCTCGCGGGCCAGGGTGTACGCCAGCTCGGTGAGCGACGGCTCCACGCCGGTGAGGTCCCCGAGCTGGTCGATGTCGTCCCGGACGGCCGCCTCGACGGGCCCGCGGCTGGCTGCGTTTCGCCTGGTCAAGGGCACCGCCTCCATGATCGTCCCCTGAGATCCGGCCCGGGGGGAGAAAAATAAAGGCTGGGCGCGGGGCTGGGAAGATGATCTCCCTAAAAAATCATGACCGACCTAGCTCGGATCAGGTCGAGGTCATCACGAGATCGAAGAGATCAATGCAGGTCAGAGGCCCGTCGCTGCTGATCTCGATAGCCGGTGAGAGCGTCGTGCACATGTCCTTCGTTCCAGTCGTCGGAGTGCCACCACTCGACGGCCTTCCACACGCCACGGAGCGCCTTGACCCGGGCCTCGGCCTCGGCTTCCCAGGCGTCGAGGAGGGCGAGGAGCTGCTGGGTCTCGCGTGCGACGTCGTCTGCGTAGCCGAGCCGGGCGAGGGTCTCGGCCATGTCGGCGAGGTCGCTGCGCCGCTTGACTAGCTCCTCCAGATCACGGGCGAGGTAGAGGAGGCTGAAGCTGCCGCCGCTCATGGTCACGCGCTCCTCGGGGTCAGGGTCCGGCGTACCAGTCCCTCGATGTCTTCAGCCTCGTGACCTGCGCCAATGGGCGGTCGCCCTTCTCGCTGTTGCACTTGCGCCCGCAGGTGGGGCAGCCCGCCACGCCGTGGATAGGGGCGAGGTTGTCGGGGTCGCTGGTGCCGCCTCGGGCGACGGGGATGACGTGGTCGACGGCGTCGGCGAGGCCGTGGCCGCAGAGGATGCAGACGTCGGATTCGGCGAGGACGCGGGCCCGGGTCTTGCGGTAGCCGTACTCCGTGATGTCGGTGCGCTTGGTCACGGCGCCTCCCCGGGCGTGCGTGAGCCCGGCCGCTCGGGGGTGTGCGGCCGGGCTCGGTGCGGGGTGGGTCAGCCGCGTCGGCGGAACAGGCAGACGAGTGCGACGCGTTCGCCGCCGAGCGCCTTGCCTTCGGCGGCGGTCATCGTGTCGAGGGTCCAGCCCTGGGCTTCGATGGCGTCGATCTGTTCGCCGACGCCGGTCATGATGCCGGTGCTGCGGCTGGTCGAGTTGGCCTCGATGATCTTGAACACGAGCGTGCGGTATCCGGCGGCGTGGGCCTTGGCGGCGTCCCGCTTGGCGGTCTCGGCCTTGGCGTCGTTGATGAACCCCATGTGCCCCCCTTGGGCTGTGCGGTGAGGGGTCCATGGTGCGCGCGGTGTGAGCGCGGTGTCAGCGGATACGGCAAAGCCCCGCTCGATGGCGGGGCTTGTGGTTTATGTCCGGGCACGCCGGATCTGCCGCCCATGATGGGGCGCCTGTGGCCGGGTGTCAACTGCGGGGGCCTGGACGTGAGGACGCCCCGCCGGGCGGGGGATCCACGGCGGGGCGTCGGAGGTGGCCGCCTCCTCGGTATGGGGGCGACGGTACGCGCCTACAGGGCGGACTGGAAGGCCGCGGCGGCGAGGGGCTGTTCGCGGTCGGGCTCGGGGCGCCGGTCGCGCGCGGTCTCGGCGGCCAGCTGCGCGAGCGGGACGCGGTCGGCGGCGGGCGTGGGCGGTGCGGGCGGGGTGGCGAGGGCGGTGTCCATGGGGCTCCTCCGGTCGTGCGGTGCGGGGATCATCCCGCGTGGTGCTGGCGTGGTGGTGGATCAGTGGCCGTGGGGCTCGGGGTACCACCAGCCGCAGGTGACGCAGTAGACGTCGGCGAGGGCGGCGCGGATGAGACGGATCATCGCTTGATCACCCCCTTGAGGATCTCTGGGGCGTGCCAGCGGTGCGCGTTCGTCTTGTCCTGGATGAAGTCGGCCGCGTTGTTGTTGTTGCTCTCACCAGGGACAACAGCGGCTACAACGCCGTCTCCGGGGTCGGTCGGGAGCGCGGGGAAGTGGTCCTTCTTCACGCCGGTGGAGACGGCGCCTCCCATGCGGACCCCGCCGGAGATGGGGATGGAGGCGGCGGTGAGGGCCTCGCGGAGGGCCCCCGGGGTGATCTTCAGGTGGGTGGCGAGGGCGGACAGGTGGGCGTGCGGGGAGCCGACTGCGTGGAGGGCTACGGCGAGCTGCTCGGGCCCGATCGCGGGGGCGGCCGGCGCGTCCTTCTCGGTGGCCTCGTCGGGGTCGTCGAGGAGGCGCTTCGCGGCGTCCGAGGGGGAGCGGTAGCCGAGGACGACCGAGGTCGTCAGCCAAGCGGCCACGGTGAGCCAGGCGAGGGCGGTAGTCACGGGCAGGCCCACGGCGAACCCCGCGGCGAGAACCAGGGCGAGGAGCCGGGGCAGCGGTCCCCCGGCGATCCACGCGGCGAGCAGGCGGCAGAGGGAGGTCGAGCCGTCCCAGAGGGCGATCCAGGCGCGCATGTCAGCTCCCGAGCATGCCGAGGGCGGCCTCGGCGAGGGCGCAGGGGATGGACCACAGGGTCGAGTCGCCGGTGGCGGGCCAGACGACTCCGGCGATGACGCCGATAGCTGCGGCGCTGGCGGAGGTGAGGGCCATCGTGAGGTAGATCGCGAGGAGGAGCAGGGCGACGGCGCCGAGGCCAACGTCTCCGAACGGGCCTCCGGACTGGCCGACTCCGAGGCCGCTGAGACCCTGGCCGATGACCTGCTCGGGCTTGCCCCAGGTCTTTCCGGCAGCGGAGGCGGCGGTCGCGGCGATGAACCCGATGTAGGCGGCGGGCGAGGCGGTGAGCTTGACGCGGCCCTTCCCGCGGACGCCGAGGATCAGGAACACCACGACGACGAGGGCGAGTCCGCCGCTTCCGAGGGCGCCGAAGGGGCTGCCCGCGGCGGCGAGGCTGGTCACTGGAGTACTCCGGGGGTGTTGAGGGCGAGTGCGGCGAGGACGGTGGCGGAGGGGATGTGGGCGAGCCAGTCGGCGGCGAGGTGCGCCTCCTCGGTGGCGCGCGCGGGCACGAGGTTGAGGGCCTTGGTGGCGAGCAGCCAGGCGACGATCCAGAGCAGGAAGGCGAAGCCGACGGCCCCGTTGCCGGACTCGTGGATCCGGCCCTGGATGACGGGGCCGAGGCCGAGGAGGTAGCCGACGCCGGCGGCGCTCCCCCGGCGGAGGAACCACCAGCGGTAGCGGGCCCGGCGGGCGCTGGCGCGGTCTGCGGCGGGGGCGGTCGGGGTGACGGTGAACTGGAACGCGGGCTGCGGCGGCGCGGGTTCGGCTTCGGCGGGCCGGGCGGCGCGGGTGTTCCACCAGGGCGTCGTCTTCGCGGGCGCGGGGCGCTCCTCGTCGTACAGCCGGTCCCACCAGTCGTCGGCCATCACGCACCGACCCGGATGGCGCGGAGGTAGCGGTCGACCGTGTCCGGAGAGATCGCCTTGCCGAGGATCTTGCTGGCCGCGCGGACGACCGCGTCCCGGTCCCGGATTCCGGAGTCCCAGGCGATCCGGACGGCGTCCTTGCTGGTCATGGCGCCGGGGGTGATCGGGACGACGTTGGCGGCCGGATTGGGTCCGGACTGTCCGGACGCGTCCGGATCCGCGTCCGATCCGGGTCCGAGGGCGGCCTGTTCGGCGTCGAGGAGGGCGCGGCTGCGGGTGAGGCGGCGGCGGGCGGGGATCAGGGCGAGGCTGCCGTCGATCTCGGCGGCCTCGGCGCGCAGCCACGCGAGGGTGCGGGCGTCGAGGGGGCGGGCGTGGTAGCCCATGACGATCGTGAAGCCGCCCTTGGCGAGGGCGGAGACGGCGGCGCCGACGAGGCCGACGGACAGGGTGCCGTCGAGGTGGCCGTGGACGGTGAGCGCGGCCATGACGATGGCGAGGGCGACCCATCCAGCGCGGGCGGCGGTCTTGGCGCGCTCGGGTTCGTAGCGGCACAGCCACTCGACGATCAGGCAGAGGATCCACGCGGCGTCGAAGGTGCCGGCCGCGGCGTAGGCGGCGGGGGCGACGGTGACGCGGTCGAGGAGGTCGCCGATGGAGGCGGTGGACCAGGCCATGGCGGCGACGAGTCCGGTGGTGGCGATGCCGGTGGCGATGTTGAGGGCGATCTGGTCCCAGTCCCGGGGCGGCGCGGGGGCGTCGTACTCGTCGGGGACGAGGCGGGTCTTGCCGTCGATGGTGTGCTCGACGTAGCGGGTTGCGGTGCGTGTGCGCACGGTGCACTCCAGGTGCGGAGGCCGGGCCCGCTCGGGGTCTGGGGGCGGGCCCGGCCGGTCGGAGGGGGTCAGCGGCGGCTGGCGCGGGCGTCGGCCTTCTCGGACGCGCGGCGGGCGGCGGCTCCGGCGGCGTAGTCGGCCTGGCAGGCGCGTACGGTCGCGGGCTGCTCGGCGACGGGCGTCGGGCGCGGCTCCGGCTCGGCGGGCATCAGACGGTCCTCGCGGCGAGGCGGAGGAGGGTGGCGTACTCGCCGCAGGTCTGGCGGCCGTCGTCGTGGATGTCCGGCATGACGGCGGAGGCGCGCTCGGCGGCTTCCTCGGCGAGGAGCGGCGGCATGTCGAAGAACAGCACGTCGTGGGCGACGGCGATCGCCATGGCGAGTTCGTCGGCGTTGACCGTGAGGTACGGGACCTGGTCCAGCTCGTCGGCGACGGAGCGGAGGAGCTGGGCGGCGTACGTGCCGTCGCGGAGGATCCGGCGGAGTTCGACGTCGAGGGCGTCGAGGGTCGCGGGGCTGGGCTGCTCGGGGGGCTGGTCGGTACGCTCGGGCATGGTCATCTCCTGGTCAGTCAGGTGGATGGCTGGCCCCGGCCGGTGTGTGAGAGCCCGACCGGGGCCGTCTTCTGTGCCAGTTCGACCGTAGCGAGAAGTGTGGACAATGTCCACACCTCGCGAGAGGATGTGCCATGCCCGAGACCCCGGACAGCGAGGAGCCGCGGGAGACCATGACCATTCCGAAGCTGGCCGAACGAGTCGGCAAGAGCAGGACGTTGATCCACCGGCTGGCCACGAACCCGGCCGAGGGCTGGCCACCGCCGAGCTTCCGCCCCGGCTCGTCGCGGCCCGAGTACCCCGTCGCCTGGTTCGACCGCTACTGGGCGGCGCGCCAGGCCGGCATCCGTCAGGGCCGCCGTACGGACCTGACGGACCCACCCACGGCCGAGTAGCCGCCCGCGCACGCACGAGCCCCCGCCCGCATCGGTCGGGGGCTCGGTCGCTTGGGTCGCTACGCCGCGACGGCCTCCCCTGTCGTCCACGCGGCCCGGCACCCGCCGCACGCCGCGCGCGACCCGCGCATGGTCACCTGCCCGCCGCAGCGCGGGCACGGCCGGGCCAGGGTCAGCGCCGCGTGGACGCCGCGGTCGAGGGCCTGCTCCGCGAGCCAGATGGCCTGCCTGGTGGCGTCGCAGATGGCCGTGTGGTCGCCAGGGCCGAGCGGCCGGAACGGGCCGGACTGCCCCTCGACGCGCGCCTCCAGCCAGCCGACGGCGGACTCCAGGGATCGCGTCGTCGTGCCGATCGGCCAGCGCCGAGGATCCCGCACGTCGGCCGCGGCCAGCTCCCGGCGGCGGGCCTGCTCGCCTGCGGTGAGGGGGAGGCCGGCGGGGGCGGCGGTCATCGGGGCGCGCTGGACGCTGCTGGCGACGACGTCGGCGGCGTACCGCATCGTCTCCGTGATGGTGATCATCGCGGTGTGGATGTCGAGGCGCAGCGGGATGGGTCGGGCGCCGATCTGTGCGGGGTCGCGCTCCAGGGCGCGGAGGTCGGCGGCGGCGCGCTCGGCGAGGAGCTGCTCGTCGGCGTCGCGGGTGTCGGCGAGCAGGCTGCGGATCCCGGTCCCGTACCAGGCACCCGAGTTGGGTGCGCCGAGGGTGTCGGTGAGGTCGGTCCAGCGGAGGGTGAGGACGTGAAGGGCGGCGCGTGCGGTGGTCATCGTGGGCTCCGTGGCGGTCGAGCTGTACGGTGATCGCACCGGTGGGGCGTGCTGGCCTGGGGAGGTCTGGAGCACGCCCCTCTCGCGTGTCAGGTCCGGGCGTGCTTGCGGGTGATCCGTAGGCGCAGCGGCCGGATGGCGGTGGGCTCTTGGAGTTCGGTGGAGTAGCCGTCCCGCTGGAGCCGGGCGGCGAGCATCTCCAGCCACACGCGGGCGCTGGGTCCGTCGCGGCTGACGCGGATGGTGCGGGGGCTGTCTTGGCGGATGGTGTAGGCGCTGCGTCCGGTGCGGGGGAGTTGTCGGCGGATGTCGCCGGTGTAGACGCGGGCGGTCATGGTCGGCCCTCCTTGGGCTCGTCGAGGGCGGCGCGGGCCTCGGCGAGGCGGGCGCAGTGGTCGCAGGGGCTGCCGTCCTTGTCCCACCGGCCGGGGACCAGGTGCGAGTGGCCGGGGCCCTGGTAGTCGAGGACGTAGCGGAGGTGGGCGCGCACGCGGGCGATGGCGGCCTCGGCCTGCTCGACCCGCTGGAAATGCTGGAGGTGGCGGACGCTGCCGAGCAGGTCCGTGCCGGTGACCCTCCCGATCGCGCGGAGGCTGGCGTGCGGGATGTACGTGCCGCGCTCGCTGATCTCCCACTGGACGACGGCCCGTTCGTACTGCGCGATCGTGGACTCGGCGCGCTGGGCGCGGTAATTGAGTCGGCGGACGGTGGCGTACAGCTCGTCGAGGGCCTGGTCGGTGATCGTGTCGGCGGTGTATCGGCCGGTCGTCTGGGTCACGTCTGCTCCTGGAAAGAACGTCGCTTCGCACGCGCCTCGGCCCCTCGGAGTCGGTCGCACTCGCGGCACGCTCGGGAGCCCTTGCGGGTGGTGCGCACGTTGTCCCCGTCGAGGTGATGCCCTCGGCAGCACAGCGTGCGTGGACTGCGATTCAGTGCCTGCTCGCTGGGGGTGGCCCATCGCACGTTTCCGGGCTCGTAGCCACGGTCGTTGTCGATCCGATCCACCGAGTGGCTGGGCGTCGGTCGCGGGCCGATCTCTCTAAGGAACGCTTCGAAGTCGTGCCTGAAGCACGCTGCGACTGATATCCCGCGCCCGCCGTATCGGGACCAATTCGAGTTGTTGGGGTTGGTGCAGCGCTGGATCATGCGCATCCACGCCCTGTACTCGGGCGTCCGCGACTTGCCGTGGTGCACCGGTGCGCGAAGACACTGACCGCAGCTGTTGACTTGAACGCCAAGCTGGTGGACGAATGCGACCTTCTCAGTGCCACAGTCACAGCGCACTGGGACTGTGGCCTGGCGCGTCGGGATGCGTTCGCCGGTCACGGTGAGCTTGCCGAAGCGGGCGCCGAGGGTGGCTTCTGCGATCTTGGCCATCAGCTTCCTTCCGGGTTGTACTGATCGATCGAGATGAGGACGTCCTCGACAGGGCGGCCGGGCGCGGGCTCCTCGTACGGCTCGTCGTCGAAGTCGCCGGCCTCGTACGGCTCGTACTCGCCGTCTTCGTCGTCGCAGGGGCACCAGTCGTCCCACTCGTAGGCCTGGCAGTCCTCGGGGTAGCCGCAGACGGCGGTGGGGCGGCAGCGGCGGGCGGTGGTCACCAGAACCCCCGGAGGCGCTCGGGCGGGCAGTTGGGGCACTGGCCGCTGATCGAACAGGTGCAGACGTCGAGGACGAACCTGGCGTTCTCGGGCGAATGCGCATACCGGTATCGCCGTTCCGCGTCGGCGCGTGCCTGGCGGGCCTGTGTGGCCGTGTGGCGGCCGTGTGCGGCGGCGAGGCCGAGGGCGACCGCCCCGACTGTCACGGCGGCGCACAGGAGCCACTGGGCCTGTTGGAGGAGGATCCAGGCGACGGCGGCGAGTAGGACTGTGGTCGAGGTCTGGATGGTGCCGCGGAGCCGGTCGGCTGCGGCGAACGGGTCGTCGGTCACGGGGTCACCTCGATCTCGCTCAGGGGCACGCCCGCCGCGAGCTGGGTGTGCAGCTCGCGCAGCCTGGCGTGGGCCTTGCTGTCGCGGCGGCTGAGCGCGCGGCGCGTGCGGGCGGTGAGGTTGCTCCAGCATTCGAGGTCGAGGTAGCGGCCGGTCTGGCGCTGGCGTCCGCAGCCGGCGGGGCAGGGAGTGGTCATCGGGCACCGCCGTTGATCGCGCGGGCGACGGCGAGGGGGCCGTGGCAGATGGCCTCAATCTGCTCGTCGGTGATCTGGGGAGCCCTGTCACGGAAGCCGTCCGCGACGGCGGCCTCTGTCTCCAGCAGCTCGACGAGGGCGAGGGCGACGCCGGGGTGCATGACGGCGATGTACTCGGCGAGTTCGGGGGTCTCCGCCGTGGCAACGTCGTATCCGATCACTGACCGGCCCTGCGTGACGGTCGCGCCGTCGGCGTGGAACGCCCGGTCTCGGGGGTCTGGTGCGCTGATGGCGTCTGCGAGGTCGCGGAGCTTGGCCGCTGCGATGCGCAGCTCGTCGGCGGGCGTGGTCATCATCGGGTGCCGCCTTCCGCCTCGCTGGCCCAGTCGCGCAGGACTGGGGCGGCGTGGCACATGCAGACGTCCAGCTCGCCGTTGGCGTCGGGGCATGCGGCCTCGAAGCGGTCGGCGGCCTCGCGCAGGACGATCGCCGTGATCTCGGCGGTCTCGCGGGCGATGTCGGCGCGGATCTTGTCGGCGATGGTGTTCGGCATGGCCTTCTCCGGGGTGTGGGTGGTGGTGTGCGCGGCGGCGAGGGTCACGACACGGACCCGGCGGCGGGGCGGACGGTCCGCGAGTTCCAGCGGGTCGTGCGGGTCTCCGGGTTGTCGGGCCCGGTCCGGCGGGAGAAGTCCTGGCCCGCCGTGACCTCGTACTCGTAACTGCCGTCCGGGTACGGGCCGTCGACGGACCGGATCGTCGCGGTCGCCGCGCGGGCCCACTGCTGGCCGACGTGGCGGACCCGGGTGCCGGGCGGGAGCGGCTGGTCGGGCATGGTCGTCTCCTTGGTGATCAGTTGGTGGGCTTGCAGCTCGGGCAGAAGTCGCCGCCGTCATCCGAGCGCCAGCCCTTCGCGGCGACGAGGTGGTCCCGGGCGACCTGGAGCCGCTGCGCCCGGGTCATGCCCTCGTGGACCACGTAGTCGTCCGCCTCGACGACGCCGCAGTGGTCGCAGAACACGCCGATGCGGTCCGGGTAGTACGGCCCGGCGAAGTCGCGGAGGATCGCCGACATCACGGCCATCGGCAGCGCGGCGGCGAGGCCGACGGGGCTGGCCGTCTCCTGGCGCGCGTCCTCGGCGGGAACCGGGTCGGTCGCGCGGGTGGTGGTCGGGCTGGTGATGTCGTGGATTTCTCGCGGGTCGATGCCGAGTTCGCGGAGGTGGTTGGGGAGTTCGTCGCTGGTCATGCGGCCTCGTTTCGTACGAGTCGGAGGTGGCGGGGGTCGGTGGTGTCGGTCCAGTCGGTGAGTGCGGCGAGGAGGTCGTTGCGGTGCTGGGCTTGTTCGGCGGGGGTCCAGGTGCCTCGCCAGTCGCGTGCGCGGCCGGGGGCGGGGGTTTCGGGGCAGGAGGGGAGTTCGTCGAGGAGCAGGCGCTCGTACGGCGTCACAGGCGGGCCTCCAGTTCGGCGATGCGCGCTTCGAGGGCTGCGATGCGGGCGGCGGTGCTGTCCTCGGCGGGGAGTTCCTGGTTCGCGGCGCAGGTGCACCAAGCGAGGGAGGTGGATTCGAGGGAGAGGGCGGCGGTGCCCATGCAGTTGGGCATGACGTCGCCGTCGAGGTGGGGGCAGTTGTGGCAGTTGGGAGGGCAGCGGTGGAGCCGCTCGGAGCGGTCCATCACGGGCCGTCGAGGGCGAGTTGGCCGGCGGCTTCGCGTGCGGCGCGGCGGGTGGCGGCGGCGGTCTGGCGGTGGTGGTCGCGGTCGTAGTGGAGGTGGCAGCCCTGGCACATGGCGCGGAGGTTCTCGGGTCGGCAGTCCTCGGGTTGGTGGTTGAGGTGGGCGACGGTGAGGATGACGCGGCTGCCGGTGCCGTACGCGAGGCCGCCGTGGACGTTGGGGCAGCGGTCGGTGTGGGTGCCGCGTCCGCATTCGCCTCGGCATTCGCAGCGCTTCTCGGCGCGGCCGAAGCGGATGCTGCGGCTGATCTCGGGCCAGTTGGGCGGGTAGCGGCGGCGGTTCTCGGGCCGGATGGGGCTCATGAGGCGGTCCTCTCGGCGGTGGTGCACCAGGCGTGGCGGTCGCGGCCGGGACGCTGGGGGTCGGGGATGAGCGGGCCTCGGCAGCCCGCGCAGAGCGCGAACTCGCGCGGCTCTTCGGCGGCGGGGTCGGCGCGGGGTTGCTCGTCGTGGGGGATCTCGTCTTGATCGTCGGGAGCGCCCACTACCTGAGGCCGGAGAACGACCTCCCCCTCGTCATGGGTAGAGACATGGGTACTTCCTGGGTTGTTCAGGGGGCGGTCCCCCGAACTGGTCGGGGGGTGGTCCCCCGAACTCGTACGGGGGGCGGTCCCCCGAACTTCGAGCGGCGTACCGGCGGTAAGTTCCGGGGGCGGTCCCCCGAACTTCGGCTCTGAAAGTTCGGGGGACCGCCCCCCGTTCTTTCCGGCCGCCCGCCACGGCGGAGGCTTCCGCTCCGATCGCTTCCGCTGCGAGTCCTCCAGGGACTTCACCGCCGCCGCCCAGTCCGGCGACGGGCCCAGCAGGAGCACGTACAAGGTGGGCTTGCCGCGCTTCTGCTCCCCGCGCACCGCGAGGACCCCGGCCTCTACGGCAGCGGCGAGGTAGCGGCGCGTGTCCTTCTCGTCGGCGCCGATGGCCTTCGCGATGTCCGTGATCCGGATCGGGCTGTCAGGGAAGCGGAGTTGACCGTCGGAGTTGGCCATGGCCCTGAGCGCGTAGAGCAGCGTGAGGAAGCCGCGCCGCAGGGGCGTGGGCATCTCCCGTGACCAGCGCCAGGCGAGCGCGTTCCCGTACGCGTGGGGGACGCTGCCGCTGGCTCTGGTCGCCTGCTCGTCAGTGCTCAAGACGCTCTCCGTGGTGGTGGTTCGTCGTCCGGGGCGGGGCTCAGGCCGGCCGCCCCGGACGGGTCTCAGGCGAGTCGCTCGTTCTCTTACGCCTGCGCCGCCTCGGCGGCCTGGCGGGCGAGCGCCGCCTCCGCGCAGACCTTGTGCGCCGGGCTCCGCCGCGAGTCCCGCAGGTTCGTCAGGCCCCCGCAGTACCGGCACGGCCGGAGACGGGGGGACCAGTGCGAGGAGTCCGACCAGTCCAGGCCGCCGGTGAACGGGCGCTCGGCGGGCGTACGGCGGCGGCCGGTCACGGCACCGCGGCAGCGCGTGCCTTGGCCTTGGCCTCGGCGTTGCACCCCGCGCAGTACGCCGTCCCGTCCGGCAGATACCGGCCGTGCTCGGCCTGCTCGTGACCCCGGACGCACCACTTCTTCCGGGCCCGGCCGCCCTTCAGGTGCCGCAGCGTCTCCCGGGTCGCGGCCCGCGCGGCCTGGTCGTCCACGTGGTCCGGGGCGACGCAGTGCCGGACGCCGCACTCGGCGATCACGTAGCCGACCGGCTCCCGGCCGTACCGGATCCGGAAGGCGACCGCGGCCGCGCTGTACCTCCGGTCGCGGTACCGCATCACCGGGGTACCGCTGGACCGGCCGCGCGCGCCGGTCCACTCCAGGTGCCCGCCGGCCACCGGCCGGGTCAGGGACCGCCACTTCTCCTCCAGCGTCGGCATCGCCTTCTGGTAGACGGGGATGCCGTGCTCGCGCCGGATCCTGGCGACGCGGTTCTTGTCGACGTGCAGGGCCCGGGCGATGGCGTTGTTGCCCAGCCCCTGGTGCAAGCGGGTGAGGATCTCCTCGGCGCTGGCGTTCTCGGGCGTCATGAGGCGGCCCTCCGCCTCTTCCGGCTCAGGGCCACGCGCTGCTCGACGCTGAGCCCGCCCCGGACGCCGGAGCGCTGCTCCTTCGGCTTGGTGCCCTCCTCGGCGAGCGCGGCCTCCAGGCACTCCAGCACGACCGGGCAGACCCGGCAGATCTGTCGTGCGGGCGCGAGGCTCTGGCTCGGCAGCGGGAAGAACAGCTCGGGGTCCACGTCGGGTGCGGCGCAGGCGGCGCGGGTTCCCCAGTGCTCGGGGGCCGTGTCGGGCGCGCGGTACGGGCTGCGGACCCAGCGGTACGACATCATGCGGCGGCCCTCCGGGTGTCCCGGGCCCGGCGGATCGCCTGCCGCTGCCGGTCCGTCGTGCCGCCCCACACGCCCCGCTCCCCGTGGGCGACGCCGTGCTCCAGGCAGGGCAGCCGGACCGGGCAGGCGGCGCACACGGCCCGCGCCTGCGCCATCTGGAGGACGCCGCCGCCCTGCGGCGGGAAGAACAACTCGGGGTCGGTCTGGGCGCAGAGGGCTTCGTCGTGCCACCTCGTGTCGATCACGACGCACCGCCCGTGCGCTCGCGGTACATCCGGCCGCCGATCGAGTCGAGCGTCTCCATCTCGCCGACCTCGTTCTTCACCTGTGTGTTGAGCATCCCGGAGTCGCGCAGCTCCCGGCGGATCTGGTCGAGACGGCTCGGCGTGGTGCTCTTGTCGAGCTGCTCGTCCCGGTACGACTCCGGCGACCGCATCGGCGCCTCACCGCGCTCGATCTTCGACGAGTCGGGGTCCGGGTCCCCGGTCGGCGTCAGGCCGAAGCCGAGGAGCAGCGTGCGCAACGCGACGGACTGCGCCTTCGTCGTCGCCTTGTCGGCCGTGTCGAGCGCCTCGCCCATGGTCTGGAGGGTGAGCGTGTCGCCCTTCGGCCCCATCACCGTCCAGGTGACGAGGACGGAGCACTCGCGCATCTTGCCGCCCGACTTGGTCGCCTTCTCGCCGTAAGTGGCCTCGACGCGAGAGGAGATGATGTTCACGCCGTGCCTGAGGGTGACGGGCCCGAAGTGCTGGACGACCGTATCGACGCCCCGGAAGTTGAAGCGGGTGCCGGACTGGCTGTACAGCTCACCCTTACCGATCGCGCGGATCTCGCGCCGGACCCGGAGCCACGCCACGTGCACGGGCACCATGTCCGGGTCGTCGTCCCCGGGGTCGTAGTCCGCCATCGGGTCCGGGACCGGGAACTGATCGACGTACCCCTGCGGGAGGCTCAGGTCGTCCGTCTGCTCGCTGGTGGTGCGTCCGGCCGCGGCGGCGGCCCGCTCCTGGATCGTGCTCATACATTGTGCTCCTCACGGATCACGCCTGGGACGTGCAGCTGGCGCGAGATGCGGTCCTCGACGCAGTCCGCGTACGCGTCCGGCCAGCGCTCGGCCAGACGTCGCGTGTCGCAGTGCTTGCGGGCCTGCTCGTCGAGCCGGTAGAAGGTGCGGTCCAGGACGACCGCCTCGCTTGCGGCTCCGAGCGCGCCGACCATCGCGGCCTTCGCTCGGTCCTTGCGGGCCTGCGCCTCGGTCAGGTCGTTGTGCGCGTCGAGGTACTCGGCGAGCGCGTCCTGTGCGTCGCCCTGGAGGGTCAGGTCCACCACGCCCGTGCGCTCCGGGTGGAGGCGCTCGTACAGGTCGAGGAGGACGTCCGGGTCGGCGTCGTGCGCGAGGACGGGCGGCCGCCGGTCGGTGATCTGCTGCCACGCGCGGGCCCCGGCCTCTCGCAGGTCGGCGATCAACTGCGCGTGGTCGGCGGTCCGTACGACGTACTGGCGGTAGTCGTTGCCGCCGATCAGGCACGCCACGTGCATGTGGTCGTAGCCGCACACGTCGGCCTGCCACAGCACCTGCGCGAGCACGTCGTCCGGGATGCCCTTGCGCCACTCGTCGGCCTTCATCCGGTCGCGGCATTTGATCTCTGTGGCGCAGCGCTCGGTCACGTCGCCGATCGGGCAGCGCAGGACCCGGCGGTCCAGCGTGCACATCTGCCACGGGCGCTCCGTGTTGGCGACGAGCCCGACACGGCGGACCACGGACCGGTTCCGGCGCGCCCACTCCCGGGCCACCGTCTCCTCGAACGCGCGCCCCCACAGGGCGGGTTCGGAGTCGTCGCTCTCCAGCGGCAGCCCGCCGGTCTTGTCGTGGTAGACCGACAGGCCATTGCCGTAGCGGCTGATGCCGAGGACGGCGGCCATGTCGCTGGAGCCGAGGCCCTGGCGCCGGGCGGTGAGCCAGTCGGCGCGGTCGGCGTCGGCCGGCAGGATCAGGCGGCCGGTCGGGGTGACCCGCCGCCCGGCGGCCGGGGACGACGCCCCGGCCCGCACGGACGTCGTCATGAGGCAGCCCTCCGGGTGTAGTGGCGGCGGGTCCCGTTGTCGTGCAGCTCCAGCAGGCCCGCACGGTGCAGGTAGCCCAGGTCCGCACGGACCGTGTGCCGCCGGGTCACGGTGAACGCCGCCTCGCGGTACAGGCGCAGGACCCGCGCGGTCGTCCAGTCCCCGCCGTGCGTCTCGATCGCGGCGGCCAGGTAGTCGCGGCGCATGCGGCCCGACGACATGTCCAGGACGGGCGGCTCGCCCGGGTGCAGCACCGGGCGGCGCGCCCGGTCCTCCGCGAGGAACGCGGCGACCACCGGCCAACGCTCGGCCAGGCCCGCCTCGATCCGCCGCAGCTCCTCCGCGAGGACCTGCTGTTCCAGGTGCTCGGCGAGCGCCGCGTCCCACAGCGCCCGCGCCTTGCCGGGCCGCACCTCCGGCGAGACCTCCAGCGCGTCGAGCAGATCCGTCAGCGCGCTCACCGCAGGCCGTCCTCGGCCATGGCCCACGCGTACGCGTCGACCTCCACGTCCAGGTCCCAGTGCACGCAGTCGTCCGCGTGCGGCTCCTCTGGATCCGCCAGCGCGAGGCAGTCGCAGGTCATCGGCCGTCCTCCGCCCGGTAGTCCAGGGAGTCGTGCCGGTCATCCCGGTTCCGGCAGACCGTCGAGCAGTACGTCTCGCCCTCAGCCACCGGCGCCGTGCACCCGGCACACACCGCCCGCCGCTGCCGGGCCAGCAGCCCACGCAGCTTGTCCACCGACCGCCGCACCGGGACCGCCGGCCGCAGACCCATCTCCGCCAGCTCCGGCAGCGTCGTCATCAGCGACGTCGGACACCCGCACGCCGAGCCCTCCACCACGTACAGGCCCCGGGCGTCCCGGTTCACGCCCTTCTGCACCCACCGCGTCCCGTCCCGCGTCACCACGGTCGCCGGGTCGCTCGTCGTCGGCTCGCTCATGCCGCGACCTCGCTCTCGCACGGCACCGCCAGCAGGCCCAGCGACACACCCAGCGCGACAGCCTGCGCACCCGAACGCGCGCCCAGCCGCCGGTAGATGTGCCGCCGGTGCGAGCGCACCGTCTCCACGTTCCGGCACAGCCGAGCCGCCGTTTCCTCCGACGTCTCACCGATCGCCAGACCGAACAGCACGTCCCGTTCCACCGGCGACAGCGGCGCGCACAGCTCCGCCGTCGGCAGCTCCGGCGCCCGCAGCGCGAGCATCGCCGCGTACGCCAGCTCGGTCACCTGCGCCACCGTCAGCGGCAGACTCGCGATGTCCGCGTGGTCCAGAAGGGCCTGCCGGAGCGGCGTCAAGAACGGGGCCGCCTCCCGCCGGTTCATGACCACACCGCCGTCAGCGGACCGAACGCGTCCTCGACCAGCCGCAGCGTCCACGGGAACGACTCGCCCTCGCCCGCGTCGTCCGGGTCCTGCGGCTCCGCGCACTCGACGATCAGCTCGCCGTCCGGGGTGCGCTTGCCGGTCACGGTCCACCGGTCGCCGTCCGCGTCGACGTAGGCGACGGGCGGCGGGGTGAGTCCGGCGACAGGGGTGGGGCGCCGGTCGCCGGTGGGGAACGACGCGGGGGAGGTGAGGGGTGGCGATGAGATAGTGGTGCTCACGGTGTCCTCGATCCAGTGGGTTGAGGTGCCGGGGGTCGTTCCGGATGCCGGTCCGGGCGGCCCCGTTGTGCGTTGGTCAGCCGACGCGGCGCGGCGCGCCCCGAGCGGGCAGCGGACGCAGCGACGCCAGCGGGTGCGCCCCCTGCGGGGCGGGCGCCGACTCGACGGCCAGAGGGCCCGTCGTCGGCTCGTGGTGGAACAGCACCGAGTCGATGCGCTCCAGGTCCGCGTCGCTGAAGGTCACGACGCGCCCCTTCTTGGAGTGGGGCAGGCTCTTCACGTGCCTCTTCAGCCACGTGACCTTGACGCGAAGGTGCTTTGCCGCCTCGGGGTAGGTGAGTCCGGGCTTGTGGCCGGTCGTCATGCCGTCACCGCCTGACGGGGCCGGGGGAGCGACGCCTCCGCGCGCTCCACGGGAATCCACAGGACGAGCAGGTCGACGCCGATCGCGGAGGCGATGCGGTGTGCGGCCTCGGCGTATACGCCCTCCTGCTCGCCGGTCAGGAGGTTGCCGATGGTCCCGTGCGGGACATCAGCGCGGTCGGCCAGTTCGCGGATGCTGACACCGGAGCCGGTGCCGGTCCGCCGCATCAGCAGCTCCAGGAGCTGGATGCTGACGAGTCGGTAGCGCAGGGCAGGTCTGGTCACGTCCACCTCGTGCAGTAGTTCATTGCACTGCTTGGATGACCAGAGCATTGCATAGCTTGGACGTATCGTCCATCCCCTTGGGGGTAGTGCTAGGAACGAGTCATTCCGCCAGTGCGCCCTGGCGCAATCGGCTCAGAGGCTGGACACTCTGTCCAGCGCGCTGGACGGCAGACCAGACGCCATCAGGGGGAAGCTGGGTACCGTCCCCCTGGTCGCATGGACACCCCACGGCCCATGACACGACACGGAGTGGCAGGATGAGCCTCATGGCTGCGGAGACACCCGCTGCGCCGGCGGAACGCGCGCACCTGCGGGACCTGGTGAGAGAGCGCAAGGACGAGCTCGGGCTCAGCTACGAGAAGCTCGCGGCGCAGTGCATCGACCCGGAGACGGGTCAGCAGGCCATTAAGGGGAGTTGGCTGCACCGGCTGCTCACGGGCCTCGCGGTCCAGCCTCCCGACCTTCCGATGCTGCGTGGGATCGCCAAGGGCATCCGGCTGCCTCTCGGTGTGATTCAGGACGCCGCAGCCGCGGAGTTCTTCGGGATCGACATCGAGTGGTCCGCCTCGGGCGAGGCGCGCGCACTCGTCGCTCGCGCCGACCGGCTGACGCCTACTCAGCGTCAGCAACTCCTCCGGCTTATCGACTCGTTCGCGCCACCGGAGTAGAGCCCGAGGTGCATCCCATTGGCCATGGCCGGTACGCACCGTAGTTCCGTTGTGCGCGGTGTAGTCAGGAACGGTTCAATGCGGCACCATTACTGATCCGCTTGGGGAGCGTGAGAGGTCCGAACTGCCGCTTGCCTGAGGAATCGAACACGTGGTTCCTTTGTGAGCTGGAGCACGCCATTGGGGGATCTGTGGCCGAGATTGAGCACGCACGCCCAGCGCGACGAGTACAGATTGTGACGAGCAAGCTGCTCCCAGACGGCTACGCCGTCGTCGGAGTGGACTCCCCCGAGGCTCGCACCTTCGCGATCCGACCAGACGCCGACATAGAGCAGATCGTCTCCGAGCTGAACGCCATCCTCGAAGCGGACTGCCACACCGGCCGCCTGACCGTCGCCCCGATAGACGAGCGCGACAGGCCAGGCGGCCACCCTCCGGTGTAGCCCTACGCCGTCCGCACCGCGTGCAGCCCGGCGCGCGGTGCCGGCACGCCCATGATTGCCTCCACCGCCGAAGCGATGTCGTCGTCCAGCCCCTGCACCAGGTGCCCGTACCGGTCCACCGTCGTCTGGATCGACTCGTGCCCCAGCCGGATCTGGATGGCCGGCAGCGGGATCCGCGCGGCGATCAGCCACGCAACGTGCGTGTGCCGCAGGTCGTGCAGTCTCGGCCTCTTCGGCAGGCCCTTCTCGACCGCCGCAGCGACGGCCGGTAGCCACTTCCGGTTGTAGTAGTTCGCGTGCCGCCACGCCCCGCCCATCGCCGCGCGGAACACGAAGTCGTCCGGCCTCCGCCCGGTGGAATGCCGCCGCGCCAGCTCGACCTGTGCCGGGGCCAGGCGCAGCAGGCGACGCGCCTTCTTCGTCTTCGGCGGTCCGAGGTAGAACGCGCCGCCGGGGGATCCCTTCTTGGCCTTCTTCCAGGCCCGCTGGATGTTCACCGAGGGCCGCTCGGCGGTCAGGGCGAGGTCGGACACCCGCAGGGCGGTGGCCTCGCTCCAGCGCATCCCGGTGCCCACGAGCCAGTCGGCGAGGTCCCGGGCGTCCGGGTCGGTGATCTCCTGCGCGATGCGCTCGTACTCGTCACGCTCCAGGAAGGTCATCTCCTCGTCCGTGTGGTCGTCCACGCGGGGGAGGCTCGTCCGCTTGCAGCAGTTCGTCGTACGCAGGGGCGTGGTGGCCTCTATGGCGGCCTGGACGACGCAGAAGAGGAGTCCGTGGCGATTGCGGATGCTCTTGGGGTCTGCGGGCCGCCTGAGCCACTTCTCGGCGTCGTGGGGGTCCCGCTCGCCGGTCTCCTCGGCGCGCACCCAGTCGGTGACGTCCTCCTGGGTGAGGTTCCCGATCGTCGCCGTGGCGTCCTCGCCCGCGGGCGTCGTGTGGCGGAGCAGGGTGAAGTGGATGCGGACCTCGCGGTGGTAGTCCTCGCGGGTCCGGTCGTCGATGCCGGTGAGCCGGTCGACGTAGCGGGTCGCGTACTCGAGGAGGGGGATGTCCCCGGGGACGGCCGGCTCCTCGACGAACCCCTGCCCGCGGACCCAGCCGTGCGGCCACTGGTTGCCGTGCGCCTCGACGAGGCGGCGGAACTGGTCGGCCGCGTCCGGGTCACCGAAGTTCTCCGTCTGCCACTCGCCGTCCTGGCGCCACTTCACCTGGTAGGTGACGTCGCCCGACTTCTTGGGCCGCTTCACGATGCTCGCCATGACGGGACGGTACGCCCAAAACGCCTGGTCGTGGACCCCTGTTGTTCCCGTGATGTTCCCGGGTTCCCGGACATGACGAAGGGCTGACCCGTTTTCACAGGTCAGCCCTTGATCATTCAGGGTGAGTAACGGGACTTGAACCCGCGACATCCTGGACCACAACCAGGTGCTCTGCCAGCTGAGCTATACCCACCACGTCCGGTCGTTCTGTCCGGGGACTTCCCCGACCGGCCGAGAAAAAGTGTACAGGGTCCGAAGGGGTGCTCGCGCCCGCCTTTCTCGCGGGGGTCCGGAGGGGGCCTCGGGAGGGCCCGGAGGCCCTGTGGGGGCGGGGTCGAGCGGGTCCGGCCGCAGGTGTCCAGGGCCCCGCCCGGGCCACCCGGGGCCCGGCCCAGGCATCCCGGGCCCCGGGCGAAGGCCCCGCACCCGGAGGTCCCGGGAGGCGGCGCCTCCTGTGCGCCCAGGCGCCCCGTGAGGCCAGGCGCCCCGGGCCGCAGGGCGGAAGGCCCTCCGGCCCGGAAGGCGTCCCCGGGCTAGTGCTGCTCCGCCGGGACCACGTGGCGGGACGCGATCTGCTTCGCCGTGTCCGAGTCGGGGCCCGGCTGCGGGACGAAGACCGCCTCGCGGTAGTAGCGCAGCTCCGCGATCGACTCGCGGATGTCGGCGAGCGCCCGGTGGTTGCCGTTCTTCTCCGGGCTGTTGAAGTACGCCCGCGGGTACCAGCGCCGCGCCAGCTCCTTCACCGAGGAGACGTCCACGATCCGGTAGTGCAGGAATCCCTCCAGGTCCGGCATGTCGCGGAGCAGGAAGCCGCGGTCGGTGCCGACCGAGTTGCCGCACAGCGGGGCCTTGCCGGGCTCCTTCACGTGCTCGCGCACGTACGCCAGGACCTGTGCCTCGGCGTCGGCCAGCGTGGTGCCGCCCGCCAGCTCGTCGAGGAGGCCCGACGAGGTGTGCATCTGGCGCACCACGTCCGGCATGGTCTCCAGGGCCTCGTCCGGCGGGCGGATCACGATGTCCACGCCTTCGCCGAGCACGTTCAGTTCCGAGTCGGTGACCAGTGCGGCCACCTCGATGAGTGCGTCGTCCGTCAGCGAGAGCCCGGTCATCTCGCAGTCGATCCACACCATGCGATCGTTCATGCGTCCTACCTTATGGCTCCCGGACGCGCGCAGAAGCCGTACGGCGGACCTGGGAGGGGTCCGCCGTACGGCTTCGTACGTACTCCTACGCGCCGCTGCGCTGCCCGGGCAGCGCCGGGCGTCCGGGCGCGTACAGGTCGGACTGCGGCTTGCCCGGGTCACCGGACGCGGTCGAGGGCGGGCCGACCGGTCCGGCGGCCGCCGCGGCGCGTCGCGCCGCGGACGAGACCTGGGCGGGCACGACCGTCTCCACCACGCTCGTCGGCGGACCCGGGTCGCTCTGCGGGCGACGGGCCCGGTAGGCCGCGCGGTACGCGGCCGGTGACGAGCCGAGCTGGCGGCGGAAGTGCCCGCGCAGCGCGACGGGGGAGCGGAAGCCGCAGCGTCCGGCGACCTCGTCGACCGAGTAGTCGGAGGTCTCCAGGAGCCGCTGCGCTTGCAGCACCCGCTGGGTGATCAGCCACTGGAGCGGGGCGGACCCCGTCAGTGACCGGAAGCGGCGGTCGAACGTACGCCGTGACATGTACGCGCGCGCCGCCAGCGTCTCCACGTCGAACTGCTCGTGGAGGTGCTCCAGCGCCCAGGCGACGACCTCGGCCAGCGGGTCGGCGCCGATCTCCTCGGGTAAAGACCTGTCGAGGTAGCGCTCCTGCCCGCCGCTTCGGCGGGGCGGGACGACCAGCCTGCGCGCGAGCGCGCCGGCGGCCTCGGCGCCGTGGTCGGTCCGCACGATGTGCAGACAGAGATCGATTCCGGCCGCCGTGCCGGCGGACGTCAGCACGTCGCCGTCGTCGACGAAGAGCTCCCGCGGGTCCACGTGGACCGACGGGTAGCGCTTCGCCAGCGTCGGCGCGTACATCCAGTGCGTCGTCGCGGGACGCCCGTCGAGCAGTCCGGCGGCCGCGAGCACGAAGGCGCCGGTGCACAGCCCGACGATGCGGGCGCCTTCCTCGTGGGCCCGGCGCAGCGCGTCGAGCGCCTCCGGCGGTGGCGGCGAGGTGATCGACCGCCAGGCCGGTACGACGACGGTTCCGGCCCGGCTGATCGCCTCCAGGCCGTACGGCGCGGTGAGTTCGAGGCCCCCTGTGGTCCGCAGTGGGCCTTCCTCGCCTGCACAGACCAGCAGTCGGTAACGCGGAACTCCCGCGTCCTGCCGGTCGATTCCGAACACGGAGAGCGGGATCGAGCTCTCGAAGATGGGGCCGCCACTGAAGAGCAGTACGGCGACGACCTCGCGACGGCGGCGCCCGGACAGCTTCCGTGCGGCCTCCGGTGCGGCGGAGTCCTGGCTCATGACGCTAAGCCCCCCTCGGTGTTCGCGTCTCCTCGGTCCTGTCGCTCCTGCACGTTTCCCCTCGGTTTTGCACGAGTCCCCAGCCATCGATAGCCATGATCGAATCTACTGTGTCCCGTGGCGCCGGCGTGACAAGTTCTGCATCCAGCACATTGTCGACAAGGCAACTTGGCGCGAAGCATTCGATCAGGAAGCGTTCCATGTCACGGGGTGCGCAGGGAAGTGCGCGTAGCGTGCATGGCCCGTCCCCGTAGGGTGCGAATAGCCATGGCAGGGCTTTCTTCCCTGGTGGCAAGGGGGTTCGAGGGGGGCTCGGCCACCGGGGTGAGGTGTTCGGGAAGTTGGCTGAAAACCTACGGGCGCGGGTGTGCGAACACGTCAGTCCTGAGGCGCACTTCCAGCACGGCGGCGGCCGTTCCCGCGCGGCGTTCCACCGTCCCTCGACCGCCGGCGGCCGTGCGGGGCCTCCGCGACCCCCGCGGCCTCGCGCGCCGCGGCCCGCTCCGACTGGCGCAGCAGCACCCGGCAGGCCGCCGTGACGGCCGCCAGGCCCAGCGCGGCGACCGAGGCCCCGCCGAAGGACGTGCCGTGCACGACGAGGACGACGGGGACCAGCGCACAGCTGAAGGCGGCCCAGCGGACGACGTCGCTCGCGGACTGGGCGGCGGAGGTTGAAGCCGGTACTACCTCGGTGGCGGGCACGGTTGCTCCCTCGGGCGCGGTGGGCTGACCGCTGGCCAACGAGGAGCGGAACGCTCCGGTCACTCGACTCCGGCGTACGGGGGACATGGCGGGCCCTGGACAGGTGACGGCTGTACGGCCCATCCGGCATTGCCTTCCGGGGCGGGCTCGTGCATGCTCCGTGGAACGCCACGCGTAGGGCGGCGAGCCCTGGGCAGGAGAGGAGTGTCGCCGTACCCTTGGGGATATGGGGTTGGGAAGGTGATTCCCGGACACTGCTCCCCGGTGGAGCCGCGTGGCCCCGCTCTCCGAGATCACGTCCCTTCCGTCACTGCCCCCTGCCTCATCGTCCGTCCCCCTTCCACGAGGACCTTCTTCGCCGAGACACCGATGGCCGGACACGAATTCTTCGAACCCGCGGACCGCAAGCAGGTCGCCGATTCCACGGTCGACCCCCTCGCGGCGGAACAGACACGCCACTCCTGCGACCCCGCGTTCATGCACGGCGTCGTCGTCGGCTTCGACGGCTCGACGTCCAGTGAGCGGGCGCTGGCCTACGCGATCGGCATGGCGCGGCGCTCCGGCTCCGGCCTGATCATCGTGCACGTGGCCAATCGGCTGCCCACCACCGTCTGGGCGGGCTGCGAGCCACCGGTCTTCGTCGACGTGCCCGACCACCGCACCGAGGTGCTCGGCCTCGAACTCGCCTGTGCGGACTACCTGGCCGAGGTGCCCTGGATCCTGGTCGAGCGCGGCGGGGACATCTGCCACGAGCTGGAGGAGGTCGGCCGCGAGTACTCGGCCGACGCGATCGTCGTGGGCTCCACGCACGGCATCGTCGGGCGCATCTTCGGCTCCGTGGCGGGCCGCCTCGCGCGCCGCGCCCAGCGCCCGGTGATCGTCATCCCGTAGCCCGTTCCCCGGCTCGTTCCCTAGCCCTTCCGGGCGTTCTCCGGGGGGACTTGGGGCGTTCTTGGCGTACGTGTACCAAAGGGACCGGGTGCCCCGGTGAGAACCCGTCAAATCCCGTACGGAACAGATAAATCTACTCGCCCGTACGAGGTGGATTGTGCGCTTGTGAAGGGTACATAGAGGACGCTGGGAAGCGGCACCACGCGTGGAGCGCGCCGCGGGCCGGGGAGTGACGGCCACCGGCTGAGCGGCCACGAGGCCGGTGCTTGGGCGGCACCGGCCGTACGAGGAAGCGGCCCCCGCGTGCTGGTGGCACACGCGGGGGCCGCTTCGCGTCCCGTGGGGGGTCTTCCGCCGGGCGGCGGTCCTACTCGACCGTGACCGACTTCGCCAGGTTGCGGGGCTTGTCGATGTCCCGGCCCAGCGCCAGCGCCGTGTGGTACGCGAGGAGTTGGAGCGGGATGCCCATCAGGATCGGGTCCAGCTCGTCCTCGTTCTTCGGTACGACGATGGTGTGGTCGGCCTTCTCCTGGACCTGGTGCGCCACCGCGAGGATCCGGCCGCTGCGGGCCTTGATCTCCTCCAGGGCGGCGCGGTTCTTCTCCAGCAGGTCGTCGTCCGGGACGATCGCGACCGTCGGCAGGGCCGGCTCGATGAGCGCCAGCGGGCCGTGCTTGAGCTCGGAGGCCGGGTAGGCCTCCGCGTGGATGTAGGAGATCTCCTTGAGCTTCAGGGAGGCCTCCAGGGCCACCGGGTAGCCGCGCACCCGGCCGATGAACATCATCGACTTGGCGTCCGCGTACTCGGCCGCCAGCTTCTTGATCTCGTCCTCGGTCTCCAGGATCTGCCCGATCTGCTCCGGCAGCCTGCGCAGGCCCTCGATGATCCGCTTGCCGTCGGTGACGGACAGGTCGCGGATGCGGCCCAGGTGCAGGGCGAGCAGCGCGAAGGCGACCACCGTGTTGGTGAAGCACTTGGTGGACACCACGCAGACCTCGGGGCCCGCGTGCACGTACACGCCGCCGTCGGCCTCGCGGGCGATGGCGGAGCCCACCACGTTCACCACGCCGAGGACGCGGGCGCCCTTGCGCTTGAGCTCCTGGACCGCGGCCAGCACGTCGTAGGTCTCGCCGGACTGGGAGACGGCGACGTAGAGCGTGTCGGGGTCCACGACCGGGTTGCGGTAGCGGAACTCCGAGGCCGGCTCGGCGTCCGCCGGGATGCGGGCCAGGGACTCGATCAGGCCCGCGCCGATCAGGCCGGCGTGGTAGGAGGTGCCGCAGCCCAGGATCTTGATCCGGCGGATGGTGCGGGCCTCGCGGGCGTCCAGGTTCAGGCCGCCCAGGTGCACGGTGGAGAAGCGGTCGTCGATGCGGCCGCGCAGCACGCGGTCCACGGCGTCGGCCTGCTCGGAGATCTCCTTGTGCATGTACGTGTCGTGGCCGCCCATGTCGTAGGAGGCGGCCTCCCACTCCACGGTCTCCGGGGTGGCGGTGGTGGAGGTGCCCGACGTCGTGTACGTACGGAAGTCGTCGGCCTTGAGGGTGGCCATCTCGCCGTCGTCCAGGGTGACCACCTGGCGGGTGTGCGCGATCAGCGCGGCGACGTCGGAGGCGACCAGCATCTCCTTCTCGCCGATGCCCAGGATCACCGGGGAGCCGTTGCGGGCCACCACGATGCGGTCGTTGAAGTCCGCGTGCATCACGGCGATGCCGTAGGTGCCCTCGATGAGCTTGAGCGCCTCGCGGACCTTCTCCTCCAGCGTGGCGGCCTGGGAGCGGGCGATCAGGTGGGTGATGACCTCGGTGTCGGTCTCGGAGGCGAAGACGACGCCGTCCGCCTCCAGCTTGGCGCGCAGCTCCTGGGCGTTGTCCACGATGCCGTTGTGGACGACGGCGACCTTGTTCTCCGGGTCCAGGTGCGGGTGGGAGTTGACGTCGCTCGGCGCGCCGTGGGTGGCCCAGCGGGTGTGGGCGATGCCGGTGGTGCCGGTGAAGCGCTTGGGGACCCGCGCCTCCAGGTCGCGCACCCGGCCCTTGGCCTTGACCATCTTCAGGCCGCCGGCCTTCGGGCTGGTGACGACCATGCCCGCGGAGTCGTAACCCCGGTACTCCAGGCGCTGGAGCCCCTCCAGCAGCAGTGGTGCCACATCACGCCTGCCGATGTAACCGACGATTCCGCACATAGAGTCTCTGCCCCTCCGTACCGCACTGATGGCCGTTGCCGATGCCGTTGCCCTGGTGTGCTCAGCCGTAGACGATGCGGCGCAGCTGCCGGAGCGAGAGCTCCGGTGGCGCCACGGCGCGGTGCGGCAGCTCGGCCGCGATCCGCTCGAAGATCTCGGAGTTCACCGCGCCACCGGACTGCAGCTCCCGGTGGCGGCGTCGCACGAACTCCTCGGTCGTCTCGCCGAAGTACGCCAGCACGTCCAGTACCACCCGGGCCGCCTCGCCGCGCCTGAGCGCGGTGCTGCGCACCAGGTGGTCGACGAGGTCCTCGTGGGACGAGCGGCGTTCGAGCACCCGTAGATACTGAAGGGTCCTTCATATTGAATGCAAGAATCCTGCCCGATATCGGGCAGGATTCCTGTCCTTTTGGAGTAGTCCCAGGTCAGAGCTGTTTGAGTACGGCCTGCTTGGCGGCCGTGAACTCGTCGTCCGTCAGTACGCCCGCCTGGTGCAGCTCGCCCAGCTCCCGCAGGCGCCGCAGCAGCACGTCGTGGTCGGCCGCGGGCGGCAGGGCCGCGGCGGGCGGCGGCGCGAGCTCCTTCCGCACCGCGTGCGGGTGCGGCAGCCGGGCCACCACGGCCGCCGCCACCAGCGCCATCAGCGGGTCCCTGCGGAAGCCCCACAGCTCCACCGCGTGCGGGTCGTACTTGGCGGGGCCGGAGAAGGCCGGGGCGGAGGAGTGCGCCGTGCGGAAGCGCAGGTAGCCGTTCTCCAGGCCGGCCGCGGGCAGCCACTCCACGGCGTCCACGTCCGCCAGGCCCAGCGTGCGCGGGCCGCCCGCCGACTTGGACTCCTCGGTCTTCCAGTTCCACTCCAGGCGGATCCGCTCGCCGTCGAAGGTGACGGTGCCGTCGCCCGCGCCGATGGTCAGCGGCAGGGCGGGCCCCGGCAGCAGGTAGCGGTCGGTGGGCCCGGCGGCCACCTGCTCCAGGAGCAGGGCGTTGCGCACCTCGTCCACGAAGTACTCGGCGACGCCGGCGCGGTCGCCGGAGACGCTCAGCCGGTAGGGGTCCGAGGCCTCGTCGAGCTTTCCGCCGGTGGTCTGGAGCAGCGGGTCGGCGCCGTCGCGCAGCCGCAGCCTGAGCCGCCCCGACTTGCGGCCCGCCTCGAAGGAGACGCCCGCCAGCGCGTCCAGCGGCACCGCGACCTCACCCAGCGCGCGGCGCAGCAGGCTCACGCCCTTGTCGCCGCCGGGGACGATGCGCACGGTGTCGCCGTCGAAGGTCCAGGTCCCGTCCTTCTGGATGATTTCCGCCATGTCCCTGATTGTTCCACCGGGTTGGGCGGGGCAGGGGGCGGGGCGCGGGCCCCGGCGGGCCCGGGGGAGCGGCGGGCGCCGGCCGCGGGACCGTACCGCGGCCGGCGCCCGCCGGGTTCAGGCGACCCGCGCCAGCGGGTTCTCCAGGGTGCCGACGAGCTGCAGGGCGCCCGACGGGTCCGCCAGGTCCACCATCTGCCGGTTGTCGCGCAGCTGGAGCCGGTTGAGGCAGGACAGCGCGAAGTCCGGCGCGAACAGGTCGTAGCGGGCGAACTTCTCCGCCAGCTCCGGCACCGCCTCCTGGTGCCCGCGCACGCACGCGGCGACGGTCCGCCAGAACGCGTCCTCCTCCAGCACCCCCCGGTCGGCCAGCGTGGCGGACAGGAAGCGGAAGAAGCAGTCGAAGACGTCCGTGAGCACCGACAGCGCCTTCATGTCCTCCGGCACCTCAGCGCGGATCCGCTCCACGGCCGGCGGCAGCACCGCGTCCGGGTCCATCACGCAGATCTCCTCGGCGATGTCCTTGAACACCGCCCGCACCACCGCCCCGCGCTCGTCGAGCACCAGGATCACGTTCTCGCCGTGCGGCATGAACACCAGGTCGTACGCGTAGAAGGAGTGCAGCACCGGCAGCAGGTAGGCGTCCAGGTAGCCGCGCAGCCACTCCTCGGGCGCCAGCCCGGAGGACGCGATCAGCGCCGCCGCGAACGAGCCGCCGTCGCGGTCCACGTGCAGCAGCGAGGCCATGGTGGCGAGCCGCTCGCCGGGCCGCAGGGAGGTCACCGGCGACTCGCGCCACAGGGCCGCGAGCATCTTGCGGTACGGCGAGTAGCGGTCGGTGGCCTTCTCGTACTCCAGGTGCCGGTAGCCGACCGCCGCGCACTCGCGGATGATCGAGAACCCGGCGCCCTTGAGGACGCGGTCGTTGTCGATCAGCCGGGCCAGCCAGTCGTTGATCGCGGGCGTGGCCTCCATGTAGGCGGCCGAGAGTCCGCGCATGAAGCCCATGTTGAGCACCGAGATCGCGGTCTTCACGTAGTGCCTGGCCGGGTCGGAGGCGTTGAAGAAGGTGCGGATGGACTGCTGGGCCAGGTAGTCGTCGCCGCCCTCGCCGAGCACCACCAGGCGCCGCTGGGCGACCTCGGCGGCGAAGGTGACGGACAGCTTGTTCCACCACTGCCAGGGGTGCACCGGGATGAGCACGTGGTCGTCGAAGTCGAGCCCCTGGTCGGCCAGTCGGCGTACGAAGCCGTCGACGGCCGCGTCGCCGAGCTCGGCCCGGACGAACGCCTCGTACTCGACGCCCGCGCCCGCCGTGAAGACGGCCCGCTCGCGCCGGGCGGCCAGCCACACCAGCCGGACCGGGCTCGCCGTCTCGGGGGCGTACGCGTGGTACTCGTGGACGCCGAAGCCGAGCCGGCCGTTGTTGGCGACGAAGCACGGGTGGCCCTCGGTCATGCCCGTCTCGATCGCCTGGAAGCCGGCGGCGGCCAGCTCGGCGGCGCTGACGGCGGGCTTGGTGAGCTTGTAGGCGGTGCCGGAGAGGGTGGAGGAGATCTCCTCCAGGTAGACCGGCAGGACCTCCGGGCTCAGGCCCAGGGACTCCTGGAACTCGGTGAAGAACTCCAGCGCGTCCAGGGGCAGTTCGGCGCCGTGGCGGTGGCGGGTGACCGACTCGGGGCGCACCTGCCAGTGGTCCAGGGCGAACCGGCGGGCGGTGAAGCGGTACTCGGTGGCGCCGTCGTCGGCCAGTACCCGGTAGGCGTCCCCGCCCAGCGGCTCGGGGGCCAGCAGCCGCTCGTGGCTGAACTCGGCGAGCGCCTTGCGCAGCAGCTGCCGGGTGGCCTCGGCCCAGCGCTCGGGCGTCAGGTGGCCGACGGCCCCGTGCAGGTCGTGGGTGGTGCTCACAGGTCCTCTCCCGTCGCCTCGCGGAACCGCTCCCGGGTGCAGAAGCTCAGCAGCGCCCGCTTCTCCGGCTTGGCTATCTCCCGCTCGGCCACGAAGCCCACCGCCTCGTTCAGCACGTGCACGGCGGTGTTGCGGGCGTCCGGCTCCACCACCACGCGCCGCACCGCCGGTTCGGCGAACAGCTCGCGCATCACCGCGGTGATCACCGCGCGGGTGAAGCCGTGCACGGGGGTGTCGGTCGGGGCGACCAGGAAGTGCATCCCGACGTCCCCGGGCTCGGGCTCGTACAGGCCCACCAGCTCCACGTGGGCGGGGTCGTAGCGCTCCATCAGGAAGGCGGGCTCGCCGTCGCGCAGGCCGAGGAAGGCGTCGTGGTGCGGGTGCGCGGCGATCGCCATGTACTCCCGCTCCACGTCCTGGAGGCGGTGGTCGGACATCAGCCAGAACGCGGACTTGGGGTGGGTCACCCAGCGGTGCACCAGGCCGGCGTCGGTCAGGACGTCCAGCGGGCGCAGGCTCAGCGTCCCGACGGCGGTGGGGGAGGTGGTGCGGCTGCTCATACGGCGAACTCCTGGAACGCGATGGACTTCTCGACGGGGTAGTAGGCGGAGCCCAGCAGCTCGCGGATGATGTACGCGTTGCGGTAGGCGCCCATGCCCAGGTCGGGGCTGGTGACCGAGTGGGTGTGGGTGCCCGCGTTCTGCAGGAAGATCCCGCGCCCGGTGACGTCGATCGCGTAGTTGCGGGCCACGTCGAAGCGGCCCCGCCCGTCCCAGGTGATCCGGTCGCGCACCGGCTCCAGGAAGGCCGGGGGCACGTACTTGTAGCCGGTGGCGAGCACCAGGCCCTCGGTGCGCAGCTCGAAGTCCTTGCCCTGCTCCTCCTGGCGCAGGCCCAGGGTGTAGCCGCCGTCGGTGTACGCGGCCGTGCGCAGCGCGCAGTTGGTGAGCAGCCGGGTGGGCACGGGACCGGCCAGGTTCTTCTGGTACAGCAGGTCGTAGATCTCGTTGACCAGGTCCCCGTCGATGCCCTTGAACAGGCCCTTCTGCCGCTCCTCCAGGCCGTAGCGGGTGTCCTCGGGCAGCGCGCGGAAGTAGTCCGCGTACTCCGGCGAGGTCATCTCCAGGGTGAGCTTGGTGTACTCCAGCGGGAAGAAGCGCGGGGAGCGGGTCACCCAGTTCAGCCGGTAGCCGTGCTCGTCGATGCCGGAGAGCAGGTCCTGGTAGATCTCCGCCGCGCTCTGCCCGCTGCCGACGACCGTGATCGACTCCTTCGTGAGGAGCTCGGAACGGGCGTCCAGGTAACGCGAGTTGTGGGTGAAGTCGCCGCCGAGTCCCTCGCACGCCTCGGGGACGTACGGGGGAGTGCCGGTACCGAGCACCAGGCGGGGCGCGCGGTGGACCTCGCCGCCGTCGGTGCGCACCGCGTAGCGCCCGTCCGCCTCGTCGTACGTCACCTCGGTCACCGTGGTGGAGAACCGCACGCTGCCCAGCCGGGCGGCGGCCCAGCGGCAGTAGTCGTTGTACTCGGTGCGCAGCGGATAGAAGTTCTCGCGTATGTAGAACGAGTACAGCCTGCCCTTCTCCTTCAGGTAGTTGAGGAAGGAGTACGGCGAGGTCGGGTCGGCCAGCGTCACCAGGTCGGACATGAACGGCGTCTGCAGGTGGGCGCCGTCCAGGAACATCCCGGAGTGCCACTCGAAGTCCGGCTTGGACTCCAGGAAGAGGCCGTTGAGCTCCTCGACCGGCTCGGTCAGGCAGGCGAGTCCGAGGTTGAAGGGCCCGAGCCCGATCCCGATGAAGTCGAGGTCACGAGGCGTGGACAAGGTTCTCTCCCAGGTACTGCTCGGCGTGGCCGGCGATGAGGTCGAGGACGGCGGCGATGTCGTCGGTGGTCGTCTCGGGGTTGAGCAGGGTGAACTTCAGGTACTGGCGGCCGTCCACCTCGGTGCCCGCCACGACCGCCTCGCCGGAGGCGAACAGGGCCTTGCGGGCGTGCAGGTTCGCCCGGTCGATCTGCTCGGGCGAGGTGGCCTCCGCCGGGATGTAGCGGAAGACCAGGGTGGACAGCCGGGGCCGGACCACGACGTCGTAGCGAGGGTCGGCGGCGAGCCGCTCCCAGCCCTCGGCGGCCAGGTCGCAGACCTCGTCGAAGAGCTGCCCGACGCCGTCGGCGCCCATCACGCGCAGGGTCATCCAGAGCTTCAGCGCGTCGAAGCGCCGGGTGGTCTGCAGGGACTTGTCCACCTGGTTGGGGACGCCCTCGGCGACCGTGCGGCGGGGGTTGAGGTACTCCGCGTGGTACGTCGCGTGCCGCAGCGTGGTCCCGTCCCGTACCAGCAGGGCGGAGGAACTCACCGGCTGGAAGAAGGACTTGTGGTAGTCGACGGTGACGGAGTCGGCGCGCTCCACGCCGTCGAGCAGGCCGCGCCGGGTGGGGGAGGCGAGCAGTCCGCAGCCGTACGCCGCGTCGACGTGCAGCCAGGCGCCGTACAGCGTCGCCAGGTCGGCGATCTCGGGCAGCGGGTCGATCGAGCCGAAGTCGGTGGTCCCGGCGGTGGCGACGACGGCCATCGGGACGTCGCCGTCGCGGGCGCACCGCTCCAGCGCGTCGGCCAGCGCGTCGGTGCGCATCCGGCGGTCGCGGTCGACGGGCACGGACACCACGGCGTCCGGGCCGAGGCCGAGCAGCGAGGCGGACTTCTGGACGCTGAAGTGGCCGCAGGCGGAGGCGAGGACGCGCAGCCGGGACGGGTCGGCGGCCTTCGCCTCCTGGCGGGCCAGCAGCAGGGCCTGGAGGTTGGACTGGCTGCCGCCGCTGGTGAAGACGCCGTCGGCGGCCTCGCCGAGGCCGGCCCGCGCGGTGGTCCAGTCGATCAGGCGGCGCTCGATGAGGGTGGCGCCGGCGCTCTGGTCCCAGGTGTCCAGCGAGGAGTTGACGGCGGAGAGCACCGCCTCGCCGAGGACGGCGGGTATGACGACCGGGCAGTTGAGGTGGCCCAGGTAGCGGGGGTGGTGGAAGTAGACGGCGTCGCGCAGGTAGACGCGCTCCAGCTCGTCGAGGGCGGCCGAGGTGTCGTGCAGGGGGCGGTCGAGGTCGACCGCCGCGATCTCGGGGGCGAGCGCGTCGGGGGTGACGCCGGTGAAGGGCCGCGGGTTCGTGGCGAGTCTGGCCGCCACCCGCTCGACCCCCTCGGTGACGGAGCGCCGGTATTGCTCCGCCGTGGCGTCGTTGAGCAGGTGCGAGCGCATGCGGGGTCCTCCCGGTACGGGCTGCGTCGCCCCTCCAGGACAGGAGTGGGGGCGAGGGGACGACGTGGAAGTTAGGTTAGCCTAACCTAACTTCCACGTCACGGTGTCCCCTCGCCCCCATCCGGAAGCAGACGTTCACACGTCTCTCACGCGTCGCCCTCCGGCGCCTCGCGCAGCGCGTCCTCGCTCAGGCCGCGCCGCCAGTAGCCCACGAACGTCACCCGCCGCCTGTCCAGGCCGCGTTCGCCCACGAGGTGGCGCCGCAGCGCCTTCACCGAGCCGGACTCGCCCGCCAGCCAGGCGTACGGCAGCGCGCCCGGCAGCTCCGCGGCGCGCACCGCCTCCAGCGCCGACGGCGCGCCGTCCTCCCGTACCAGCCAGGTCAGTTCGGCCTTCGCCGCCGTGACGGGCTCCAGCACGTCGGCGGCGCAGGGTACCTCGAGGAAGGCCCGCACCGGCAGCCCGGCGGGCAGCGACTCCAGGATCGCGGAGGCGGCCGGCAGCGCGGTCTCGTCGGCCCAGAGCACCACCGCGTCGGCGTCCGCGGGCGGCCGGAAGCGCACCGCGGTGTTGTCGGCCACCGCCGGGCCGAGGACCACCACGCGGTCGCCCTCGGCGGCCGCCAGGGCCCAGCGGCAGGCGGGCCCGCCGTCGGCGTGCACGGCGAAGTCGACGTCCACCTCGTCGGGGGAGCGGCGCTGCTCGCGCACGGTGTACGAGCGCATCACGGCCCGCTCGTCGTCCGGCAGCGCGCGCCAGGCGCCGAGCACCGCGTAGATGTCGTCGGTGTCCAGCGGCGGCAGCAGCGGCTCACGCCGGCCGGCGCGCGGCAGGAACAGCGAGAGGGACTGGTCGCGCCCGCCCGAGGCGAAGCGGTCCAGTCCCCCTCCGGTGAAGGTGACGCGCACCAGCGACGGACCGAGCCGTCGCGTCCGGGTCACCTGGAGGGGGAAGAAGCGGAACGGGACGGACTCGGCGGTCGTCATCGGGGTCAGCCCACCTTCTTCGCGTTCTCGATCGCCTTGGCGAGGTCCTCGACCAGCACGGCGCACTTGTCGTACGAGTAGATCGGCTCGGTCACGCGCGGGATCACCTGGCCCGCCTTGACGGCCGGCAGCTGGCCCCAGGTGGGCTTGGAGCCCAGGTCCTTGGGCTGCACCGCCGAGGTGCGGTTGTCCATCATGATCACGTCGGCCGGGTACTTGTCGAGGTTCTCCCAGCTCAGCGACTCGAAGAAGCCCTGCCCGTCCACCTTCGGCTTGACGAACTTGACGCCCAGCTCCTCGAAGTAGGCGGTGTCCGCGGACATCTTGGCGAGCGAGACGTAGAAGACCTCGGCGCTCGCGGAGCCGATCATCACGCGGATCTCCGGGCGGGACTTGGCGGCGGCGCGCAGCCGGGCGGCGGCCTTCTCGAACCGGGCCCTGGCGTCGGTGACCTTCTTCGACTTCAGGTCCGCGCCGAGGGACTCGGCCAGCTGCGCGTGGCGCTCCAGGGCCTTGGGGATGGTGGTGTTGGTGGCCCACAGGCCCACGCTCGGCGCGATCTTGAGGATCTTGTCGGCGGACTTCTCCGGCAGGTACCAGAGCTTGTTCGGCTCCCAGAGCGCGGAGACCAGCAGCTCCGGCTCCAGCTTCAGGTACTCCTCGATCTTGAACTCGCCGTAGACGTTGCCGATGACCTCGACCTTCTTGACGTCCAGGTCGCCCGCCTGCACATCGGCCCGGTCCTCGCCCGTCTTGGGGTCCTTGACCGTGGTCGGGCCGAAGACGCCCTTCACCTCGACGCCGTAGTCGTGCAGCGCGGCGGCCACGCCGACGAAGGCGACGATGTTCTTCGGGACGGACTTCGCCTCGACGTCCTTGCCCCGGTCGTCCTTGAACTTCCAGGGGCCCGACTTCGCGGCGTCGCCGTCGGACTCCTTGGCGGAGCCGGAGCCGCCGCAGGCGGCCAGCGCCGCCCCGAGGCCGAGGGCGCCGCCCGCGGCGAGCAGACCGCGGCGGGTGGGACGGGATGCGCGGGCGTTGGACATGCGGGGTCTGCCTTCGGGGTGGGGGCCGATTAGTGAGGTGAGCCTAACCTTGCCCCCCGGGCCCTGTGAACCCGCCCCTCCGCTTGCCCGGCGCGGCGGCGCACCGGGCAAGCGGGCCCGCTACGCCGAAAGTCCCAGCTCGCGGGCGATCAGCATCCGCTGCACCTCGCTCGTCCCCTCGCCGATCTCCAGGATCTTGGAGTCCCGCCACATCCGCGCCACCGGGTACTCGTTCATGAACCCGTACCCCCCGTGGATCTGCGTCGCCTCGCGCGCGTTGTCCACGGCCACCGTCGAGGAGTACAGCTTCGCCAGCGCCGCCTCCTTCTTGAACGGCTCCCCGAGCACCAGCCGCGACGCCGCGTCGCGCCAGCCGATGCGGGCCATGTGCGCCCGCATCTCCATGTCAGCGATCTTGAACTGGATCGCCTGGTTGTCGCCGATCGGGCGGCCGAAGGCGCGGCGCTCCTTGGCGTACTTCAGCGACTCGTCCACGCAGCCCTGCGCGAGCCCGGTGGCCAGCGCGGCGATCGCCACCCGGCCCTCGTCCAGGATGCGCAGGAACTGCGCGTAGCCGCGGCCCTCCTCGCCCAGCAGGTTCTCCCCCGGCACCCGGACGTCGGAGAAGGACAGCTCGCGGGTGTCCGAGGAGTTCCAGCCGACCTTGGAGTACGGGGCCGCGACGGTGAAGCCGGGCGTCCCCGACGGCACGATGATCGAGGAGATCAGCGGGCGCCCGTCGGGCTTGCGGCCGGTCACGGCGGTCACCGTGACCAGGCCGGTGATGTCCGTGCCGGAGTTGGTGATGAAGCACTTGGAGCCGTTGATCACCCACTCGCCGGTCGCCTCGTCGCGCACCGCCGTGGTCCGGGTGCCGCCCGCGTCCGAGCCGCACTCCGGCTCGGTCAGGCCGAACGCGCCGAGCACCTCGCCCGCGCACAGCTTCGGCAGCCACTGCCGCTTCTGCTCCTCGGTGCCGAAGCGGTACACCGGCATGGCGCCCAGCGAGACGCCCGCCTCCAGGGTGATGGCCACCGAGGAGTCCACCCGTGCCAGCTCCTCCAGGGCGATCCCGAGCGCCAGGTAGTCGCCGCCCATGCCGCCGTACTCCTCGGGGAAGGGCAGCCCGAACAGGCCCATGCGGCCCATCTCGCGCACGATCTCGTACGGGAACTCATGGCGCTCGTACAGGTCGCCGATCTTGGGGGCCACGACGTCGTGGGCGAACTCCTCGACGGTGCGCCGGAGTTCCTCGTGCTCCTCGGAGAGCCGGTGGTCGAGCGACATGTCTACTGCTCCTTGTGGGAGAGGGCGCGGACGGTGCGGGACGGGCTGGGCCGTCCCAGGCGTTCGGCGAGCCAGGCGCTCGTGGCGACCAGCTCCCCGAGGTCGACCCCGGTCTCGATGCCGAGGCCGTGGAGCATCCACACGAGGTCTTCGGTGGCGAGGTTCCCGGTGGCACTCTTCGCGTACGGGCAGCCGCCCAGGCCGCCCGCCGAGGCGTCGACGGTGGCCACGCCGTGCCGCAGCGCGGCCAGCGTGTTGGACAGGGCCTGGCCGTAGGTGTCGTGGAAGTGCACCGCCAGACGGGAGGACGGCAGCCCGGCCGCGTCCAGCGCGGACAGCAGCGCGCCCACGTGCCCGGGCGTGGCCACCCCGATGGTGTCGCCCAGGCTCAGCTCCTGGCAGCCCAGGTCGGCCAGGGCGCGGGTGACCCGGACGACCTGCTCCACCGGGACCTGGCCCTCCCAGGGGTCGCCGAAGCACATCGACAGGTAGCCGCGCACCGCCAGGCCCTCGGCCCTGGCCCGGGCCACGACCGGGGCGAACATGGCGAGGGCCTCGTCCACGGTCCGGTTGAGGTTGGCCTTGGCGAACGACTCGGTGGCGCTGGCGAAGACGGCGACCTCGCGGGCGCCCAGGGCCAGCGCGCGGTCCAGGCCGCGCTCATTGGGCACCAGCACCGGAAGCCGCGCGTCCAGGTCCCGCACGAGCGGGAACAGCGCCTCGGCGTCGGCCAGTTGGGGCACCCACTTGGGGTGCACGAAGCTGGTGGCCTCGATGGTGGTGAGCCCGGCCCGGGCCAGCCGGTGGACGAACTCGGCCTTCACCTCGGTGGGCACGACCGCCCGCTCGTTCTGCAGGCCGTCGCGCGCGCCGACCTCGTGGATGCGGACCCGGGCGGGCAGGCCCTCCAGCGGGAAGGCCATCGGCAGTCCGGCGGCGCTCACGCGGGCACCTCCGCGTCGGCCGGGGCGTCGGGCGTGACGACCGCGAGGACCTGCTCCATCGCGACGGCCGTCCCGGCCTTGACGTCCAGCTCGGTCACGGTGCCCGCGTGCGGCGCCGCGATGACGTGCTCCATCTTCATCGCCTCGACCACCAGCAGGCTCTGCCCGGCGTCGACCCGGTCGCCCACCGCGACCTTCACCACGGTGACCGTGCCCGGCATCGGCGCGGCGAGCGCGTCCGCCCCGGCGTGCGCGGCCCCGGTCAGCGCGGCGGCCACCGGGTCGTGGTCGCGCACCTGCCAGGAGTCGCCGTCCCGGCCCAGCCAGTCGCCGGCCCGGTCGAAGGAGTGCAGGACGCCGTCGACGCGGACGGTGACCCGGTCCGCCTCCACGCGCGCGTCGGCGGGCGCCGGGTGGGTGACGGGTTCGAGTCCCGGGACGCGCAAGGGGAACGACGGGGTGACCGGCGTGCCGCCCAGGCGCCATCCGCTGGGCACCGAGAACGGGTCGGTCCAGCCGCCCGCCGCCGGCTCCAGCCGCGCCGCGCGCACGGCCGCCGCCGCCGCGTACACCTCCTCGGGCACCCCGTCCGGGACCAGGGACTCCGCGTCCCGCTCGACCAGGCCGGTGTCCAGCTCGCCCGAGACCACCCGCGGGTGGGCGAGCAGGCGGCGCAGGAAGCCCGCGTTGGTGGGCACGCCCAGGGTGACCGTCCCGGCCAGCGCGGCCCGCAGCCTGCGCAGGGCCGTCGCCCGGTCGGGGCCGTACGCGATGACCTTGGACAGCATCGGGTCGTACAGGCTGCCGACCTCGGTGCCCTCGCTCAGGCCGGAGTCGGTGCGCACGCCCTCGCCCCGCGGCTCGCGCAGCGCGAGGACCGTGCCGCCGGAGGGCAGGAAGCCGCGCGCCGGGTCCTCCGCGCACAGCCGCGCCTCCACGGCGTGCCCGGTCAGCGTGACGTCGTCCTGGCCGAAGGAGAGCCGCTCCCCGGCGGCCACCCGCAGCTGCCACTCCACCAGGTCCAGGCCCGTCACCAGCTCGGTGACCGGGTGCTCGACCTGGAGGCGGGTGTTCATCTCCATGAAGCAGTACGCGGACGGGTCCGCGCCCGGCACGATGAACTCCACGGTGCCCGCGCCGACGTAGCCGCAGCTGCGCGCCGCCTCCACGGCCGCCGCGCCCATCGCCGCCCGGGTCGCCTCGTCGAGCAGGACGCTGGGCGCCTCCTCGATGACCTTCTGGTGGCGCCGCTGGAGCGAGCACTCGCGCTCGCCCAGGTGCACCACGTTGCCGTGGGCGTCGGCGAGGACCTGGATCTCGATGTGCCGTGGCCGGTCGATCCAGCGCTCCACCAGCAGGGTGTCGTCGCCGAAGGAGGCACGGGCCTCGCGCCGCGCGGCGGCGATCTCCTCGTCGAGCACGGCCAGGTCGCGCACCAGGCGCATGCCCTTGCCGCCGCCGCCCGCACTGGGCTTGAGCAGCACCGGGGCGCCCAGCGAGCGGGCGGCGGCGGCCAGTTCGGGGTCGCGGCCGCCCGGGACCACCGGCACCCCGGCGGCCTCCACGGTCTCCTTGGCCCGGATCTTGTCGCCCATCAGGGCGATCGCCTCGGCGGACGGGCCGATGAAGACCAGGCCCGCCTCGGCGCAGGCCCGCGCGAACGCCGCGTTCTCGGCGAGGAAACCGTAGCCGGGGTGGACGGCCTGGGCGCCGGTGCGGGCCGCGGCCTCGACGATGGCCGCCGCCGACAGGTAGCTCTCGGCGGCGGGTGCCGGGCCGATCCGTACGGCCGTGTCCGCCTCCCGCACGTGCCGGGCGTCGGCGTCGGCGTCGCTGAACACGGCCACCGAGCGCACTCCGAGCGAGCGCAGCGTGCGGATCACGCGCACCGCGATCTCACCCCGGTTGGCCACCAGAACGGTGTCGAACATGGTCTCCCTCACATCCGGAAGACGCCGAACCGGGGCTCACCCAGCGGCGCGTTGGCACAGGCGGTCAGGGCCAGACCCAGCACCTGCCGGGTCTCCAGGGGGTCGATCACGCCGTCGTCCCAGAGCCGGGCGGTGGCGTAGTAGGCGCTGCCCTGGGTCTCGTACTGCTCGCGGACCGGGGCCTTGAAGGCCTCTTCCTCCTCGGCGCTCCAGGCGTCGCCGAGCTGGTCGCGCTTGACGGTGGCGAGCACCGAGGCGGCCTGCTCGCCGCCCATCACCGAGATCTTGGCGTTGGGCCACATCCACAGGAAGCGGGGCGAGTAGGCGCGGCCGCACATCGAGTAGTTGCCCGCGCCGTAGGAGCCGCCGACGACGACGGTCAGCTTGGGCACCCGGGTGGTGGCGACCGCCGTGACCATCTTGGCGCCGTGCTTGGCGATGCCGCCGTGCTCGTACGCCTTGCCGACCATGAAGCCGGAGATGTTCTGCAGGAACACCAGGGGGATGCCGCGCTGGTCGCACAGCTCGATGAAGTGCGCGCCCTTCTGGGCGGACTCGGAGAACAGGATGCCGTTGTTGGCGACGATCCCGACCGGGTGGCCGTGGATCCGGGCGAAGCCGGTGACCAGGGTCTGGCCGTACTCGGCCTTGAACTCCTGGAAGCGCGAGCCGTCCACCACGCGCGCGATGACCTCGCGCACGTCGTAGGGGGTGCGGGAGTCGACCGGCACCGCCCCGTAGAGCCCCAGCGGGTCGGCCTTCGGCTCCTCCACCGGGGCCGTGGTCCACGGCAGCGGGCCGCGCGAGGGCAGGGTCGCCACGATGTCCCGGACGATCCGCAGCGCGTGCGCGTCGTCCTCGGCGAGGTGGTCGGTGACCCCGGAGGTGCGCGAGTGGACCTCGCCGCCGCCCAGCTCCTCGGCCGTCACGACCTCGCCGGTGGCGGCCTTCACCAGGGGCGGGCCACCCAGGAAGATGGTGCCCTGGCCGCGCACGATGACGGCCTCGTCGCTCATCGCCGGCACGTACGCCCCGCCGGCGGTGCAGGAGCCGAGGACCGCCGCGATCTGCGGGATGCCCATCCCGGACATCCGGGCCTGGTTGTAGAAGATCCGGCCGAAGTGCTCGCGGTCGGGGAAGACCTCGTCCTGCATCGGCAGGAAGGCGCCGCCGGAGTCCACCAGGTAGACGCAGGGCAGCCGGTTCTCCAGGGCCACCTCCTGCGCGCGCAGGTGCTTCTTCACCGTCATCGGGTAGTACGTGCCGCCCTTGACGGTCGCGTCGTTGGCGACGACCACCACCTCGCGGCCGGCGACCCGGCCCACGCCCGCGATCACCCCGGCGGCCGGGGCCTGGTCCCCGTACATCCCGTTCGCCGCGAGCGGGGCCAGCTCCAGGAAGGGCGAGCCCGGGTCGAGCAGCGCGTCCACCCGGTCGCGGGGCAGGAGCTTGCCGCGGGCGGTGTGCCGGGCGCGGGCCTTCTCGCCGCCGCCCTGGCGGACGGCGGACAGCCTGGCGCGCAGGCCTTCGGACAGCTCCCGGTGCGCGGCCTCGTTGGCGCGCCAGGCCTCGGACGCGGGATCTGCCGCGCTGTCGAGGACGGGTGCCTGCTGCATCGTGCCCCCTGCTGGGTGGTGTGAGCCGGGTGTTAATGAGCGTTAACGCGTTTCCCTCAGGTTAACGAGCGCTAACCGGGTTGTCTAGAATCAGTGCCATGAGCACCAGGACCGATGCCCCCACGCGGCGCGAGCAGATCCTCAGGGAGGCCGCCCGCCTCTTCGCCGAGCGCGGCTTTCACGGGGTCGGCGTGGACGAGATAGGCGCGGCCGTCGGCATCAGCGGGCCCGGCCTCTACCGCCACTTCCCCGGCAAGGACGCGATGCTCGCCGAGCTGCTCGTCGGGATCAGCGAGCGCCTGCTGGACGGCGGGCGGACCCGCGCCGCCGGGGCGGCCGGCGACCCGGGCGCGGTGCTCGCCTCGCTCATCGACGGGCACATCGACTTCGCGCTCGACGACCGGGCGCTGATCACCCTGCACGACCGCGAGCTGGAGCGGCTGCGCGACGACGACCGCAAGCGGGTGCGGCGCCTCCAGCGCGAGTACGTCGAGCTGTGGGTGGGCGTGGTCCGCGAGCTGTACCCGGAGCCCTCGGAGGGGGAGGTGCGGGCGGCCGTGCACGCGGTCTTCGGCCTGCTGAACTCCACGCCGCACCTGGGCGGCGGCGCGGGACGCGCGGTCACCGAGGGCGTCCTGCGCCGGCTGGCCCACGGCGCCTTCGGGGCGCTGGGGGCGTAGGGGCCTTCCGTCCGGACCGGGCCGGCCTTCCGTCCGGACCGGGCCGGCGGGGGACCGGACCGCCCACAACGTGGATCGGGCGGGCCCGCGGCGGCCCGCTCCGCAAGAATGGGGTCATGCCGATACCCAGCCGTGCCGAACTCCTCGACCACCTCGTCCGCACCCGTATCGCCGGAAACGTCGCCACGCCCCGCGAGAACAACCTCAGCCACTACCGCAAACTGGCCAACGGCGACCGGCACTACTGGCTCGGCCTCGAGCTCGGTGAGCGCTGGAGCGACGAGCAGGACGTCCTCGCCGTCATGGCCGAGCGCTGCGGCGTCGACGACGACCCGGGCCACCGGGCCGGCCAGGACACCATCGACCCCGAGCTGACCGTGGCCGGCCTGGACCGGATGGCCGCCCGGCTGCGCAAGGCCGCCGAGGGCCGCCAGCGGGTGCTCTTCGCCACCGGCCACCCGGGCGCCCTGCTCGACGTCCACCACCGCACCGCCGCCGCCCTGCGCGCCGCCGGGTGCGACGTGGTGCGCATCCCGGGCGGCCTGACCGCGGACGAGGGGTACGTCGTGCAGTTCGCCGACGTGGCCGTCTTCGAGCGCGGCGCCTCCCTGTGGCACACCCATTCGCCGGAACCGATGAACGCGATCCTGGACGCCCTGGACACCGCCCCCGACCTCGTGGTCGCGGACCACGGGTGGGCCGGGCGGGCCGCCCAGCGCGGCGTGGACGCGGTGGGGTACGCGGACTGCAACGACCCGGCCCTGTTCATCGGCGAGGCCGAGGGCACCCTGCAGGTGGCCGTGCCGCTGGACGACCACGTGCTCGACCCGCGCTACTACGAGCCGATGACCGCCTACCTGCTGGACTCCGCCGGCCTGCTCTGACCGCGCCCCGGGGTGGGGTCCAGGTAGACGCGCCGGATCGCCGGGAAGCGGGCCCGCAGCCGGGCCTCCGCCGCCTCGCAGGCCCACTCGACCTGCTCGGCGGCGACCCCGTCCCGGAAGTCGACCTTCGCGGCCACCAGGAGCTCCTCGGGGCCCTGGATGAGAGTGGTCAGCTCCAGGACCCCGGCCACGTGCTCCACGGCGAGCAGTTCCTCGCGCACCGCCTCGCGCATCGGGCGCGGCAGCGGGCGGCCGATCAGCAGCTGGGCGTTGGCGTGGCCGAGCACCCAGGCCACGTACACCAGGAGCAGGCCGATCAGCACCGAGGCGACGCCGTCGAAGACGCCCGAGCCGGTGAGCTGGCCGCCCAGCAGGCCGCCCGCCGCGAGCAGCAGGCCGACCAGGGCGGCGGAGTCCTCCATGACGACGGCCTTGACCGTGGTGTCGGGGGTGAGGCGCAGGTAGCGGCCGACGGCCGTGCCGAAGCGGGCCGCCTCGCCGCGCACCTGGCGCACCGCGGTGCGCAGCGAGAAGCCCTCCAGGACGAAGGCGACGGCCAGCACGACGTACGAGACCAGGGGGTCGCCCGGCTCCTCGCCGTGCACGAGGGTGTGCACGCCGTCGTAGACGGAGAAGACCGCGCCGCCCACGAAGGTGGCCACCGACGCCAGCAGCGCCCAGACGTAGCGCTCGCCGCCGTAGCCGAGCGGGTGGTCCTCGTCGGCGGGCTTGTCGCTGCGCTTGAGCGCGGTCAGCAGCAGCACCTCGGTGATGGTGTCCGCGAAGGAGTGCGCCGCCTCGGAGAGCATCGCGCTCGACCCGCTGACGAGGCCGGCGACGGCCTTGGCCACCGCGATGCCCAGGTTGGCCAGCGCCGCCACGATCACCGTGAACGTGCTCTCGCCCGTGCCCTTGGCCGTGTCCTCGCCCGTGCTCGGGCCCGTGCCGTCCGGTTCCTCGCCCTGCGTCATGTACCGGACCGTACGCCCGCCGGGCGCCCGGCGCTCAGCGGGGGACCCGGACCACGCCCTCCTGGATCACCGAGATGGCCAGCCGGCCGTCCCGCGTGTAGATCCGGGCCTGGCCCAGGCCCCGGCCGCCCGCGGCGGACGGCGACTCCTGGTCGTACAGCAGCCACTCGTCGGCGCGGAAGGGCCGGTGGAACCACATGGCGTGGTCCAGCGAGGCGCCCACCACGTCGCCCACGGCCCAGCCGCCCCGGCCGTGCGCGAGCAGCACCGAGTCCAGCAGGGTCATGTCGGAGACGTAGGTGGCCAGGCACACGTGCAGCAGCGGGTCGTCGGCCAGTTTGCCGTTGGTACGGAACCACACCTGCGAGCGTGGTTCGCGCGGCTGCCCGACGCTGCCCCACGGCGGTGTCTCCACGTACCGCAGGTCGACCGCGGCGCGGGCCTTGACCAGCCGCTCGGCCACGTCGGCGGGCAGGTGGCGGGGGAGCGTCTCGGCGGCCGTCGGCAGGGTGTCCGGGTCCGGCGCCGGGGGCATCTCCGCCTGGTGCTCCAGGCCCTCCTCGTACGTCTGGAAGGACGCCGAGAGGTGGAAGATCGGCTGGCCGTGCTGGACGGCCACCACCCGGCGGGTGGTGAAGGAGCGGCCGTCGCGGATCCGGTCCACGGTGTACACGATCGGCGCGCCGGGGTCGCCCGGCCGCAGGAAGTACGCGTGCAGCGAGTGGGCCGTGCGGTCCTGCGGGACCGTCCGCCCCGCCGCCACCAGCGCCTGGGCGGCCACCTGGCCGCCGAAGACGCGGGGGACCACGGCGGAGCGGGACGCACCCCGGAAGTAGTCCTGCTCGATCCGCTCCAGGTCGAGCAGACCGAGCAGGCCGTCCAGCGCGGTGTGCGCTTCGGTCACAGACCCATGTCCTTGGCGATGATCATCTTCATGACCTCGCTGGTGCCGCCGTAGATCCGGTTGACCCGGTTGTCCGCGTACAGGCGGGCGATCGGGTACTCGTTCATGAAGCCGTAGCCGCCGTGCAGCTGGAGGCAGCGGTCGATCACGCGGTGCGCGACCTCGGTGCAGAACAGCTTGGCGGAGGCGGCCTCGGCCGGGGTCAGCTCGCCCGCGTCCAGGGCCTCCAGCGAGCGGTCGGCGACGGCCTCGGCGGCGTCCACCTCGGCCTGGCAGGCGGCCAGCTCGAACTTGGTGTTCTGGAAGGCGGCGACGGGCTTGCCGAAGACGGTGCGGTCCTGGACGTAGGCCTTGGCGAACCGGACGGCGGCCTTGGCCTGGGCGTAGGCGCCGAAGGCGATGCCCCAGCGCTCGGAGGCCAGGTTGTGGCCCAGGTAGTGGAAGCCCTTGTTCTCCTCGCCGAGCAGGTCCTCGACCGGGACCTTGACGTCGACGAACGCCAGCTCGGCGGTGTCGGAGACCTTCAGGCCCAGCTTGTCCAGCTTGCGCCCGATGGAGTAGCCCTCGGCCTTGGTGTCCACGGCGAAGAGCGAGATGCCGAAGCGCCGGTCGTCCTCGCGCGGCGCGGAGGTGCGGGCGCAGACGATGACGCGGTCGGCGTGCACGCCGCCGGTGATGAAGGTCTTGGCGCCGTTGAGGACGTAGTGCGTGCCGTCCTCGGAGAGCTTGGCGGTGGTCTTCATGCCGGCCACGTCGGAGCCGGTGCCCGGCTCGGTCATGGCGAGCGCCCACATCTCCTCGCCGGAGACGAACTTCGGCAGGAAGCGCTTCTTCTGCTCGTCGGTGGCGAGCATCTGGATGTAGGGCAGGCCGAGCAGCACGTGCACGCCGGAGCCGCCGAAGGTGACGCCCGCGCGGGCCGTCTCCTCGTACATGACCGCCTCGAACTTGTGCGACTCGATGCCCGCGCCGCCGAACTCCTCCTCGACGCGGATCCCGAAGACGCCCAGCTCGGCGAGCTTGTAGTAGAAGTCGCGCGGGGCCTGTCCGGCCGCCAGCCACTCGTCGTAGACGGGCACGACCTCGGCCTCGATGAAGGCCCGGATGGTGTCCCGGAACGCCTCGTGGTCCTCGTCGAATACGGTGCGGCGCACGGACGCCCTCCTTGGTCGGCTCTGTCTAAGCGCTTGCTCAGGGTGGTGGGGCTAGAAGTTACCCGGCGGTCACCGGCCCTGTCCAGAGTGCGTGGCCACGGGCCCGGCCGCCACCGCGGGCGTACGGACGTGACCGGAGCGGGCGTACGTACGTGCCGCCGCGGGCGTACGGGCGCGGCGACGCCACCTGTACGCCGCGGCCAAAAGGGCCGCCGCCGCCCTCGGGAACGTACATGTGCGAAATCCGCAGCCCTGCCTACGCTCGGGACCATGAGCAGCGAGCCCACCACGCCCCGCGGTCCGATCGACTCGTCCCGGATCCCCCGGTACGCCGGACCCGCCACCTTCGCCCGGCTGCCCCGCCTCGACGAGGTCGGCACCGCCGACGTCGCCGTGGTCGGCGTGCCCTTCGACTCCGGCGTCTCCTACCGGCCCGGCGCCCGCTTCGGCGGCAACGCCATCCGCGAGGCCTCCCGGCTGCTGCGCCCCTACAACCCCGCCCAGGACGCCTCGCCGTTCGCGCTGGCCCAGGTCGCCGACGGCGGTGACATCGCGGTCAACCCGTTCAACATCAACGAGGCCGTCGACACCATCGAGGCCGCCGCCGACGACCTCCTCGGCACCGGCGCCCGCCTGATGACCCTCGGCGGCGACCACACCATCGCCCTGCCGCTGCTGCGCTCGGTCGCCAAGAAGCACGGGCCCGTCGCGCTGCTCCACTTCGACGCGCACCTGGACACCTGGGACACCTACTTCGGCGCCGAGTACACCCACGGCACCCCGTTCCGCCGCGCGGTGGAGGAGGGCATCCTCGACACCGAGGCGCTCTCCCACGTCGGCACCCGCGGCCCGCTGTACGGCAAGCAGGACCTCACCGACGACGAGAAGATGGGCTTCGGCATCGTCACCTCCGCCGACGTCTACCGGCGCGGCGCCGACGAGGTCGCCGACCAGCTGCGCCAGCGCATCGGCGACCGCCCGCTGTACATCTCCATCGACATCGACTGCCTCGACCCGGCCCACGCGCCCGGCACCGGCACCCCCGAGGCGGGCGGCATGACCTCCCGCGAGCTCCTGGAGATCCTGCGCGGCCTGGCCTCCTGCAACCTGGTCTCCGCCGACGTCGTCGAGGTCGCCCCTGCGTACGATCACGCGGAGATCACCTCGGTGGCCGCGTCCCACACGGCGTACGAGCTCACCACCATCATGTCGCGCCAGATCGCGGAGGCCCGGACCAAGTGACCCACGACCACGACCTGGTGCTCCGCCCCACCGCCGCACAGACCGAGGCCGCGCTCAACCCGCCGCCCGGGCGCACCGGCGGGGACCTGGTCGTGGAGACGCTGGCCGGGCTCGGCGCGACCACCGCGTTCGGCCTGCCCGGCCAGCACGCCCTCGCCCTCTTCGACGCCGTACGCCGCTCCTCGCTGCGCTACGTCGGCCTGCGGGTCGAGAACAACGCGGGCTTCGCCGCCGACGCCTACGGCCGGATCACCGGCGAGGCCGCCCCGCTGCTCCTCTCCACCGGGCCCGGCGCGCTCACCTCGCTCGCCGCGCTCCAGGAGGCGGCCGCCGCCTCCGCGCCCGTCCTCGCCATCGCCAGCCAGGTCCCGGCCGCCGGGCTCGGCGGCGGGCGCCACGGCTACCTGCACGAACTGCGCGACCAGCAGGCCTCGTTCCGCGACGTCGTCAAGTCCGTGCACATCGCCCGCACCTCCTCGCAGATCCCCTCCGCCGTCGCCGAGGCCTGGCGCTCCGCGCTCACCGCGCCGCACGGCCCGGTCTGGCTGGAGATCCCCCAGGACGTGCTCACGGCCCCCGCCCAGGTGCCCGTCGTGACAGCCCCGGACGCCTTCCCCGAGGACCTGGTCCCGCGCCCCGAGCTCACCGCCGTCGCCGCCGACCTGCTCTCCCGGGCCGAGCGCCCGGTCATCGTCGCGGGCGGCGGCGTGGTGCGCGCCGACGCCTCCGGCAAGCTGCGCGCCCTGGCCGAGGCGCTGAACGCGCCCGTGGTCACCACCTTCGGCGGCAAGGGTGCCTTCCCCTGGCACCACCCGCTGTCCCTGCAGTCCTGGCTGGAGGACCGGCACACCACCGACTTCCTGGAGGACGCCGACGTCCTGCTCGTCGTCGGCTCGGGACTCGGCGAACTCTCCTCCCACTACCGCACGTTCGCCCCGCGCGGCCGGGTCGTCCAGATCGAGGCCGACCTCGGCAAGCTGGAGGCCAACTACCCGGCGCTCGGCATCCACGCCGACGCCCGGCTCGCCCTCACCGCGCTCCTGGAGACCGTCACCGAGCGCCCCGACCCCGGCGCCCCGGAGCGGGTGGCCGCCGTCCTTGACCGGGTGCGCCGCCGCATCGACGCCCAGGGCCTCACCCTGGAGCAGGACGTCGTCGCCGCCGTGCGCACCGCCCTGCCCGACGCCTCGCCCAGCTTCTGGGACATGACGATCCTGTCCTACTGGGCCTGGTCCGCCTTCGACGCCCGCCGCCCCAACACCATGCACTCCGCCCAGGGCGCCGGCGGCCTGGGCTACGCCTTCCCGGCCGCCCTCGGCGCCGCGGCGGCCGACCCGTCCGTCCCCGTCCTCGCGGTCTCCGGCGACGGCGGCGCCATGTACTCGCTGGCCGAGCTGGCCACCGCGAAGCAGTACGGCTCCGACGTGACCTGGCTGATCGTCGACGACGGCGGCTACGGCATCCTGCGCGAGTACATGACCGAGTCCTTCGGCGAGACCACCGGCACCGAGCTGGTCCGCCCCGACTTCGTCGCGCTCGCCGGGTCCTTCGGCGTGCCCGCCGTGCGCACCACGCCGGACGCCCTCGCCGCGGACCTCGCCAAGGCCCTGGCCACGCCCGGGCCTTCGGTCGTCGTCCTGCCCGCCCTGCTGCGCATGTTCGAGCCGACGCACCTGTGAGGGCGCGGATCCGGGGGCGCGCGCCGGAGCGCGCGCGTCCTCGACCGGACCTGTAGGAGCTCTTCACCCGGACTGTGCCCCACGAGCCCCTCCGGGTGCCTAGCGTGGCCCCCATGACCTCAACCGGCATACGTACGAGAGCGACCGCCGTCCTCGCCGCGGCGGCGGCCCTCACCGCGACGCTCGCCGCCGCGCCCGTCCACGCCGCGCCGCGCCACCCGTCCCCGGCCCACCCCTGCTCGCCGTACGCGGGCATCGAGAGCTTCTCCGACGCCCTCGACAAGACGCAGTTCCAGTCCGCGTTCGTCGGCAACTTCTCCGGCCTCGCCGTCGACACCCGCGGCCGGATCGCCGCCCTCTCCGACCGCTCCCAGCTCTTCACGCTGGACCCCGCCTCCCTCGCGCCGCTCGCGGTGACCACGCTCGCCGACGAGAAGGGCGCGGAACTCGACTCCGAGGGCCTGGCCGCGCTGTACGACGGCCAGTTCCTGGTCAGCTCCGAGACCGAGCCCTCGGTGCGGCGCTACGACCGCGCCGGGCGCATCACCGGGCGGCTTCCCGTGCCCGACGCCCTCCTCGTCGCCCCCGCCGGGCGGGCCTACCCCAACGCCACCTTCGAGGGCCTGGCCGTCCAGCCCGACGGCCGCACCGTCGTCGCCGCCATGGAGGCCCCCCTCTCCGGCGACACCGTCAACCGGATCCAGACCTGGCGCGACGGCCGCCTCGCCGCCCAGTACGGCTACCAGGCCGACCCGAGCCTGGGCATCAGCGAGACCACCGCCACCGGCGACGGCCGGCTGCTCGTCCTGGAGCGCGGCTTCACCGCGGGTGTCGGCAACACCGTCCGGCTCTACCTCGCCGACCTGCGCCGCGCCACCGACGTCCGCGCCGTGGAGCGGCTGACCGGACAGCCCGAGGTGCGGCTGGTCCGCAAGACCCTCCTCGCCGACCTGGTGGACTGCCCGTCCCTCGGCGCCACCGCCAAGCAGCCCCAGCCCAACCCGCTGCTCGACAACATCGAGGCGATGGCGGTCACCGGCCGCACCCCGGACGGCGGCCTGCGGCTGCTGCTCGCCAGCGACGACAACCAGAACCCCGCCCAGACGACCCGTTTCTACCGTTTCGTGGTGAAACTTCCGCGCGCCTAGGGCCGGTTCGCGCGCCCCGGTGGGTGCCGTCTGCAACAGTCCCGTACCAGCGCCCCCAACTCCGTACAACCATTTCGCCCTTGGTGAGTCAATCGAGGCGTGAATCGACTCTTCAGAACCCGCCGGGGCCGCGCCGGCCTCGGCGCGGCCCTCGCCGTCGGGGCCCTCATACCGGGCCTCCCCGCCGCCACCGCACCGGCTGCCGCGGCCGCTCCCGCGGTCAGCTGCGTGTCGACGACGCCCGGGCTCGCCGCCAAGCTGACCACGGACATCACCGCCGCCCTCAAGGGCCGCACCCCCTCCATCTCGCTGGCCCTGTACGACCGCAAGACGGGCACCAGCTGCTCCTACCGCGCCACCGTGAAGTACGACTCGGCCAGCGTGGTGAAGGCGACCGTGCTCGGTGCGCTGCTGCTCGACGCGCAGAAGCACAAGCGCTCGCTGACGAGCACCGAGAAGAGCCTGGCCACGGCCATGATCACCAAGTCGGACAACAACGCCACCAGCAAGCTGTGGAAGCAGCTGGGCGTCGCCAAGGTCAAGACGTTCCTGACCGCGGCCGGCATGACCCAGACCGTGCCCGGCGCCGACGGCTACTGGGGCCTGACCCAGATCACCTCGCGCGACGAGTCGGTCCTGCTGGGCCGGCTGATCACGCCGACCGGCCTGTTCACCGAGGCCAACCGGCAGTACCAGCTCACCCTCATGCGCGCCGTCGTCAAGGACCAGCGCTGGGGCACCCCCGCGGGCGCCCCCGCCGACGTCGCCGTCCAGGTCAAGAACGGCTGGCTGTCCCGCGCCACCCACGGCTGGCGGGTGCACAGCATCGGCGCCTTCACCGGCTACAAGGGCCGCCCGCCGTACCACCTGAACGTCCTCACCCAGGACAACAGGACGATGAACGACGGAGTGAACGCCATCCAGGCGATCGCCCGCGTCGTCCACCGCGACCTCAACCCCACGGCCGCGCCGCAGCAGGCCTTCGTGCCGCCGGCCGCCCCGCAGGGCGCGCTCCCGGCCACGCCCGAGACCGCGGCCGTCCCGCTGGTCACGGCCCCGGCCACCGGGTCCTAGGACCGCCCGCCGCGACCCGGGACCAAAGGCCGGGTTTTGTTGCGGCGGGATGAAATCCCACGTCGGCCGCGTTGGTGCCTTCCGGCAGAGAATGCAGGGAACGGGAGGCACCACGTGGCGGCGGCTCGAACAGAGCGGGCTCGGACCGAGCAGGGGTGGGCACGACGGCTCTCCGGATACGCCTGGCGTTACCGGACGAACGTACTGCTCGCCCTGGGGTCCTCCCTCGCGGGCATGGCCGTGATGGCCCTGGTCCCGCTGATCACCAAGGTCGTCATCGACGACGTGATCGGCTCCCACACCCGCTCCCTGGCCGTCTGGACCGGCCTGCTGATAGCCGCGGCCGTCCTCGTCTACGGCCTCACCTACGTCCGCCGCTACTACGGCGGCCGGCTCGCGCTCGACGTCCAGCACGACCTGCGCACCGACATGTACGACACCCTCGCCCGGCTCGACGGGCGCCGCCAGGACGAGCTGTCCACCGGCCAGGTCGTCGGCCGCGCCACCAGCGACCTCCAGCTGATCCAGGGCCTGCTCTTCATGCTCCCGATGACCATCGGGAACGTCCTGCTCTTCGTCATGTCCCTGGTGATCATGGCGTGGCTCTCGCTGCCGCTCACCCTGGTCGCCCTCGCCGTGGCCCCCGCGCTGTGGTTCATCGCCAAGCGCAGCCGCACCCGCCTCCACCCCGCCACCTGGTACGCCCAGCAGCAGGCCGGCACCGTCGCGGGCGTCGTCGAGGGCGCCGTCTCCGGCGTCCGCGTCGTCAAGGGCTTCGGCCAGGAGGAGCAGGAGACCGGCAAGCTGCGCGAGGCCGGCCGCAAGCTGTTCGCCGGGCGGCTGCGCACCATCCGGCTGAACTCCCGCTACACCCCCGCCCTGCAGGCCGTCCCCGCCCTCGGCCAGGTCGCCATGCTCGCCCTCGGCGGCTGGCTGGCCACCCGCGGCCAGATCACCCTGGGCACCTTCGTCGCCTTCTCCACCTACCTCGCCCAGCTCGTCGGACCGGTCCGGATGCTCGCCGTGGTCCTCACCGTCGGCCAGCAGGCCCGGGCCGGCGTCGAGCGGGTCCTGGAGCTGGTCGACACCGAGCCCAGCATCGAGGACGGCACCAAGGAGCTCCCGGCGGACGCCCCCGCGGGCGTCGAGTTCGACGACGTCACCTTCGGGTACGAGGAGGGGCAGCCCGTCCTCGACGGCTTCTCGCTGACCATCGCCCCCGGCGAGACCGTCGCCGTGGTCGGCGCCTCCGGCAGCGGGAAGTCCACCGTCTCGCTGCTCCTGCCGCGCTTCTACGACGTCTCCCACGGCGCCGTCCTGGTCGGCGGGCACGACGTGCGCGAGCTGACCCTCGCCTCGCTGCGGGCCGCCGTCGGCCTGGTCCCCGAGGACAGCTTCCTGTTCTCCGAGAGCATCCGCGCCAACATCGCGTACGGCCACCCCGACGCCACCCAGGAGCAGATCGAGACCGCCGCCCGCGCCGCCCGCGCCCACGACTTCGTCGCCCGCCTGCCCGAGGGCTACGACACCAAGGTCGGCGAGCACGGCCTCAGCCTCTCCGGCGGCCAGCGCCAGCGCGTCGCCCTGGCCCGCGCCATCCTCGCCGACCCGCGCCTGCTGCTGCTCGACGACGCCACCTCCGCCGTCGACGCGCGCGTGGAGCACGAGATCCACGAGGCGCTGCGCTCGGTGATGGCCGGGCGCACCACCCTGCTCATCGCCCACCGCCGCTCCACCCTGGGCCTGGCCGACCGGATCGCCGTCCTGGACGGCGGCCGGCTCGCCGCCATCGGCACCCACGAGGAGCTGGAGCGCGACTCCGCCCTCTACCGGCGGCTGCTCACCGACCCCGACGAGCTGGGCGGCGTCTCGCCCGGCCGCGCGGAGCCCGCCGCCGAGCCCGCCGAGGACCGCTCGCTGCGCCAGGAGCTGGACGCCGAGTTCGACGCCGAGCACGGCGTCACGCCCGCCCTGTGGGTGCGCGGCGAGCGCCCCGACCCGGCCGAGGCCGACACCGAGGGGGCCTCCCCGGAGCTGCGCGTCCAGCTGGCGGCCCTGCCGCCCGCCGCCGACACCCCCGAGGTGGACGAGGCCCGCGCGGTGACGCCCGAGGAGTCCTACGGGCTGCGCAGGCTGCTGCGCGGCTTCGGGCTGCCGCTGCTGTTCTCGCTGCTGCTGGTGGCCGTGGACGCGGGCATGGGCCTGCTGCTGCCCGTACTGATCCGGCACGGCATCGACGAGGGCGTGGAGCGGGCGGCCCTGGGCGCGGTGTGGGCCGCCTCCGGTCTGGCCCTGCTCACCGTGGTCGTGCAGTGGGCCGCGCAGACCGGGGAGACCCGGATGACCGGCCGCACCGGCGAGCGGGTGCTCTACGCGCTGCGGCTGAAGATCTTCGCCCAGCTCCAGCGGCTCGGCCTGGACTACTACGAGCGCGAGCTGACCGGGCGCATCATGACCCGGATGACCACGGACGTCGACGCCCTGTCCACGTTCCTGCAGACCGGCCTGGTCACCGCGTTCGTCTCGGTCGTCACCTTCCTCGGCATCATGGTCGCCCTGGTCGTCATCGACGTGCAGCTGGCCCTGGTCGTCTTCGCCACGCTGCCGGTGCTGGTCATCGGCACGTACTTCTTCCGCCGTTCCAGCCAGCGCGCCTACGAGCTGGCCCGCGAGCGGATCAGCGTGGTCAACGCCGACCTCCAGGAGTCCGTCAGCGGCCTGCGGATCGTGCAGGCCTTCCGCCGCGAGCACACCGGCGCGGTCCGCTTCCGCGAGCGCAGCGACTCCTACCGGCAGGCCCGGGTGCGCGGCCAGTGGCTGATCTCGGTCTACTTCCCGTTCGTCCAGCTGCTCTCCTCGGTGGCCTCGGCCGCCGTGCTGATCGTGGGCGCGGGCCGGGTCGACGCGGGCACCCTGACGACCGGCGCGCTGGTGGCCTACCTGCTCTACATCGACCTGTTCTTCCAGCCGGTCCAGCAGCTCTCCCAGGTCTTCGACGGCTACCAGCAGGCCGCCGTCTCGCTCGGCCGGATGCAGGAGCTGCTGCGCGAGCCCACCTCCACCGAGGAGGCGCCCCGCCCGCTGGACGTGCTGTCGCTGCGCGGCGAGATCGCCTTCGAGGGCGTCGACTTCGCCTACCGCGCCGACGACGGCGAGGAGACCGCGCTCAGCGGCATCGACCTGCGGATACCCGCCGGCCAGACGGTCGCCTTCGTCGGCGAGACCGGCGCGGGCAAGTCGACCCTGGTCAAGCTGGTCGCCCGGTTCTACGACCCGACGTCGGGCCGGGTCACCGCCGACGGCACCGACCTGCGCGACCTGGACCTCACCGCGTACCGCCGCCGCCTCGGGGTGGTGCCCCAGGAGGCCTACCTCTTCCCCGGCACCGTCCGCGACGCCATCGCCTACGGGCGCCCCGGGGCGAGCGACGCCGAGGTGGAGGCCGCGGCCCGCTCGGTCGGCGCCCACGACATGATCGCCACCCTGGACGGCGGCTACCTGCACGAGGTCGCCGAGCGGGGCCGCAACCTCTCGGCCGGCCAGCGCCAGCTGATCGCGCTCGCCCGCGCCGAGCTCGTCGACCCCGACGTGCTGCTCCTGGACGAGGCCACCGCCGCCCTCGACCTGGCCACCGAGGCCCAGGTCAACGCGGCCACCGACCGGCTCGCCGGGCGCCGCACCACGCTGGTCGTCGCCCACCGCCTGACCACGGCCGCCCGCGCGGACCGGGTCGTGGTGATGGACGGCGGCCGGGTCGCCGAGGACGGTACGCACGACGAACTGCTCGCCCTGGACGGGCGCTACGCCACCCTGTGGCGGACCTTCATCGGCGAGGAGGAGCCCGCGGCGGCCTGACGCCACCCGCCGGGCGCGAAAGCGCCTACTGCTCCCGCCCCCGGACGGGCAGCCTTACGACAGCCGGGCGACGCAACCGTGCGGAGCCCGGCTGCGTCGTACGCATGTACGCTCCAGTGGCCGGAGGGGGCTCACGTGTTCGGACAGGTCGGCAGGGCAGGCGCGCGCACCGTCGCGCACGCGCTCGCGGTGGTGGTCGCCGCGGGCGCGCTCACGCTGTCCGGACCCGGGACGCCACGGGCCGACGCGGCCTCCGTGTGCAGCGGACGGCCCGCCAAGACGGTCACGTTCGCCACCGGTGAGCTGCGCGTGTACAAGAACCGCACCCACGCCTGCGCGCTCACCATCGCCAAGAAGCCCGGCGCGCGCCGGGCCATGTCCGTCTCGCTCCAGCCGCGCGGCGGCCGGCCGGTCGTCGACAGCGGAAAGTTCGTCCAGCAGGCCGGGCCCGTCACCGCCTACGCCCTCAACCGCTGCGTCCGCGCCTCGGGCTCCATCGCCGGCGCCAAGGTCTCCACGGGCTGGATCCTCTGCCGCTGAGGGGCGCTGAGGGCGCTGGCCGTGGATAGCTGCTGTGGGCCGCGGAGGGCCACGGAGGGCCGGCTGAGGGCCGCGGAGGCGCGACCGGCCCGCTCCGGGCCGGTCCTTTCTCGTCACACCCGTCTCAACCAGGTCTGGCGACACGCCCGTTGGCCCCGCTAGGTTCACGCCGCGACCGACGCGAACCGAAGGGGAGGGCGCATGCGCAGCGCGCTGAGATGGCTGCTGGCGTTCGTGGTGCTCCTGGGCACCGTGAGCACGGCAGGGGCGGCCACCGCCGCCGTACCGCACGACACGGCCGGGACCGGGGCCACCACGGCGGCCGGAGCGGCCACCGGCACGGACATCAAGGACCGCATCCTGGCGATCCCGGGGATGAGCCTGATCCAGGAGAAGCCGTACCCGGGCTACCGCTTCTTCGTCCTGAACTACACCCAGCCCGTCGACCACCACCGGCCGTGGGCCGGCACCTTCCAGCAGCGCCTCACCGTGCTGCACAAGGACACCTCGCGCCCCACCGTCTTCTACACCAGCGGCTACGGCGTCAGCACCAACCCCAGCCGCCGCGAGCCCACCCAGATCGTCGACGGCAACCAGGTCTCCATGGAGTACCGCTACTTCACGCCGTCCCGCCCGCAGCCCGCCGACTGGTCCAAGCTCGACATCTGGCAGGCCGCCAGCGACCAGCACCGCATCTTCGCCGCCCTCAAGCGGATCTACGACCGCAAGTGGCTGGCGACCGGCATCTCCAAGGGCGGCATGACCGCCACCTACTACGAGCGCTTCTACCCGCGCGACATGGACGGCGTCGTCGCCTACGTCGCGCCCAACGACGTGGTCAACGACGAGGACTCGGCGTACGACCGCTTCTTCGAGACCGTCGGCACCAAGGAGTGCCGCGACCGGCTCAACGCCCTCCAGCGCGAGGCCCTGGTCCGCCGCACCCCGCTCCAGGCCAAGTACCGGGCCTGGGCCGACGCCAACGGCGCCACCTTCCGCACCGTCGGCACCCTCGACAAGGCGTACGAGGCCGTGGTCCTCGACTTCGTCTGGGGCTTCTGGCAGTACCACCTGGAGTCCGAGTGCGCGGACGTCCCGGACGCGAAGACCGCCTCCGACCAGGCCGTCTACGACACCATCGACGCCTACTCGGGCTGGTCCGCCTACACCGACCAGGGCCTTGAGGGCTACACCCCGTACTACTACCAGGCGGCCACCGAGCTCGGCGCGCCCACCATCGAGCTCCCGCACCTCAAGGGCCTCACCCGGTACGGCTACCTGCCGCCGTCCAGCTTCGTGCCGCGCGAGGTGCCGCTGCCCCGCTTCAAGCCGTGGGTGATGCGCGACGTGGACACCTGGGTCCGCCACAACGCCCAGCGCATGATCTTCGTGTACGGCGCCAACGACCCGTGGGGCGCCGAGCGGTTCCGCGTCGGCGCGGGCTCGCGCGACAGCTACGTCTACGCGGCGCCCGGCGCCAACCACGGCGCCACCGTCTCCGCCCTGGTCCCCGCCGAGCGCGACCGCGCCACGGCCCGGATCCTCGCCTGGGCGGACGTCGCCCCGGCCGCCGTCCAGAGCAGCCCCGAACTGGCCCGCCCGCTCGCGCCGTTCGACGCCCGCCTGGACAAGCGCGAGGCCAAGGAAGGGGAGCTGAGGCTGCGGCCGTAGTACGCCGCGCCGCTGAACGCCCCGTGTTCCCGTGGCATGTTCAGCGGCGCCGCGCACAGCCGACCGGGCTGCTGCCGCCCAGGACAGGTCCCAGGTCCACGAAGAGGTCCGTGGCCGACGGACACCCGGCCCGGGAGCGCACCGCCGCCACCACCTCGTAGCGCGGCGCGCCCCCGGCCGGACCGTCGCAGGCCGTCTCCTCGACCCGGCCCGCGCCCGCCCGCCGGACGCAGTCGCCCACGCGCGTGCGCGGACCGCCGCCGCGCCCCGGATCACCGGGGTGCGGCGGCTCCAGGTTGCGCATGCAGGCGTACCCGCGGGCCCTGGCGCCGGCGCCGGTGACGTGCAGCACGAAGTCCGTCGGGGCCGGGCACGAGGCGCCGTGGTCGTCGGCGGCCGGGGCGCCCGCGTGCCGGGCCAGCACCTTGGCCGCGGCCTTCTCGCTGCCGCACGGCACCTCGCGGTACTCCGGCCCGGCCGTGCCGCACTCGCCGGCGTCCAGGAACACCGCCCCGTAGCCGGGCGACGACGAACCCGACGGCCCCGGGGTCGCCCCGCCACCGCCGTCCGCCGCCCGCTGGCAGGCCACGCCGCCCCCGGCGAGCAGCACGGCGCACACCACCCCCATGACGTCCCGCCCCCGCATGGCGCACCCCCGTACCCCGTCGCGTCGTTCCCCGTGCCCAGCGTGGCCCGGGGGAGCGGGCGCGCACCAGGCACGGGGGGACGTAACGGAGGTACGGCGGGTCCGGGGGAAGGGAGAAGACGGGGAGGGTGAAGACGGGATCTTTCGCCACCCGCCAGGCGGGACTTCGAAGACAGGCCCCAGTGAAGACAGGTCCCAGTGAAGACAGACCCTAGTAGCGCAGCCCGTACCCGATCGGGTACAGCACCGTCCCCGGGGCGTCCGCGCGCTGCACCGGCACGGGCAGCCGCCCCCGTGGCCGCGCCCGGCCCGCGATGACCCGGGCCGCGGCCCGCAGCTCCACGTCCGTCCACGAGTACGCCGCCAACGCCGCCCGGTGGCCCCGTAGTTGCGCCACGTCGTACGGGTTGCGGATCGCCACCGTCACCACCGGTACCCCCGTCGCCGCGAGCCGGGCCACCAGGGTGCGCTGGGAGCTGGTCGCCGTGACGTTGTAGGTGCCCACGACCACCGCGTCCTTCCCGGCCGCCGCCGCGACCGCCGCGTCGATCACCGCGGTGCCCGGCGCGGTCCCGGTCGACAACACCGTGGTGGTGAAGCCGAGTTCGGAGAGGGCCTGGCCCAGGGTGGCGGTCGGGGGTCCGGTGGTGCCCGAGGGGGAGGCCGGGTCGGCGCCCACCACCAGCACGTTCCGCTGCCGTCGGCGGCTGAGCGGCAGCAGCCCGCCGTCGTTGAGCAGCAGCGTGGTCGTGCCCTCGGCGATGCGGTCGGCGGCGGCCAGGTGCGCCCGGGTGCCCACCTCCCGGTCCACGCCCCGGTGGGTGACGTACGGGGCCCGGAAGAGGCCCCTGCGCTCCTTCAGCCGCAGGATCCGCAGGACCGACTCCTCCAGGCGGGCCTCGGTCAGCTCGTCGCCCTTGACCGCGGCCAGCACCGCGTTCCAGGCGACCGCCAGGTCAGGCGGGTTGAGCAACTGGTCCGCGCCCGCCTTGAGCGCGAGCACCGGGACGCGGTCGTCGCCGTACTTGGTGCGCACCCCCTCCATCCCGAGCGAGTCGGTCACCACCACCCCGTCGTAGCCCAGCTGTTCGCGCAGGACGCCGGTGAGGATCGGGCGCGAGAGGGTCGCCGGGTCCTCGCTGGGGTCGAGCGCGGGGACCACGATGTGCGCGGTCATGATCGAGTCGATGCCCGCCGCGACGGCCGCCCGGAACGGCGGGGCGTCCAGCTCCGCCCACTGCTCCCCGCTGTGCGTGATCACCGGCAGCCCGTAGTGGCTGTCCGTGGCCGTGTCCCCGTGCCCGGGGAAGTGCTTGGCGGTGGCGGCCACACCCCCGCCCTGGTAGCCCCGCACCTGGGCGGTGACCAGTCCCGCGACCGCCGCCGGGTCGGCGCCGAACGAACGGACCCCGATCACCGGGTTCGCCGGGTTCACGTTGACGTCCGCGACCGGCGCGTAGTTCTGCCGGATCCCGATCGCGGCCAGCTCCGCCCCCGCGATCCTGGCCGCCTCGCGCGCCCCGGTCGCGGAGCCGCCCGCCCCGAGCGCCATGGCCCCGGGCATCAACGTGGCGGGCTCGCCGACCCGGCAGACGATGCCGTGCTCCTGGTCGGTGGATATCAGCAGCGGTACGGGGACGGGCTGCGCGAGGCCCGCCGCCTGGATGCCGTTCGACAGGTCGGCTATCTGGTGCGGATCACGGGTGTTGTGGGCCCACGCGAAGTAGATGATCCCGCCCACGTGGTAGCGGGCGACGAGCTCGGCGGCGGTGCGGACGCCGATCTCCTTGAGGTTGGCGTCGACGTCGGCCTGGTCGGGAGCGGTGGCGGAGTGCCCGTAGACCCGCATCACGAAGAGCTGGCCGACCTTCTCCTCAAGGCTCATCCGGCCGATGAGCCCCCGGAGCCGGGCATCCCGGTCCCGCACGGACTCGGCGTGGGCGGGGGCGGTGCCGATGGCGGCGGCGGTGGCGGCGGTCGCGGCGGTCGCAGTGAGGAAAGTCCGTCTGGAGGTGGCGCGGTGGTGCACTGGTGCTCCTTCCGGCCGTGCGGGGTGTGGGGGTTGGGGGTGGGGGGTTGGGGCGATGGGATTGGGGATGGGTTGGGGGCGTGCGCGTGAAAGAAACTTCCGCGAGGCACGAATATCCGGAAAGTAACTGCCAGGTCAAGGGGTCGCGCAAGCAGGGGAGTTGGGGCGGGTGACGGGAAAGGGTCGCTGAGCGGTACGGCCGACGCACGGGCGGGAGCACTCGTCGAGCAGGTCAGCCGACGTACGGTCCCGCCGGGCCAGGACGACCGGTGCGCGGCGACCGGGCCAGGACGACCGGTACGGGGCGACCGGGCCAAGGCGACCGGTGCGGGGCGACCGGGCCAAGGCGACCGGTGCGGGGCGACCGGGCCAGGGCGATCGGCGCGGGGCGATCAGTGCGCGGCGATCAGTGCGCGGCGATCGGTCCGGGAGCTGGTCGCGGGGCCCGTCACCGGCGCTTGGTACAGGGGCGCACCGGTGACGGTGTGCTGCCGGCCGCGGGCGGCTGGAGAGGGGAGTCAGCGATCGCGCCAGTAGCGAGGGCCGACACCGCGCCACGGAGACTCTCCGCCAGCACCCCCCTTGGACGCCCACCCCACCCCCGGGGTTCCCGCCTCCGGGCCTCCGGGGGCGGGGCTCCCGTATCGGAGCCCTCGCCCCGCCCCACCGCCCCACCGCCCCCTCCGGCTCAGGCCCCCGTCGTCAGGGCGTCCAGGTGCTCGCGGCCCGCCCGGAGCAGGGGTGGCAGGTCCAGGGCCCCCGGGTGCCAGCGCTTCTCGTACTCCCAGCACACCCAGCCCCCGGGCCCCGCCAGCTCCAGGCACTCCCGCAGGGGCAGCACCCCGGCGCCCAGCGGCAGCGGTGTCAGGTCCTCCCGCGAGGCGACGTCCTTCACCTGCACGTACCCCAGGAACGGGGCCAGGGCCAGATACGTCGTCTCCGGCTCCTCCTTCCCGAGCCACGGGTGCATCACGTCCCACAGCGCGCCCGCCTGCCGGTGCCCCACTGCCCCCAGGACCCGGGACACGGCCACTCCCGTGCGGTGCGAGTCGTGCGTCTCCAGCAGGATCCGCACGCCCAGGCCCGCCGCCATCTCGGCAGCCGCCCCCAGCCGCCGCGCCGCCACCGCGTCGCACCGCTCGTCCTCGCCCGGCTCCCCGCCCGGGAAGACCCGCACGTACGGCGCCCCAAGGTCCCGCGCGAGGAGCAGCAGCTCGCCCAGCTCCTCCAGGACCGGCACGTCGTCGCCCGGCGCGGCCACCTTCGCGTACCCCGCGACCGTGAGCACCGCGACGTCCGCCCGCGCGAACTCCCGCACCACCGCGTCCCGGTCCGCCGCCCCGAGCCCCGGGTGGACCGGCTCCTCGTGGTGGGCGCGCAACTCGACTCCCTGGTAGCCGGTGTCGGCCGCGAGGGCGGCCACGTCCGCGACGGGCATGCCGGGGACGCCGAGGGTGGAGAACGCGTACTTCATCGATCGACCGTCCTTCTTTCCGCGAGGCTGAGCCGCCAGTCCTGTCCGACGAGGTCCGCGCCGTACGCCCGGTGCGGCCGCTCGGCGACCAGGGTGAAGCCGGCCCGCTGGTAGACCTTCCGGGCGGCGCCGAGGACGTCGGCCGTCCACAGCACCACCTCCCGGTACCCCACTTCCCGGGCGAAATCCGTGGCCTCGTCCACCAGCCGGGCACCCAGCCCCCGGCCCCGCGCCTCCGGCTCGACGAGCAGCAGCCGCAACCGCGCCGTGGCCGGGGCCCCGTCGCGCACGCACATCACCGAGCCGACGGGCCGCCCGTCGAGCTCCGCGATCCACACGCGCTCCAGGTGCGGGTCGTGGTCCTGGGCGAAGTCGGCGACGAGCCGGGCGACCAGGCCCTCGAAGTCGGCGTTCCACCCGTACTCCGCCGCGTACAGCGCGCCGTGCCGCTGCACCATCCACCCGAGCTCCCCGGCGCCGGGCTCGCGCAGCAGGGCGGTGTCGCCGTCCCCGGACCGGGGGCGTCCGAGTATCTCCCGCACGGTGCGAAGGGCGTCGGTGAGCCGGGGGTGCTCCTGCGGCGGTATGCCGTCCAGGAGCGCGCCGACGGCCGTGCGCGAGCGCTCGTCGAGGATCGAGGCGGCCTCGCGCCCCCGCGGGGTGAGGGTGATGCGCTGGCGCCGCGAGTCGAGGTCGGACGGCGCCCGCTCGACCAGGCCGCCCCTCTCGAACTTGGTGAGCAGCCGACTCAAGTACCCGGCATCCAGCGAGAGTTCGATGCGCAGGTCAGCGGCGTCGGTGCGGGGCGAGTGGGCCAGTTCGTAGAGGAGTCGGGATTCGGTGTGCGTATAGGGGGAGTTGAGGTGCCGGTCGTGGTCGAGAGTGCCGATGAGGTTGGTGTAGAAGCGGGTGAAGGCTCTGATTTCCTGGATGGTCATGGTCCGCTCCGGGATTCCCTTGACTGAGTCAAAAGTACCGAGGCGGCCCCGACCCCGGCAATCGCTCGTACGAGTGATCGATTGCCTGAACCGGGATTCCGCACCCCGGTAGAACACCGAAGTCCCACCGGCCTCTTGGGCCGCACCAGCCCCCTGAACCCCGCCCGCCTCACGGGCCCCGCCGGCCCCGCAGAGCTCCCAGGGCCCCCAGGCTTCCCAGAGCTCCCAGCCCGGCCCCCTACCCCCGAGGCGCCCCCGTCGACTCCCGCACCATCAGTTCCGCGGTGATCGTCGCGATCCCGCCCGGCGGCGGCGTCTCCTTGCCCATCGCCAGGCGGCCCGCCCGCGCCCCCGCCTCGTGCAGCGGCAGCCGCACCGTGGTCAGGGCCGGGACCGCGTCGATCGCGAACGGCAGGTCGTCGAAGCCGGCCACCGACACGTCCTGCGGGATGCGCAGGCCCTGGTCCCGCAGGGCCGCGCAAGCGCCGAGCGCCACCGTGTCGTTGGCCGCCACGATCGCGGTCAGGTCCGGGTCGCGGCGCAGCAGCTCCTGGGTGGCGTCGTACCCCGAGCGCCGGTCGTACGAGCCGTGGACCGTCAGCCGCTCCTGGCGCTCCGGGTCCTCCTTGACGCCCGCCGCCGCCATCGCGTCGAGGTGGCCCTCCAGGCGGTGCCGGGTGGTCGTGCGCTCCTTGGGGCCCGCCACATAACCGATTCTCCTGTGGCCGAGCGCGATCAGGTGCTCGGTCAACCGCCGCCCGCCGCCCCGGTTGTCGAAGGTCAGCGCCGCGGCGATGGAGTCCCCGGACATCGGGGGCCGCCCGCACAGCACGATGCGGGTCCCCGCGTCGGAGAGCCTGCCGAGCTTCGTGGCCATCGCGTCGATGTGCTCCGGGTCCTCGAGCGCGCCGCCGGTGAGGATCACGGCCGCCGCGCGCTGGCGCTGGAGCAGGGTCAGGTAGGTGAGTTCGCGCGCGGGGTCCCCGGCCGTGTTGCACACGACGGCCAGCTTCTCCCCGCCGGCCCGCCCCGTCTGGCCCTCGCCGATCGCCGACTGGGCCGCTCCGGCCATGATCCCGAAGAACGGGTCGGCGATGTCGTTGACGAGGATGCCGACCAGGTCGGACGTGGCCGCGGCGAGTGAACTCGCGGGCCCGTTCAGCACGTAGTCCAGCTCGTCGACAGCCCGCAGCACGCGCTCGCGGGTGGCCGCCGCCACCGGGTAATTGCCGTTCAGCACACGGGAGACGGTGGCCGGGGACACCCGGGCGCGCGCCGCCACATCCGCCAGGGTGACTGTCATCGCGTTCCTCCGATGAGTTGGGGCCGCATCCCTTGTACGGGATGTTGTCCGCAGGCTAGCGTCATAGCGTATAGAAAGCGCTTGCTACGCCCCTATCGAGGGAACACGTCGCAAAACCTGGGGAGGACCTACGTGACAGCGACACGCAGGACAGTGCGCATCGCCATGAACGGCGTGACGGGGCGCATGGGTTACCGACAGCACCTGGTCCGCTCGATCCTGGCCATCCGCGAGCAGGGCGGGGTCGACCTCGGCGACGGCGAGGTCCTCTGGCCCGAACCGGTGCTCGTGGGCCGCCGCGAGGACGCCCTGCGGGACCTGGCCGAGCGGCACGGCCTGACCGCGTGGACCACCGATCTGGACGGCGTGCTGTCCGACCCGGACGTGGACGTGTACTTCGACGCGCAGGTGACCTCCGCGCGCGTGGACGCGATCAGGAAGGCGATAGCCGCCGGCAAGCACGTCTACGCGGAGAAGCCCACCGCCACCGACCTCGACGGCGCCCTCGAACTGGCCCGCCTCGCGCGCGAGGCCGAGATCCGCCACGGCGTCGTGCAGGACAAGATCTTCCTTCCGGGCCTGCTCAAGCTGAAGCGCCTGATCGAGGGCGGCTTCTTCGGCGAGATCCTGTCCGTGCGCGGGGAGTTCGGCTACTGGGTCTTCGAGGGCGACTGGCAGGACGCCCAGCGCCCCAGCTGGAACTACCGCGCCGAGGACGGCGGCGGGATCGTGGTCGACATGTTCCCGCACTGGGAGTACGTGCTGCACGAGCTGTTCGGCCGGGTCACCTCCGTACAGGCGCACGTGACCACGCACATCCCGCAGCGCTGGGACGAGCGCGGAAAGCCCTACCAGGCGACCGCCGACGACGCCGCGTACGGCATCTTCCAGCTGGAGGGCGGCGCCGTCGCACAGATCAACTCCTCCTGGGCGGTCCGCGTCCACCGCGACGAGCTGGTGGAGTTCCAGGTCGACGGCACCCACGGCTCCGCCGTCGCGGGCCTGCGCAACTGCCGCGTCCAGCACCGCTCCGCCACCCCGCGCCCGGTCTGGAACCCCGACCTGCCGGCCACCTTCTCCTTCCGCGACCAGTGGCAGGAGGTCCCCGACAACACCGAGTTCGGCAACGGCTTCAAGGCGCAGTGGGAGCTCTTCCTGCGCCACGTCGCGCGGGGCGAGCCCTACCACTGGGACCTCCTCGCGGGCGCGCGTGGCGTGCAGCTCGCCGAGCTGGGCCTCAAGTCCTCGGCGGAGGGGCGCCGTTACGAGGTCCCGGAGCTGGCGCTGTGACCCTGCCGCTCCCCGAGGGCCCGTACACGCCCCGTACGGCGCCGCTCGCCCTCCCTCCGGGCCCCGCGCCCGCCTCCCGCACGGTCTACGCGGCGGCGCACGTCGTCGTCGACCCGCGCGCGGACGTCTCCCCGGACGGCCCGGCCGCCGTCGACTGGGACGCCACCCTGGCGTTCCGGCGCCACCTCTGGTCGCACGGCCTCGGGGTCGCCGAGGCCATGGACACCGCACAGCGGGGGATGGGCCTCGACTGGTCAGGGGCGGCGGAGCTGATCCGCCGCTCGGCCGCCGAGGCACGGGCCACCGGCGGGCTGATCGCCTGCGGCGTCGGCACCGACCAGCTCACCGGCCCCGCCACGCTCGACGCGGTGCGCGCCGCGTACGAGGAACAGCTGGCCCTGGTCGAGGAGACCGGGTCCCGCGCGATCCTGATGGCCTCGCGCGCGCTGGCCGCCGTCGCACGCGGACCGGAGGACTACCTGCGGACGTACGGGCACCTGCTGCGGCAGGCGTCGGAGCCCGTGCTGCTGCACTGGCTCGGCCCGGTGTTCGACCCGGCCCTGCGCGGCTACTGGGGGGCGGACGACCTCGACGCGGCCACGGAGACGTTCCTCGAGGTGGTCAGGGAGCACCCCGACAAGGTCGACGGCGTCAAGATCTCGCTGCTGGACGCCGAGCGGGAGGTGGCACTGCGCCGCCGCCTGCCCAGGGGAGTGCGCTGCTACACGGGCGACGACTTCCACTACCCGGAGCTGATCGCCGGTGACGACCACGGCTTCAGCCACGCGCTGCTGGGCGTCTTCGACCCGCTGGGCCCGCTGGCCGCGCACGCGGTACGCGTGCTCGACACCGGCGACGCCAAGGGCTTCAGGGAACTGCTCGACCCGACGGTGGAGCTGGCCCGGCTGCTCTTCGAGGCGCCGACCCGCTACTACAAGACCGGCGTGGTGTTCCTGGCCTGGCTGGCCGGCCACCAGGAGCACTTCGCCATGGCGGGCGGCCTGCAGTCGGCGCGCCCGCTGCCGCACCTGGCGAAGGCGTACCGACTGGCGGACACCCTGGGGCTGTTCCCCGACCCCGACCTCGCCGCGTCCCGGATGAGGTCCCTGCTGCACGTGTACGGAGTGGCCCGGTGAACCGCACGCCCGACCCCCTGGCGCGCTTCAGCGTCAACCAGATGACCGTCCGGCAGCTGTCCCTGCCCGCGCTCGTCACCGCGTGTGTGGAGCTCGGGGTCCCGGGCGTCGGCCTGTGGCGCGACCCGGTGCGCGCGTACGGGGTGGAGGCCGCGGCGAAGCTCGTACGGGACGCGGGGCTCGCCGTCACCACGCTGTGCCGGGGCGGCTTCTTCACCCGGGGCCCGCGGAGCGACGCGGACAACAGGGATGCCGTCGACGAGGCCGCCGCCCTGGGCACGGACACCCTCGTCCTGGTCTCCGGCGGCCTCGCGCCCGGCGGCCGGGACCTGGCGGACGCGCGGGCCACGATCGCCGACGGCATCGCGCGCCTCGCCCCGTACGCCGGGGAGCGCGGGGTGCGGCTGGCCGTCGAGCCGCTGCACCCGATGTACGCGGCGGACCGGTGCGCGGTCTCCACGCTCGACCAGGCCCTGGAGATCGCGGAGCGGTTCCCCGCGGAACAGGTGGGCGTGGTGGTGGACACGTACCACGTGTGGTGGGACGACCTGGCCCCGGCCGCCGTCGCCCGGGCCGGCCGGGCCGGGCGCATCGCCTCGTTCCAGCTCGCCGACTGGACCGTGCCGCTGCCCGCCGGGGTGCTGAACGGCCGGGGGCAGCTCGGCGACGGCTGCGTGGACCTGCGCGCCTGGCGCCGGCTCGTCGACGCGGCGGGCTACACCGGGCCGGTGGAGGTGGAGCTGTTCAACGAAGGACTGTGGGCCAGGGAGGGGCGTGAGGTGCTCGCGGAGACGGCCGCGCGCTACACCGAGCACGTCCTGTAACCGCCGGGGCCCGGCTTGCCCGGGCCCCGGCGCCCGGCCTCCGACCCGCGAGTACGCCTAGGCCTTCTTCCCGTTGCCCAGGATCGACCCCAGCAGGTCGCCGAGGCCGCCCAGGCCGCCCGCGCCGCCGGCCGCCTGTCCGGTGCCGGTGCCGGCCGCGGCCCCCGGGGCGCCCTTGGAGGCGGCGCGCTTGGTGACCACGGCGAGGACCACCGGGATCAGCACCTCGAAGACCTTGCCGACCGTGGCCTCCGGCAGCCCGGTGCGCTTGGCGACCGCGCTGGCGGCCGGCTTGGTGAGCTTGGAGAGCACGCCGCCCATCAGACCGCCGCTGAGCATGCCGCCCATGCCGCCGAAGGCGGCGACGCCCTGGAGCGGGCCCGCCCCGTCCGGGGCCTCGGGGGCCGCGGGCGCCTCCGGAGCGGCGGCGGCCGCCTCGCGGACCTCCGCCTCGTTGTCCTCGAAGCTCCCGGCGAGCGCGGAGACCGAGTCCCCGACCATCTCCTTGGCGCCGTCGGCGTCGGTGCCGAGCAGGCCCGCGATCTCCTGGAGCTTGTCGTCCCCGAGCTCGTTGAGTACGTCGTCGTGGAAGGAATCTTCGCTCATACCCGAAAAGCTACGTCTGCCCCGTTCTGTCGGCACTTCGAGATTCCGGAAAAATAACTGCCCGCAGCCGTGCAACCCTTCCGGGGTGACGGCGGTCGTACTTGGCATCAGGGCTTCCGGGGGGTGGATCTGGGGGGATCGGGAAGCCCTGGCTGGAGGGGGGAGCGCGTGGGGTCCGGTCCGCGACCGGACCCCCAAAGCGCGTCCGACCAGCGACGCGACGGCCGTCCCGTGGTTTTCCACAGGGCGGCCGTCGGCGTTTTCCACAGGCCGCACACGATGTCGGACCCCGCCGGTAACGTCGTGCCATGTCCAATCAGGCAGTGGTCGAAGGCGTTCTGGAGCGGATCACCTACGCCAACGAGGAGAACGGGTACACGATCGCCCGGGTCGACACCGGCCGCGGCGCCGGCGACCTCCTCACGGTGGTCGGCTCGCTGCTCGGCGCCCAGCCGGGGGAGTCGCTGCGGATGGAGGGCCGCTGGGGCTCCCACCCGCAGTACGGCAAGCAGTTCACCGTCGACAACTACACGACACTGCTGCCCGCCACGATCCAGGGCATCCGCCGCTACCTGGGCTCCGGCCTGGTCAAGGGCATCGGACCGGTCTTCGCCGACCGGATCACCCAGCACTTCGGCCTGGACACGCTGCAGATCATCGAGGAGGACCCCAAGCGCCTGATCGAGGTGCCGGGCCTGGGTCCCAAGCGCACCAAGAAGATCGCCGCGGCCTGGGAGGAGCAGAAGTCGATCAAGGAGGTCATGCTCTTCCTCCAGACCGTGCAGGTGTCCACCTCGATCGCGGTGCGCGTCTACAAGCAGTACGGGGACGCCTCGATCTCCGTGGTGAAGAACCAGCCATACCGCCTGGCCGCCGACGTGTGGGGCATCGGCTTCCTGACCGCCGACAAGATCGCCCAGTCCGTGGGCATCCCGCACGACAGCCCGGAGCGCGTGAAGGCCGGACTGCAGTACGCCCTGTCGCAGTCCACCGACCAGGGGCACTGCTTCCTGCCCGAGGAGCGGCTGATCGCCGACGCGGTCAAGCTGCTCCAGGTGGACACGGGCCTGGTGATCGACTCGCTCGGCGAGCTGGCCGCCGAGGAGGAGGGGGTCGTACGGGAGAAGGTCCCCGGCGCCGACGGGGGAGAGCCGCACACCGCCGTCTACCTGGTCCCCTTCCACCGCGCCGAGATCTCGCTCTCCGCCCAGCTCACCCGGCTGCTGCGCACCGACCAGGACCGGCTGCCCGCCTTCCAGGAGGTGGACTGGGACCGGGCGCTGTCCTGGCTGGCCGGGCACACCGGCGCCAAGCTGGCCCCCGAGCAGGAGGCGGCCGTCAAGCTCGCCCTCACCCGCAAGGTCGCCGTGCTCACCGGCGGCCCCGGCTGCGGCAAGTCCTTCACGGTCCGCTCCGTCGTGGAGCTGGCCCGCGCGAGGAAGGCCAAGGTCGTGCTCGCCGCCCCCACCGGCCGCGCCGCCAAGCGCCTCGCCGAGCTGACCGGCACCGAGGCCTCCACCGTGCACCGGCTCCTGGAGCTGAAGCCGGGCGGCGACGCGGCGTACGACCGGGACCGGCCGCTCGACGCGGACCTGGTCGTGGTCGACGAGGCGTCCATGCTGGACCTGCTGCTGGCCAACAAGCTGGTCAAGGCGGTCGCCCCGGGGGCGCACCTGCTGCTGGTCGGGGACGTGGACCAGCTGCCGTCCGTGGGCGCGGGCGAGGTGCTCAGCGACCTGCTCGCCCCCGACAGCCCCGTCCCCTCGGTGCGGCTGACCCGGATCTTCCGGCAGGCCCAGCAGTCCGGCGTGGTCACCAACGCCCACCGCATCAACTCCGGTACGCAGCCCATCACCCAGGGCCTGAGCGACTTCTTCCTCTTCGTGGAGGAGGACACCGAGGAGGCCGGACGGCTCACCGTGGACGTGGCGGCCCGTCGCATTCCCGCCAAGTTCGGCCTCGACCCGCGCCGCGACATCCAGGTCCTGGCTCCCATGCACCGCGGTCCGGCCGGCGCGGGCACGCTCAACGGGCTGCTCCAGCAGGCGGTCACGCCCGGCCGCCCGGACCTGCCCGAGAAGCGCTTCGGCGGCCGGGTGTTCCGGGTCGGCGACAAGGTCACCCAGATCCGGAACAATTACGAGAAGGGCCGCAACGGTGTCTTCAACGGCACGGTCGGCGTGGTCACCTCGCTCGACCAGGACGAGCAGCGCCTGACGGTGCTGACGGACGAGGACGAGGAGGTGCCGTACGAGTTCGACGAGCTCGACGAGCTGGCCCACGCGTACGCCGTCACGATCCACCGCTCCCAGGGCAGCGAGTACCCGGCCGTGGTGATCCCGGTCACCACGGGGGCGTGGATGATGCTCCAGCGCAACCTGCTCTACACGGCCGTCACACGTGCGAAGAAGCTGGTCGTCCTGGTCGGATCCCGCAAGGCGATAGGCCAGGCGGTGCGCACCGTTTCCGCAGGCAGACGCTTTACCGCACTCGATCACCGGCTGACAGAGGGCGGGTTGGTGTGAAACATCACCTAGGTCTTTCGGAACCAGGGCGAAGGGGGCAGGATGAGCAGGTTGGCGGCACTCAGTGCCGCCAATGGGCCCCTTGGCCGACCCCGAGTGCACAGACCTGCGCCGAATGGGGGATGGTTAGAGGCAGTCAGGGCACCTCGAAGAAGAGGCACTACGTCGGTGAGGGATGACGTGAGCGACAACTCTGTAGTACTGCGGTACGCGGACGGTGAATACACCTACCCGGTGGTCGAGAGCACCGTCGGCGACCAGGGCTTCGACATCGCGAAGCTCCGAGCCCAGACCGGTCTGGTGACCCTGGACAGCGGCTACGGCAACACGGCCGCGTACAAATCGGCGATCACCTACCTGGACGGCGAGCAGGGCATCCTGCGCTACCGCGGTTACCCCATCGAGCAGCTGGCCGAGCGCTCCAGCTTCGTCGAGGTGGCGTACCTCCTGATCAACGGCGAGCTGCCGCAGGTCGACGAGCTGTCGACCTTCAAGAACGAGATCACCCAGCACACGCTGCTGCACGAGGACGTCAAGCGGTTCTTCGACGGCTTCCCCCGTGACGCGCACCCGATGGCCATGCTGTCGTCGGTCGTCAGCGCGCTGTCGACGTTCTACCAGGACAGCCACAACCCGTTCGACGAGAAGCAGCGCCACCTCTCCACGATCCGGCTGCTCGCCAAGCTGCCGACGATCGCGGCGTACGCGTACAAGAAGTCGATCGGCCACCCCTTCGTCTACCCGCGCAACGACCTCGGGTACGTGGAGAACTTCCTGCGCATGACCTTCTCGGTCCCCGCGCAGGAGTACGAGCTCGACCCGGTCGTGGTCGCGGCCCTCGACAAGCTGCTGATCCTGCACGCGGACCACGAGCAGAACTGTTCGACGTCCACGGTGCGCCTGGTGGGCTCGTCGCAGGCCAACATGTTCGCGTCGATCTCCGCGGGCATCTCCGCCCTGTGGGGCCCGCTGCACGGCGGCGCCAACCAGTCGGTGCTGGAGATGCTGGAGGGCATCGCGGCCAGCGGCGGCGACGTCGACACCTTCATCCGCAAGGTGAAGAACAAGGAGGACGGCGTCCGCCTGATGGGCTTCGGCCACCGGGTCTACAAGAACTTCGACCCGCGCGCCAAGATCATCAAGGCCGCCGCGCACGACGTCCTCTCGGCCCTCGGCAAGTCCGACGAGCTGCTGGACATCGCCCTGAAGCTGGAGGAGCACGCGCTCTCCGACGACTACTTCGTCGAGCGCAAGCTCTACCCGAACGTGGACTTCTACACGGGCCTGATCTACCGCGCGATGGGCTTCCCGACGGAGATGTTCACCGTGCTGTTCGCGCTCGGCCGGCTGCCCGGCTGGATCGCCCAGTGGCACGAGATGATCAAGGAGCCGGGATCCCGCATCGGCCGCCCGCGCCAGATCTACACGGGTGTCGTGGAGCGCGACTTCGTCCCGGTCGAGTCCCGCTGACCCACCCCCTGGGCACCTGCTGACGCGCGCCCCGCTCACTCCCCGTAAGACCCGGCGAGTGAGCCAAAGGGCGCGTCGTTGTCGGGTGGACGGTCGCGCGCAGGCGGCGAGGTACGAGCCGCCGAGCACGTCCGTCCACCCGACAACGGCTTAAGCGCCCGGCGGCGAACCGAGCCCAAAAACAAAAGAGGAAGCGCCCCGTCGCCGATCCCCCCACGGGTCGGCGCACGGGGCGCTTCCATGTCCCGGAGCGGATTCCCCCCACGGGATCCGGGCCGGGCGTTCAGCCCGGTGCCGCCTGAACGGCGCCGGTGGCCAGAAAGCTCCTGCGCGGTCTGCCGGGGTACGTACGCACGGGAGGGCCGCTCAAAGCTCCCCGGTGCACGTGCCCCGGCCAACGCTTGCCTGGGACGTCCCCCAAGACATCCCATGAACGTCCCCCAAGACGTTCTTGGCATCGCCCACTTAGACTCGCGAGCAGCCCAGATGGTTACCCCCAAATATCTGTGATCTAGGTCTCCTTGTGAAGGTCCTGTGGGTCACGTGAACGAAAATTCACGTGAACGTCCTGAGTCGCAAACTGTTCGTTACGACGAAAACGGATGACAAAGCCATCGCGAGTCCGGCGATCATCGGGTTCAGCAGGCCCGCCGCCGCGAGCGGCAGCGCGGCCACGTTGTAGCCGAAGGCCCAGAAGAGGTTGCCCTTGATGGTGGCCAGGGTCCGCCGGGAGAGCCGGATGGCGTCCGCCGCGACCCGCAGGTCGCCGCGGACCAGGGTCAGGTCGCCGGCCTCGATCGCCGCGTCCGTCCCCGTGCCCATGGACAGCCCCAGGTCCGCCACGGCCAGGGCCGCCGCGTCGTTGACCCCGTCGCCGACCATGGCCACCGTGTGGCCCTCGCGCTGCAGGCGCCGCACCACGTCGGCCTTGTCCTCGGGCAGCACCTCGGCGATCACCTCGTCGATGCCGACCTCCGCCGCCACGGACCGGGCCACGGCCTCGTGGTCGCCGGTCAGCAGCACGGGCCGCAGCCCCAGGTCGCGCAGCCGCCGCACCGCCTCCGCGCTGGTCTCCTTGACCGCGTCGGCCACGATGAGCACGCCCCGCGCCTCGCCGTCCCAGGCGACCGCCACGGCGCTGCCCGCCAGGTCCTCCGGCAGCGGGGGCGGCGCGATGCCGTCGCGGGCGAGCAGGGCGGGGCGCCCGGCCACCACCCGGCGGCCCTCGACCACGCCCCGTACGCCCAGGCCCGGCACGTTCTCGAAGCCCTCCACGGGCGGCAGCGCGCCGAGCCGTTCGCGCGCACCGGCGGCCACCGCGCGGGCGACCGGGTGCTCGGAGGCGTCCTCCAGGGCGCCCGCCAGGCGCAGCAGTTCGGACTCGTCGGTGCCCCCGGCCGGGTACGCCTTGGCCAGTTCCATCCGGCCGGTGGTCACGGTCCCGGTCTTGTCGAGGACGACGGTGTCGACCGTGCGGGTGCTCTCCAGGACCTCGGGGCCCTTGATGAGGATGCCGAGCTGGGCGCCGCGTCCCGTGCCGACCATCAGCGCGGTCGGGGTGGCCAGGCCCAGGGCGCACGGGCAGGCGATGATCAGCACCGCCACGGCGGCGGTGAAGGCCGCGGTGACGTCGTCCGTCGCGAGGAGCCAGCCGACCAGGGTGCCCAACGCGATCAGCAGGACGACCGGCACGAAGACGGCGGAGATCCGGTCGGCGAGCCGCTGCACCTCGGCCTTGCCGTTCTGGGCGTCCTCCACCAGGCGTGCCATGCGGGCGAGTTGGGTGTCGGAGCCGATGCGGGTGGCTTCGACGACGAGGCGTCCGCCGGCGTTCAGGGTGGCGCCCGTGACGGGGTCGCCGACCGCGACCTCGACGGGCACGGACTCGCCGGTGAGCATGGAGGCGTCGACGGCGGAGGAGCCTTCGACGACGGTGCCGTCGGTGGCGACCTTCTCCCCGGGGCGTACGACGAAGCGGTCGCCGACCCGCAGTTCGCCGACCGGGACGCGCGTCTCCGTACCGCCGCGCAGTACGGCGACGTCCTTGGCGCCCAGGTGCATCAGGGCCCGCAGCGCGGCGCCGGAGCGGCGCTTGGCGCGGGCCTCCAGGTAGCGGCCGAGCAGGATGAAGACGATGACGCCCGCGGCGACCTCCAGGTAGATCGTGGAGGCGCCGTGGCCGCGCGAGACGGTCAGGTCGAAGCCGTGGCGCATGCCCGGCATGCCCGCGTCGCCCAGGAAGAGCGCCCACAGCGACCACAGGAAGGCCGCGGAGGTGCCGACCGAGACCAGCGTGTCCATGGTGGCGGCGCCGTGCCGCAGGTTGGTCCAGGCGGCCCGGTGGAAGGGCAGGCCTCCCCAGACGACGACGGGGGCGGCGAGGGTGAGGGAGAGCCACTGCCAGTTGTCGAACTGCAGGGCGGGGACCATCGCGAGCAGCACCACGGGCGCGGCGAGCAGCGCGGAGACGGTGAGCCGCTGCCGCAGCCCGGCGGTCTCTTCGGACCCGTCGGCACGCTCGCCCCGGTCGGCGGCGGCGCCCTCGGGCTCGGGCTCCGGCTCGGGGGGCGCGGGTTCCTCGGCGGTGTAGCCGGTCTTCACGACGGTGGCGATCAGGTCGCTGACGGGTACCTCGTCCGGGTGGGAGATCCGGGCCTTCTCCGTCGCGTAGTTGACGGTCGCCGTGACGCCGTCCATGCGGTTGAGCTTCTTCTCGACGCGGGCCGCGCAGGAGGCGCAGGTCATCCCGCCGATGAGGAGTTCGGTGGTGGCGAACTCGGCGAGGGCGGGCTGGGCGGCGGCCTCGGCGGCACGTTCGGCGGGGGCGGGCCGCGCGGTGTCCTCGGTGGCGAGCCGCGCGGCGCGCTCGGCGGTGTGGTGCCCGGGACCGGGCTCCGGTGTGTGCTGGGACATGTGGCTTCCAAAAAAGGCGGGGGCCGGGCCGACCGTCGAGACGGTGCGGGCCCGGCCCGGGTGGTCGTGCGCGGGGCTCAGACCAGCTCGTAGCCCGCCTCGTCGACGGCGGCGCGCACCGCGGCCTCGTCGAGTGCGGCTTCGGAGACGACGGTCACCTGACCGGTGGAGGCCACGGCCTTCACCGAGGTCACACCGGGGAGCTCGGAGATCTCGCTGCTCACCGCACCTTCGCAGTGGCCGCACGTCATGCCCTTGACCTGGTAGACGGTGGTCACCCCGGCGCCCTGGCCGGCGTCGCCCGCGTCGTGACAGGAGCCGCTGGGCGAGCAGCAGGAGCCGGTGGCCTGGGGGAGCTCGGCCTTCGTGTCGGAGGTCATGGCGTTCTCCTCGGTGGTGTACGCGTTCATGGTGCGCCAGGGGGTCGCGGGGACGCCGTGGCGCCCTGACACTCGTACTGTATACCCCTAGGGGGTATGAATGCCAACGCCCTCCGCCCCGGCCCCGCCCGGATCACCGGAGCCCGGACCCCGGCCGCCCCGGCCGGCTCCCGTGCCCCCGGGGCGGGTGCTCCGCGCCAGCGAGCGCAACCACGCGAGCGCGATCAGGGTGATGAGGATCAGCCCGCCCACCGAGAACAGCGTGAACAGGTGCTCCTGCTGACCGGTCGGCTCCGGGATGTACCCCTGCGCGAAGAGCTGGCGCTGGAGGTCGCTGGTGGTCAGCAGGGCCACCAGGTAGACCGCGATGCCGTGCATCGAGTCCCAGAGCGCGTGCAGCAGGGCGACGCCGAGGTACGCCGCGACGACCGGCCCGGCGAACCGGAAGCGGCCGTCGGGGCGGCGGTGCGCCATCAGGACGCCGCCCGCGATGGCCGTCCACAGGCCGTGCCCGAACGGCGCGAGGACGCCGCGCAGGATCTCCGTCTCGACCAGGGAGCGCAGGTCGATGCCCTTCATGGTGACGGCGGCGTTGAAGGCGTACCCCGCGCTCTCGAAGGCGGCGAAGCCGAAGCCGACGGTGGCGCCGAGCACCAGGCCCGCGCGCAGGCCGCGGATCCGCGGGCGGCGCCGCACCACGAACACCAGCGCCGCCAGCTTCACGGCCTCCTCGATCAGCCCGACGCCGACGAAGATCCAGACCGACGGGTGCAGCAGGTAGTACTCCATCACCGACGCGCCCAGCACGCCGAGGATGCCGCCGACCAGGAAGGCCCCCAGGATCAGGTTGATCCCGAAGCTCGCGTGCTCGCGCTCGTACGCCCACAGGACGAAGACCACGGGGACCAGGAAGCTGCCGAGCAGGATCAGCGTGGGCAGCAGGGTGGTGTTCTCGGTGGCGTACGTGACCACCAGGGTCAGCACCCACAGGGCGATCCCGCCCCACAGGCAGCGCCGCCACAGGCCGGGGCGGAGCTCGGACGCGGGCGAGGCCGGGGGCGGCGGCGCGGACGGTGACGGGGCGGCGTGCTGGGTCACTCGGGATCCCTCCGTGGGACGGCCGTGGGGGCTGCCTGTGCGGAGGAAAGCCTAGGAGAATTGGGAGCTTGTGTCCCATTAAGTCGTGTCTGGGGTGGTGGTGGGCGGCACCGGATCCGGCTGGTCGGCACCGGATCCGGTTCGGTGCCCTCAGTCCCGGTTGCGCCCTCTGTTGCCCGGGCGGCTGGCCACCCAGCCGCGGATGGTGTCCGCGTACCAGTAGGGCTTCCCGCCCTCCACGTGGTCCGGCGGCGGGAGGAGTCCGTGCTTGCGGTAGGAGCGGACGGTGTCCGGCTGCACCCGGATGTGAGCGGCGATCTCCTTGTACGACCAGAGCCTCGTGTCCGTCATGGTGGTACCTCCCTGCGCGCGTCGCGACGGCGGCCGGGGGAGCCGCCGGGGGGCCGCGATCTGCGCTTGGTGATCACTGAAGCCTCTGCCCCGTGAACGACGGAGAGTGACGACAGGGGAGGGTCTGTCGATCGCCTGTGACGGAAAACCCGCGTAATGGAGAAATGCGTGACAACGGTGTAACTGCCGTGATGAAAGCGGCACATGGGGTGGTGCGCGAGGGAGCCGGCGGAGCCGGTGGCGAGGTGGTACGGGAGCGGGGCCCGGTCCGCTGATCGGACCGGGCCCCGCGAGGGCCGTGTGCTTCCGCGCGGGTCACGCCCCGCAGGAGCGCAGGAAGCGGCGGGTCCGTACGGCGATGGGCAGCGGGCGGTCCGGCTCGCACGGGTACATGTCCTGCTCGACGATCGCGAACAGGTCCGCGTCCAGCCCCGCGGCCGCCGCGAGCACCGGCTCCAGGGCGGGCACCCCGTGCGGCGGCTCGCACATCACGCCCCGGGCCACGGCGGGGCCGAACGGGACCTGCTCCGCCGTCACTCCGGCCAGCACCTCGGGGTCGACCTGCTTGAGGTGGAGGTAGCCGATGCGCTCGCCGTACGTCTCGATGAGCTTGACGCTGTCGCCGCCGCAGTACGCGTAGTGGCCGGTGTCCAGGCAGAGCGAGACCAGGTCGGGGTCGGTGGCGTCCAGGAAGCGGGCCACGTTCTCCTCGGTGTCGACGTGGGTGTCCGCGTGCGGGTGGACGACGACCCGCAGCCCGTACCTCTCGCGCACCTCGCGGGCCAGCCGTTCGGTCTGGGTGGCGAGTTGGTGCCACTGCCCGGCGTCGAGCGTGCTGCTCTCCAGGACCTCGCCGGTCTTGTCGTCGCGCCAGAACGACGGGATGACGACGAGGTGCGCGGCGCCGAGCGCGGAGGCCAGGGCCGCGTTCTCGGCGACGTGCGCCCAGGTGCGGTCCCAGACGCCCGGGCCGTGGTGCAGGCCGGTGAACACGGTCCCGGCGGAGACCTTCAGGCCGCGCCGCCCGGTCTCCTCGGCGAGGACGGCCGGGTCGGTGGGCAGGTAGCCGTACGGTCCGAGCTCGATCCACTCGTAGCCGGCCTCGGCCACCTCGTCGAGGAAGCGCCGCCAGGGCACCTGGCGGGGGTCGTCGGGGAACCAGACGCCCCAGGAGTCCGGGGCGGAACCGATGCGGATGCGGGACAGATCGGTGGTCATGGGGCCAGGCTCGCGGCCGGGCAAATCGGGTGTCAAGGCATCGGGGGAGAGATGGTCCGAATGTAAGGACAAAACGTTGACAGGGGTGGGCGGGGAGGCTAGACCTGGGAGCCGGACGCGGGACGCAGGACGCACGGGAGGGCGCGCATGACTCGCGAGGGTGCGACGGACCAGGCGACGGGGGCGGGCGGCCCGGACGCGCACGCCCGGGACCCCGACCCGGATGCGCCTGCACGAGACCCCGGCCCGGACGTGCGTGCACGGGACCCTGACCCGTACGTGCCAGCGCGGGACCCTGCCCCGGATTCCCGGGCTCTTGCCTCGGATTCCCGGGTTCCTGCCCCGGACTCCCGGGCGCCTGCCCCGGACGCGTACGACCTGATCACCATGGGCCGCATCGGCGTCGACCTCTATCCGCTCCAGACCGGGGTGCCGCTCGCGCGGGTGGAGACGTTCGGCAAGTTCCTCGGCGGCTCCGCCTCCAACGTCGCCGTCGCCGCCGCCCGGCTCGGCCGCCGCACCGCCGTGGTGACCCGCACCGGCGACGACCCGTTCGGCGCCTATCTGCACCAGGCGCTGCGGGAGTTCGGGGTCGACGACCGCTGGGTGGCGCCCGTCGCCGCGTACCCGACCCCGGTCACCTTCTGCGAGGTCTTCCCGCCCGACGACTTCCCGCTGTACTTCTACCGCCTGCCCAAGGCCCCCGACCTGGAGATCCGTACCGAGGAGCTCGACCTCGCGGCGATCCGCGCGGCCCGGGTCTTCTGGGCGACCGGCACCGGCCTGTGCGCCGAGCCGAGCCGGACCGCGACCCTGGCCGCCCTGGCGCACCGGGCGAGGAGCGGGACGACCGTGCTCGACCTGGACTGGCGGCCGGTGTTCTGGTCCGATCCAGGACAGGCGCGCCCGCACTACCGCGCGGCCCTGCGCCACGCGACCGTCGCCGTCGGCAACCTGGACGAGTGCGAGGTCGCGACCGGTGAGCGCGACCCGGCCGCCGCCGCGCGGGCCCTGCTCGCCGCCGGGGTGGAGCTCGCCGTGGTCAAGCAGGGGCCGAAGGGGGTGCTGGCCATGGCCCGCGACGGGGTGGCCGTGGAGGTGCCCCCGGTGCCGGTGGAGGTGGTCAACGGCCTCGGCGCGGGCGACGCGTTCGGCGGGGCCCTGGTGCACGGGCTGCTCGCCGGCTGGGACACCGGACGCGTGATGCGGTACGCCAATGCGGCCGGCGCCCTCGTCGCCACCCGCCTGGCCTGCTCCTCGGCCATGCCGTACCCGGCGGAGGTGGACGCGGTGGTACGGGGAGACCTCCCGGAGCCGGAGCCGGAGCGCCCGACCGGGCCCGGTGGCCCCGGCCACGTAAGCCCCACCGGCCCCACCAGCCCCGTAAGTTCCGGCACCCCCCACCAGGACCACCCGTGACCCGGGTCGACCTCGCCCACCTGGTCGCCGTCCGCACCCGGCACCCCGAGGCCGTCGCGGAGGCGGCCGCCCGGCGGCGCAGGCGGCCGCTCCTGGGGGACGGCGGGCGGCTGATGATCGTGGCCGCCGACCACCCCGGGCGCGGCGCCCTCGGCGTCGGGGACCGTCCGCTCGCCATGGCCAACCGGCTCGACCTGCTCGAACGCGTCTGCCTCGCGCTGTCCCGCCCGGGCGTCGACGGGGTCCTGGCCACCGCCGACGTCCTGGACGACCTGCTGCTGCTCGGCGCCCTGGAGGGCAAGGTCGTCATGGGCTCCATGAACCGGGGCGGCCTGGCTGGCGCCGCCTTCGAGCTGGACGACCGCTTCACCGGCCACCGCGCGCAGGACCTCGCCCGCTCCGGCTTCGACGCGGGCAAGCTGCTGCTGCGCATCGACTACGACGACCCCGGCTCCCTCGCCACCCTGCACGCCGCCGCCCGGACCGTGGACGAGATGGCCGCGCACCGCCTCCCGGTGTTCGTCGAGCCGTTCCTGTGCCGCCGCCACGGCGGCCGGGTCGCCAACGACCTGAGCGCCCCGGCCGTCAGCACGGCCATCGCCATCGCCTCGGGCCTGGCCGGCACGTCCGCGTACACCTGGCTGAAGGTCCCGGTCACCGAGAACCCCGACGACATGGACCGCGCCCTCGCCGCCTCCACGCTGCCGGCCGTGCTGCTCGGCGGCGACACCGGGGACGACCAGGACGCCACCTACGAGAAGTGGCGCGGCGCGCTCCGACTGCCCACCGTCCAGGGCCTGGTGGCGGGCCGCTCGCTGCTGTACCCGCGCGACGGGGACGTGGCCGCGGCGGTGGACACGGCGGTGGGACTGCTGTGACCCGAGCACCCGTTCCGTACGGAGGACCCGTGAACGCCCCTGACGGAGGACCCGTGAACGCCCCCGCACCCATGAACGACGCCCCCGCACCCACGAACAACGCCCACGCACCCGTGAACGCCCCCGCACCCCGGCTCCACCTCCGCGCCGGTGAGGCCGCCCGTGCCCCCTACGCCCTCGACATCGCGCCCGAGCGGGCCGGCTGGACCCACAGTGCCCTGCGCGTCCTCGAACTCGCCCCGGGGCAGGAGCACGTACTCGACACCGCGGAATCCGAATGGATCGTGCTTCCGCTCACCGGCGGCTGTACGGTGCGGGTGGACGGCGAGGTCTTCGAACTCCTGGGCAGGAAAGGGGTGTTCGGCGGAGTCAGCGACTTCGCCTACCTGCCCCGGGACGCCCGGGCCCAGATCGCCTCCGGCGCGGGAGGTCGCTTCGCCCTGGCAGGAGCGAAGTGCGGGCGACGACTCCCCGCCCGCTACGGCCCCGCGCCGGAGGTACCCGTCGAGGAGCGCGGCAGCGGCACCTGCGCGCGCCTGGTGCGCAACTTCGCCTCGGCCGACGCGTTCGCCTGCGACCGGCTGATCGCCGTCGAGGTGGTCACCCCCGGCGGCCACTGGTCGTCCTGGCCGCCGCACAAGCACGACGAGCACCGACCCGGCGTCGAGTCCGAGCTGGAGGAGATCTACTACTACGAGATCGACGGCGACCACGGCACCGGCTACCAGCGGATCTCCCCGTCCCGCCCGGGCGGCGCCGACCTGCTGGCCGAGGTGCGCGACGGGGACGCGGTGCTCGTGCCGGACGGCTGGCACGGCCCGTCGATCGCCGCGCCGGGACACGCCATGTACTACCTGAACGTGATGGCGGGCCCCGGCGCCGAACGCGAGTGGAGGATCTGCTTCCACCCCGACCACACGGAGGGATACCGATGACCGCCCGGCCCCCCGGCCCCGACGCCGCCCCCACGTCCCCCGCCTCCGGCGCCACCCCCGTGCTTGATGCCACTCCCGCCCCCGCCCCCGTCCGGCTCACCGTCGCGCAGGCCCTGGTCCGCTTCCTGGCCGCCCAGTACACCGAGCGGGACGGGCGGCGGCAGCGGCTCGTCGCGGCCACCTGGGGGATCTTCGGGCACGGCAACGTGGCGGGCGTCGGCCAGGCGCTCGTCGAGCACGCCGACGTCATGCCGTACGTCCAGGGGCGCAACGAACAGGCCATGGTCCACGCGGCCGTCGGCTACGCGCGCCAGTCCCGCAGGCTGTCCGCGCACGCCGTCACCACCTCCATCGGCCCCGGCGCCACCAACCTGGTCACTGGCGCGGCCCTCGCCACCGTCAACCGCCTGCCCGTGCTGCTGCTGCCCGGCGACACCTTCGCCGGACGCCCCGCCGACCCGGTACTCCAGCAGCTCGAAGTGCCCTACGCGGGCGACGTGTCGGTCAACGACTGCCTGCGGCCCGTCTCCGCGTACTTCGACCGGGTCCACCGCCCCGAGGCCCTCGTCCCGGCCGCGCTCGCCGCGATGCGGGTGCTGACCGACCCGGCCGCCACCGGCGCCGTCACGCTGGCGCTGCCGCAGGACGTGCAGGCGGAGGCGTACGACTGGCCGGCGGAGTTCTTCGCCGACCGGGTCTGGACGGTGCGCCGCCCCGCGCCCGACCCGGCCGAACTCGACGAGGCCGTACGGCTGGTGCGCGCCGCCCGGCGCCCGCTGCTCGTCGCGGGCGGCGGGGTGCGGCACAGCGAGGCGGAGGACGCCCTGCGCGACCTGGCGGACGCCACCGGCATCCCGGTCGCCGCCACCCAGGCGGGCAAGGGCGCGCTGCGCCACGACCACCCGGCCGACGTCGGCGGCATCGGCCACACCGGCACCGCCACCGCCGCCGAACTGGCCCGCACCGCCGACCTGGTGATCGGCGTCGGCACCCGCTGGACGGACTTCACCACCGCCTCCTCCACCCTCTTCACCGCCCCCGGCGTCCGCTTCCTCGGCCTCAACATCACCGGCCTCGACGCCCACAAGATGGCGGCGCGCACGGTCGTCGCCGACGCCCGCACCGCCCTCCGGGCGCTCACCGGGGCCCTGGGGGACCACCACGTGTCCCCCGCGTACGAGACCGAGTACACCGACGACAAGGAGCGCTGGGAGCACCGCGTCGACGCGGCGTTCGCGGCGCCCGACCCGGACGCGCGCCCCACCCAGGCGCAGCTGCTCGGCGCCCTGGACGCGGTGGTGGACGGGGACGACGTGGTGGTCAACGCGGCCGGGTCGCTCCCCGGGGACCTGCACAAGCTGTGGCGGGCCCGGTCCCGGGACCAGTACCACGTCGAGTACGGGTACTCGTGCATGGGCTACGAGATCCCGGCCGCCATCGGGGTGGCGCTCGCGGCGCCGGGCCGGCCGGTGTGGGCGCTCGTCGGCGACGGTACGTACCTGATGAACCCGACGGAACTGGTCACGGCCGTGCGCGAGGGGGTGCCGATCAAGGTGGTGATCGTGCAGAACCACGGGTACGCGTCGATCGGCGGGCTGTCAGAGGCGGTGGGCGCGGAGCGGCTCGGCACGGCGTTCCGCACGGCCGAGGGGGCGCCGCTGCCGGTGGACCTGGCCGCCAACGCGGCCTCCCTCGGGATGCGCGTGCTGCGCGCCAAAACCATTCGTGACCTGCGCGAAGCCTTCGCCGAGGCGCGGGCCTCGACCGTTCCCACATGTGTCTACGCGGAGACCGAAACCGCAGACACAGTGTCGGGCGCGCCACCGGCGCAGGCGTGGTGGGATGTTCCCGTGGCCGAGACCGCGACCAGGCCGTCGGCGGTCAGGGCCCGGGAGGAGTACGACAGGAACGTCGCCGCCCGCCGCCGCCACCTGTAGCGCAGCCCGCTCCAGGAGCTGTCCACAACCGTCCCCAACCGTCCCCAACCGTTCCTGAAGGAGCACGTACGACATGACGAAGACCGTCGACCACTGGATCGGTGGCAAGGCCGTCGAGGGCGCGTCCGGCAACTGGGGCCCGGTGACGGACCCGGCGACCGGCGAGGTCACCACCCGGGTCGCGCTGGCCTCGGTGGAGGAGGTCGACGCGGCGGTCGCCTCGGCGAAGGCCGCGTTCGCGACCTGGGGCACCGCGTCGCTGGCGCAGCGCACCACCGTGCTGTTCAAGTTCCGCGCGCTGCTGGACGCCAACCGGGACGCGATCGCGGAGCTGATCGTCGCCGAGCACGGCAAGGTGCACTCGGACGCGCTGGGCGAGGTGGCGCGCGGCCTGGAGATCGTCGACCTGGCCTGCGGGATCACCACGCAGCTGAAGGGCGAGCTGTCCACCCAGGTCTCCAACCGGGTTGACGTGGCGGCCATCCGCCAGCCGGTGGGCGTCGTGGCGGGCATCACGCCGTTCAACTTCCCGGCCATGGTGCCGATGTGGATGTTCCCGATCGCCATCGCGTGCGGCAACACCTTCGTGCTCAAGCCCAGCGAGAAGGACCCCTCGGCCTCCCTGAAGATCGCCGAGCTGCTCGCCGAGGCGGGGCTGCCCGACGGCGTCTTCAACGTCCTGCACGGCGACAAGGTGGCGGTGGACCGCCTCCTGGAGCACCCGGACGTCGCGGCGGTCTCCTTCGTCGGCTCGACCCCGATCGCCCGCCACATCCACGCGACCGCCTCGGCCAACGGCAAGCGCGTCCAGGCGCTGGGCGGCGCCAAGAACCACATGCTGGTCCTCCCGGACGCCGACCTGGACGCGGCCGCGGACGCGGCGGTCTCGGCGGCGTACGGCTCCGCGGGTGAGCGCTGCATGGCGATCTCGGCGATCGTCGCGGTGGGCTCGGTCGCGGACGAGCTCGTCGCCAAGATCAAGGAGCGGGCCGAGAAGATCAAGATCGGCCCCGGCACCGACCCGTCCTCCGAGATGGGCCCGCTGATCACCGCCGCCCACCGCGACAAGGTCGCCTCGTACGTCGAGGGCGCGGCGGCGGAGGGCTGCGAGGTCGTCCTCGACGGCACCGGCCTCACGGTGGAGGGCCACGAGAACGGCCACTGGATCGGCCTCTCCCTCCTGGACCGCGTCCCCACCACGGCCAAGGCCTACCAGGACGAGATCTTCGGCCCGGTCCTGTGCGTCCTGCGCACGGACACGTACGAGGAGGGCCTGGCCCTCATCAACGCCTCGCCCTTCGGCAACGGCACCGCGATCTTCACCCGCGACGGCGGCGCCGCCCGCCGCTTCCAGCTGGAGGTCCAGGCCGGCATGGTCGGCGTGAACGTCCCGATCCCGGTGCCGGTCGGCTACCACAGCTTCGGCGGCTGGAAGGACAGCCTCTTCGGCGACCTGCACGTGTACGGCAACGACGGCGTGCAGTTCTACACCCGCGGCAAGGTCGTCACCACCCGCTGGCCGGACCCGTCGGAGGCGTCGACGGGCGTGGACCTGGGGTTCCCGAGGAACCACTGAGTATTGCGGTGACGGTGCGCTGACCGTCCGTCGACAGACAGGAGCCCCTGCTCCTCCCGGGGTACGGGAGGGGCGGGGGCTTTGGCGTAGGTGGAGACGTTTACCCGACAACGCCAATATTCGCGTTGCCGCATGGACAGGCTGTTTCGTTTGCTCCTACGGTCGCTTCATCCGGCCCGCCGGGGGCCGGGGCAAGGGGGTTCTTTCCATGGCGCGTGAGGAGCTGACCCGACTCACCGGCTCTGGTGCCGGTGAGTGCAAGAAGAACGATTGCCCGAACATCTACCGGACGGTCGAGGGGAATTTCGTCGTTCAAGGTGCTGTCTCCCGTACGTTCCAGCCGCCGTTCGGCGAAGGGCTCGTAGAAATCCCCGAAGCCACCTTGAGGGAGGCGTTCCGTGCTCTTGGATGGTGACGAGTGGGCAGCGAGGTTCGAAACGTTCGAGGATGAAGCGTGGCGATTGGAGGTGCTGCCGGAGTACCGCGTACGTGAAGAGGCGGAGGACGTCGAAGCTTTCCTGGCGGGCGACCGGATCGACCCGTACACCTACAGCGACGACTACACCGAGGACCTCAAGCGGGTGCGGCGTGAAGGGAAGACGAAGGGGCGCGTCCACGTCGTGTCCCGTCCGCTGACGGACTACCTCCGATACGAGTTCATGTACTACCGGCCCCATGTGTGGGCGGGGGAGGACATCCGTATCCTGGACGTGACCGATCGTCCCAACCCCCTTGAAGGGGTGCAGGACTTCTGGATGTTCGACCGGTCGGAGGTCGTGCTGATGCACTACGGGCCCGACGGGACGCAGATCGGTCGTGAGGTCTTCGAAGGGGACGTCACCCGGTTCCTGCGGTACCAGCGCATCGCCCTTGCCGAGTCGGTCCCGTTCGAGGAGTACGTCAAGGGCCTTGACCTTTGAGCCTGAGGCGCTGGACCGTTCGAAGTCGGATCTAGCGGAAGCCTTGCGCAGCGAGCGGAAGCGAGCCGGTCTCACTCAGACCGCGCTCGCCCGCAGATGCAACATGTCGCAGACCAAGATCAGCAACATCGAGGGTGGCAAGCTGACTCCGGCGATCGTCGATGTCGAGACGATCCTCGAAGCCATCGGGACCGAGACCCCGGTCGCGACGAAAATACTGGTCATCGCGCGTACGGCCCTCACCGAGTGGCAGGACGACTGGTCGTCCCTGCGGCGTGGACTGGACAAGAAGCAGGACGAGTTGGCGCGGATCGACGCCATCACGACGGAGTTCCGCTTCTTCCTCCCCATGATGATCACGGGTCTGCTGGCGACGCCGGACTATGTGCGTGCGAGCCTCGCGGGGGTCTCCGGCGACATCTCCAGGACCGTGGCGAAGAAACTGGAGCGTCAACAGGTCCTCTTGGACACGTCCAAGTACTTCACGTTCCTGCTCACGGAACAGGCCGTGCGTTGGCCACTCGTCCCACCTGTCGCTATGGCCATGCAAGTCGACCGTCTCGTTTCAGTCTCTCGCATTCCCAACGTCCGCCTGGGCGTCATCCCCCTGGAACGCCTCGAACCTGTCCCCGAGACACCTCTCAGCGTCTTCACCGTTTACGACCGGCGTCTCGTCCAAGTGGAGACCCACACCGGAGCGCTCATCCTTCGGGATCACCGTGATGTGAAGGCCTACCGCGACGACTTCGAGCGTTACGAGGAGTACGCCGTCTTTGGTGGTGCGTGCCGAGCGCTTCTGGCGCAGTGGTCGGAGGGCTTTACCCGACAAGGTCAATAGGAGTAGACCCCGATCACTCCAGGGATGACGCTCGACTCGCCCGCTCGGGCTTGTCGAAGCGAAGGGAACGCCATGCACTCCATCCCCAGGCCCCATCAGGAACTGCCGGTTGAGCTTCTTGTCGAGCCCTGGCCCTTCGAAGCGATCCCCATCCCCGGCTGCCACGTCTGCACTGCCCTCCACACCCAGTTGGCGCAGGCCGCCACTGATCGCGACCGCAACGACCTCACCGCCGAACTCCGCAACCACCAGGAGCACTGATGGACATGCAGACCTGGCGCGACGCCTGGGCCCGTGCCGATGATGCCTCCCGGGCCCTGCGGGGCGCTCTCGGCGCGCTCGGGGTGGACGTCGGGCCCGGGGGCGTACGGGCGCAGGTCCACCGGCAGGGCGTACCCCTCGTGCACGTCGGGGTGCTGCGGGCCGAGCACGCGGAGGCCGTCGCGGAGGCCCTGCGGCACAGGGCCGACGCCCCGCCTCACTCCACCTCGATCCCGTAGTCCGTCACCAGTTCCTCCAGGCCGCCCCGGTAGCCCCGGCCGCCCAGGACGAAGTCCCAGTCCCCGTTGGGGCGGCGCCGGAAGGAGCCCAGGACCAGGGCCGTTTCGCCGGCGCGGCCGTCGGAGACCTCCAGTTGGCCCAGTTCCGTCATGCCCGGGTCCAGGAGCCGGATGCGGGCGTCCGTGAAGCCGGCGAGGTCCGCCGCGGGGTTGACCTCCGGGTCGATCGCCGCGACCAGGACGAAGCGGTCCGCCGCGGAGGGCAGTTCGTCGAAGGCCACGCAGATCGCCGCCTTGTCCGGGGGAGTCGGGGCCAGGGCCCGCACCTTCCCGTCCGGCGTGCTGTGGTTGTTGAAGAACACGAAGTGGTCGTCGCTCAGGACGCGCGTCCCGCGACAGACCAGCGCGCACACGTCCAGCGCCACGCTCCCGCTCCACGACATGCCCAGGACGTTGTACTCGGCCGGCAGCGGCGGGTCCGCCGGGGCGGCGGCGGTGGCGGCGGGCGTGGACGTGCGGCCGTCGCCCAGGCGGCCGCGCAGGCCGTGCCGGTGCAGCAGGTCCACCAGCTCGGGCCCCGAGACCAGCTCCAGCGGCTTGCCGTTGGCGAAGGTGCGCGAACCCGGGCCGAAGCGCGAAGTGGTCACGAGCACACCCTTGTTGGCGCCCGCGTCCTGCACCGTCCCGTACAGGTCCCGCACCGCGGTCGGCGGCACCGTGTTCCGGTACCGCTTCACCTGCACCACGATCTTCCCGCCCCGGATCGGCGTCGGGTCCGTCGCCGCCACGTCCACGCCGCCGTCGTTCGAGCGCTGCGTCGTCACCGCCCGCATCCCCATGGCCCGGAACAGCTCCGCCACCAGGCCCTCGAACTCCACCGGGTCCATCGCGAACAGGTCCGGCTCCTCCCCGCCGCCGGCGGTCGCCGGGGCGCGGTCGCCGACCTCGTCGGGCCTCCGGTCCGGCCGTACCGCCGCCAACTGGTCGGGCCGGGGCGAGAGTTGCCCGCGCAGCCCGTCGGTCAGGCAGCTGACCGGCTCCACCTGCGCTAGGTGCAGCTCGTGGAACGACTCCCGCGCCGTCATCACCGTCGCCAGCACGATCCGGCCCCGCCGTCCGGTCACCGGATCGTGCTCGTCCACGAAGCCGTTGACCGCCACGGAGTCCAGCGCGCCCGGCCCGTCCGCCGTGAACACCTCGCGCAGTGCGAGCAGCACGCACTGCGCCACCACCTCCCGGTACAGCGCCCGCCGCTGCCCCGCCGGGCGCGGCGACTCCTTGTCCTGGTCCAGCGACGACACGTACCGCACGGCCTTCGCCTCGGGGACCACGTCGTAGCCGGGCAGCTCCCAGTCGAGCACCAGCTGCCGCGCCGCCGCGTCGTACGCCGCCGACACCTGCCGCGGGAAGCTCTCCGGCCAGGCGTCCGACGCGTACAGCGCCGCCGTGAAGTACTCCACCACCGCCTCGGGGTCCCCGCTCCTGGCCCCCGCGACCACCGCGTCCACCCCGGCGTTGTGGCGGCGCACCTCCGCCCGCTGGGACGCCACCCACTGCTCGTAGTCCCGTACGTAGGAAGCGAGTTGCTGCTGCCGGCGGTGCTCGGCCGCCTGCGCGGCGGCCCGGTCCCGCTCGAAGCGCTCCCGCGCCTCGGCCTGCGCCTGCGCGCGGCGGCTCGCCGTCCAGCCGCCGCTCTGCGGGTGGTACTGGTCGGGGTGGGGCATGGGTATCGGGCGCGCCAGCTCCCCGGGGGCGAACGGCTGGACGTCCTCCGTCCTGCGCAACGCCGTCGCCCGGAACGGCGGCGTACGACTCCCCGCCGCCAACAACCCCTGCAACACGGTGACTTGGGCCTCCAGCTCGGCGGTGCGCCGCTGCGCCTCCGCCTGCCGGAACTCCCGGTGGCTCTGCGCGGCCCGCCGCTGGTAGGCCCGCGCCAGCTGCTCCTCCTGCCTGCGCCGCCGGGCCTCCGCGTCCAGCTGGCGCTGCTGCTGGCGCTGCATCTCGGCCCACACACCCACGACACCGGTAGAACGACGACTCATGTGTGTTGGTCCTTCCCCCAGGACACCGGTCACCGGACATCGGTCGACGACGGGCGAGCGGGACAACCGCGTCGTAACCGGCCGTAATGAATCGACTTTAGCCATCGAAACGCGGCAGGCATATCCAATCGTCAAAAGCTGCCGCCTGCCCCAGACTCGTTCCCATGCAAGCCCAGCCCCAGCGTGCGGTCCGAGCGCTCCACACCGCCGACACTCTCACCGTCTACCAGGCCTACCGCCCCGCCATCGGCCTCCCCGCCGCCCGCGACGGACGCTTCCCCGAGGAGTGGAAGCGGGACCGGATGACCTGGATCAAGCCCTCGTTCCTCTGGATGATGTACCGCTGCGGCTGGGGCACCAAGGAGGGCCAGGAGACCGTCCTCGCCGTCGAGATCCGGCGCTCCGGCTTCGATTGGGCCCTGCACAACGCCTGCCTGTCGCACTACGCGCGCGGGCTCCACACCGACCAGGCCTCCTGGAAGCGGGAGTTGAGGCGCAGTCCGGCGCGCGTCCAGTGGGACCCCGAGCGCGACCTGAGGCTCCAGCCCCTCCCGTACCGCTCGCTCCAGCTCGGGCTCTCCGGTGAGGCCGCCGGGGCGTACGCCGACGAGTGGACCGTGTCCATCCGAGACGTCACCCCGCTTGCCCACCAGGTCCACGCGCTCGTAAGCGCGGGAGACCTCGACGCCGCCGCGCGGCTGCTGCCCGAGGAGCGGGAGTACCCGCTGGCGGACCTGGGCCACCTGGGAGGCGAGGGCCCCTCGCTCACGACCCCCCGGTGAAGTCCCATGTCAGCATCGAGAACTCGCCCTCCGGCGCCGCCCCCGCCGCGCGGTACGTCGCGTGTGCCGGGGCGTTGTCCGTGTCCACGCCCACCCACATGTCGTAGCACCCCCGCTCCCGCGCCACCCGCGCCAGCGCCTCCGTCAGTGCCCGGCCGATGCCCCGGCGGCGGTGCTCCTCGGCCACCGACAGTTCGTACAGGCACATCTCCGCGCCCTTGTCCGGGTGCAGCATCTCGATCCCCGAGACCATGCCGACCGAAGCGCCGTCCACGTACGCGATCAGCATCAGGTGCCCCGGCGCCGCCAGGAAGCGAGCCGCCCACTCCGCGCGGGCCGGGCCGTCGTACAGGTGCTGCGCCGCGGTCAGTTCACTGACGCTCGTGGCTCGGCGGATCTCCACCGGAATCCTCCTGGGATCGGGAACTCGTACCGCGTCCGTCGTACGGGACCGTAGCGGGTCATCCTCCGGGAGGCGGGCGACTTCCGCCTGGCGGCAGCCGCGCCGCGCCCCCCGGCCGCTTAGGGTCGAGGCATGCAGATCCGACTTCCCCGGTGGGCGGCCGTCACCGCCGCGCTCGCCGTGCTGGCCGGCGCCGGCACCTGGACGGCCGTCGCCTCGGACGATCCGCCGCCCGTGCAGCGCCAGGACCGGGTGCTCGACATGCCCGGGGCCCGCGTCGACACGTCGTACTTCACCTCCGGCGGCTCCGGCCGGCGCCCCGCCGTGCTCCTCGGGCACGGCTTCGGCGGCAGCAAGGACGACGTCCGCGCCCAGGCCGAGCGCCTCGCCCGGGACGGCTACGCCGTCCTCACCTGGTCCGCGCGCGGCTTCGGCGCCTCCACCGGGAAGATCGGCCTCAACGACCCGCGGTACGAGGTCAAGGACGTCTCCCGGCTCGTCGACTGGCTGGCCGCGCGCCCCGAGGTGCTGCTGGACAAGGCCGGCGACCCGCGCGTCGGCGTCACCGGCGCCTCCTACGGCGGCGCCATCTCGCTGCTCGCCGCCGGGTACGACCCCCGCGTCGACGCCATCGCGCCCCAGATCACCTACTGGAACCTCGCCGACGCCCTCTTCCCCGACGGCGTCTTCAAGAAGCTGTGGGCCGGGATCTTCTTCTCCACCGGCTCCACCGACGCGACGGGCGGCGGGCAGGCGGCCGGGGGAGGGGGAGAGCAGCAGCCCGGCGGGGCGACGACCCCCGGCGGGGCCGCGTCCCCCGGCACCGGGCAGGGGCCCGGCAACGCCCCCGCCCCCAAGGCCGCACCCGGGCCGGGCGCCCCCAAGGCCGCCCCCGCACCCTCCGCCTGCGGGCGGTTCGCCGACGACCTGTGCGCCATGTACGAACGCGTCGCCGTCAGCGGCAAGCCCGACGCCGCCGCCCGCGCGCTCCTGGAGGCCCGCAGCCCCTCCGCCGTGGGTGACCGCATCAAGGTCCCCGCGCTGATCGTGCAGGGCCAGTCCGACTCGCTCTTCCCGCTGTCCCAGGCCGACGCCATGGCGAAGGCCATCGCCGCCAACGGCGCGCCCGTCGCCGTCGACTGGATCGCCGGCGGCCACGACGGCGGCACCATGGAGTCCGACCGCGTCCAGGGCCGCGTCTCCGCCTGGTTCGACCGCTACCTCAAGAAGGACGACACCGCCGACACCGGGCCCGCCTTCCGGGTCAGCCGGGGCGGCGGCATCGACTCCACCGACGGGCGCGCCCTGCTGCGCGGCGCCACCGGCGACCGCTACCCCGGGCTGACCAACGACCCGCGGGAGTTCGCCCTCACCGGCCGGCCGCAGACCCAGGCGTTCCGCAACCCGGCCGGCGCCGCGCCGCCCGCCGTCTCCGCCGTGCCCGGCCTCGGCGGCGGCCTCTCCCAGCTCTCCTCCCTCGGCGTCGGCGGACTCTCCCTCGACTTCCCCGGCCAGTACGCGCGCTTCGACTCCGCGCCGCTGACCACCACCACCCGGATCACCGGCACCCCGACCGTCCGCGCCACGATCACCTCCGGCAGCGGCGAGGCCGTCCTCTTCGGCAAGGTCTACGACGTCGGCCCCGACGGCCGCCAGCAGGTGCTGCCCTCCCAGCTCGTCGCCCCGGTGCGCGTCGAGGGCGCGGCGAACGGCAAGGAGGTCGCCCTCACCCTGCCCGCCGTCGACCACGAGGTCGAGGCCGGGCACCGGCTGCGCCTGGTGCTGTCCGCCACGGACCTCGGCTACGCGTCCCCGGCCGCCCCCACCACGTACACCGTCGCCCTCGCCGGACCGCTCGCCGTGCCGACCGCGCCCGGCGTGACGACCCAGGCCGCCGGCGTGCCCTGGTGGGTGTGGGGCCTGCCGGCCGCCGGCCTCGCCGTCGCGGCGGCCCTGCTGCTCACCGCGCGCCGCCGCACCACGGCCCCCGCACCCGACCCCGAACTCGCCGACGTGCCCCTCCAGATCACCGGACTGACCAAGAAGTACGCCAAGTCCAGCGACCGCTACGCCGTACGCGACCTCTCCTTCCGCGTCGAGAAGGGCCAGGTCCTCGGTCTGCTCGGGCCCAACGGCGCCGGGAAGACCACCAGCCTGCGCATGCTCATGGGCCTGATCCGCCCCGACGCCGGCGAGATCCGCGTCTTCGGGCACGCCATCCGGCCCGGCGCACCCGTGCTCTCCCGGGTCGGCGCCTTCGTCGAGGGCGCCGGCTTCCTGCCGCACCTCTCCGGGCGGGACAACCTGGAGCTGTACTGGAAGTCCACCGGCCGCCCGGCCGAGGACGCCCACATCGACGAGGCCCTGCGCATCGCCAACCTCGGCAGTGCCCTGTCCCGCGCGGTGCGCACCTACTCCCAGGGCATGCGCCAGCGCCTCGCCATCGCCCAGGCCATGCTCGGCCTGCCGGACCTGCTGATCCTCGACGAGCCGACCAACGGCCTCGACCCGCCGCAGATCCGCGAGATGCGCGACGTGATGATCCGTTACGCCGCCGAGGGCCGCACCGTCATCGTCTCCAGCCACCTCCTCTCCGAGGTCGAACAGTCCTGCACCCATCTCGTGGTCATGGACCGGGGGCAGCTCGTCCAGGCGGGCCCGGTCGCCGAGATCACCGGCGAGGGCGACACCCTGCTCGTCACGCTCGCCGAACCGGTCGGGGACGCGGTCGTCGAGAAGGTCGCCGCCCTGCCCGGCATCGCCTCGGCCGTACGCACCGAGGACGGACTGCTCGTCCGCCTGGACGGCGCCACCGCCACCGCCCTCATCGCCGAACTCGTCCGCCTCGACGTCCCGTTGACCGGGGTCGGCCCGCACCGCCGCCTCGAGGACGCGTTCCTCACCCTGATCGGAGGCTCCGCATGACCGCCCTGGCCGAGTCCGCGCCCGGCTACCGGGCCCGGCGCACCCTGCCCCTGCGCGTCGAGGCCCTGCGCCAGCTGAAGCGCCGCCGCACCCTGGTGATGGCCGCGATCCTCACCGCGCTGCCCTTCGTCCTGGTCGCCGCCTTCGCGATCGGCGGCAGCCCGGACGGGCGCTCCGACGGGCGCGTCACGCTGATGGACACCGCGACCGCGTCCGGCGCCAACTTCGCCGCCACCTGCCTGTTCGTCTCCGCGGGCTTCCTGCTCGTAGTGCCCGTCGCCCTCTTCTGCGGCGACACCGTGGCGTCCGAGGCGAGCTGGTCCTCGCTGCGCTACCTGCTCGCCGCTCCCGTACCCCGGGCCCGGCTGCTCTGGTCCAAGCTGGTGGTCGCGCTCGGCTTCAGCGCGGCGGCGATGGTGCTGCTGCCGCTGGTCGCCCTGGCGGTGGGGTCCGTCGCCTACGGCTGGGGGCCGCTGAAGCTGCCCACGGGCGGGGCCCTCTCGGCGGGAGAGGCGCTGCCGCGGCTGGCCGTCGCGGTGGCGTTCGTCTTCGTGTCCCAGCTGGTCACGGCCGGGCTCGCGTTCTGGCTGTCCACCAAGACCGACGCGCCGCTGGGAGCGGTGGGCGGTGCGGTGGGCCTCACCATCATCGGCAACGTCCTGGACGCCGTGACGGCGCTCGGGGACTGGCGCCAGTTCCTGCCCGCGCACTGGCAGTTCGCCTGGGCGGACGCGCTGCAGCCGCAGCTGGAGTGGGGCGGGATGGTGAAGGGGGCGGCGGTGTCGGTGACGTGCGCGGTGGTGCTGATCGCCCTCGCGTTCCGGGGGTTCGCCCGCAAGGACATCGTGTCCTGAGCGCGCTCGGTGGCGGGCGGGCGCGGGCCTCACGTCCATCCCCGTCTCATCGCCTCCGCGCCGGCTCTGAAGCGGCTGGTGGTGCCCAGGGCCGAGAGGAGCTCGCCGACCCGGCGGCTGTAGGTGCGGCCCGACATGCCCAGGCGGGAGGCCGCCGCCTCGTCCGTCAGGCCCGCGATCAGGGCGTCGAGGACCGGGCGCAGATGAGGGGGCAGGGTGCCGGGGGGCGGGTGCACCGGTGGCGGCTCCTCACCGGTCTCCCAGCAGTGCTGGTGCATGTGGACCAGGGCCTGGACGATCACCGGGTCCCGGATCAACAGCAGCCCGTTGTAGTGGAGTTCCAGATCGAGCGGCACCGCCGCCACCGCCCGGTCCGCCACCACCAGCTTGAACGGGATCGACTCGGTCAGCCGGGCGCGGCTGCGGTCGAAGGGGCCCCGCAGCTGGTTCAGCGCGTGGCGCGGCACGATCCGCCGCACCGTCCCCGACTGCGTCGCCGCGGTCCTGGCGCACGAACTCGCGAACTCCAGGAAGGGCTGCGGGATCTGCTGCCCCGAGGACGCCCCCGGGTCGTCGAACGTCAGCAGCTCGTGCTGCGCTGCACCCACCAGACCGGCGAGCGCGGCACTGACCTGGCGCACACCCCGTACCGTCTGGCCGGGTGGTCGCAGTACGTCCGGCGACACCCCTAATCCCGCTGCACGGCCGAGCACGGAGCCCGGAACAACACCCATCACGGCCGACCTCCCCCGTCATCCACGAACCGTGTTGCAACTCAATGTACTCACGTGATTGCGCACGGTGACAACCCCCGATTTTAGGTATGGCGAGTCCCTGCCATTTTTGTCGTCGTTGCCACATCGAGACTCTTCCGCAACTCCTTCGTCTGCTCCACGGGCCGCTCACGGACGTCACATTCACGAGTGCCGCGAGCAGGGAGGGTCCACGACCACCCGAACGCGTGGCACGGACAAGTGCCGCTGACGCGTGCCGTGTTCGGGGACGTTCCGGACCGGCACCACACACCCGGGGGGACCGGATGAAGAGCGACGGAAGGCGACGCGCGGGCCTGGTGGCCGCGCTGCTGGCCGGCGGGCTGCTGCTGAGCGGCTGCGGAGCCGATGGGTCGAGCGGCGACAAGAGCAGCGAGCGGGGCGTCTCGCGCCCCGACGGGGCCTACCCGCTGCCCGCACAGCCGGACGGCGGCGCGAACCGCGGGAAGGCCACCGGGCCCGCCGACGGCGAGCAGGAGCCGCCCGCGTCGCCGCGGCCCGCCGACTACCTGTCCACGTTCGCGCTGGACGTCGACACCGCCTCGTACGGCTACGCCCGCCGCACCCTGGCCGACGGGCGGCTGCCGGAGAAGGACACCGTGCGCCCCGAGGAGTTCGTCAACAGCTTCCGGGGCGACTACCCGCGGCCCAGCGGCGACGGCTTCAGCGTCACCGTCGACGGCGCCCGCACCTCGGCCGACGGCTGGTCCCTGGTGCGCGTCGGCCTGGCCACCCGCCCCGCCGACACCACCGGTGCACGCCCGCCCGCCGCGCTCACCTTCGTCGTCGACGTCTCCGGCTCGATGGGTGAGCCGGGCCGCCTCGACCTGGTCAAGCGCTCGCTGGGCGTGCTCACCGACCAGCTGCGCGACGACGACTCCCTCGCCCTGGTCACCTTCAGCGACCAGGCCCGCGTCGAACTGCCCATGACCCGCCTCCAGGGCAACCGCACCCGGATCCGCGACGCCGTCGAGGCGCTGGAGACGTCGTCCTCCACCAACCTGGAGGCCGGGGTCGAGACCGGCTACCGCACCGCCGTCGAGGGCCGGCGCGGCGGCGCCACCAACCGCGTGGTGCTGCTCTCCGACGCGCTCGCCAACACCGGTGCCACCGAGCCCGAGAGCATCCTGCGGCGCATCGACTCCTCCCGGAAGGAGTACGGGATCACGCTGTTCGGCGTCGGCGTCGGCAGCGACTACGGGGACGCGCTGATGGAGAAGCTCGCCGACAAGGGCGACGGGCACACCGTGTACGTCTCCGACGACGCCCAGGCCCGCAAGGTCTTCGTCGACCAGCTGCCCGCCCACATCGAGCTGCGCGCCCGCGACGCCAAGGCCCAGGTGGCCTTCGACCGCCGGACCGTCCAGGCGTTCCGGCTGATCGGCTACGAGAACCGCAAGGTGGCCGACGAGGACTTCCGCGACGACCGGGTCGACGGCGGGGAGGTCGGCCCCGGGCACACGGTGACCGCCCTGTACGCGGTCAAGCGGCGCCCCGGCACCAGCGGGCACCTCGCCACCGCGACCGTGCGCTGGCTCGACCCGAAGACCCGCGCCCCGCACGAGGTGTCCGGGGAGGTGGCGACCGCGGCCGTGGACCGGGCGCCGTGGCAGGACGCCCAGGAGGGCCTGCAGGTGACCGCGCTCGCGGCGTACTTCGCGGATGCCCTGCGCGGCGGCGAGCAGCTGCCGGGCGCCCCCGGCCTCGGCGCGCTGGCCGAGCGCGCGGACGCGGTGGCCCGCAGCAGTGAGTCCAGGAGCGTCGCGGAGCTGGCCACCGCGATCCGCAGCGCCGACCGGCTGCGCCGCGGCGAGGGCTGAGCCGGGGGCCCGTACGAGCGGCGGTACGGACGGCGGTACGGGTACGGGGCCGCCACCCCGTACCCGTACCGCCGTCGTGCCGTGGGCTAGTTCAGCGTCGCCGCCGTGATCAGCCCGAAGGAGGCGACGATGAACAGGGTGCGCACCGCGTGGATGCGGTTCCAGCGGTCCTCGAAGGCCGCCCGCGCGGCCTTCGGGTCGCCGCCCTCCGCGCGCGCCAGCGCGGTGTTCAGCGGGATGTTGCCCGCGATGGTCACCAGGTGGTTCAGGACCCCGCACACCAGCGCGGCCACGATCAGCCAGAACTGGGTGTCGGAGCGGCCGTCCACGGGCACCGCGAGGGCGACCGCGGGGAAGACGACCAGGGCCAGGAAGCACAGGCCGAACACTCCGCGCGGCACCTCCTCGTTGATCCGGCACATCGCGGCGACGAACTGCTGGTCGGTGAGCTTGCGCAGGGCGGGCATGATCCCGCTCATGAAGATGAGCATGAAGCCCGCGTAGAGGCCGGTGGAGACGACCGCGAGGCCGAGCAGGAGAGAGGGCATGCGGCCCATCATGGCGGGTCAACGCCCTTGCCGCAGCCGGGATATGGGGCCCGGTTGATGTTGAGCCACAGGCTGGCGCTTTACCGCTCCTTGGGATGTACGTGACCTCCCTCTGATCTCTGAAGCGCGCGCCCGGGTACGCGCGCGCACGCTTGCAGCCACCCGCCCCCCGGATTCCGGCCCGCCCCACGGCCACGCACGCGTACGAGACCCGTAAAGAGCTCCCCGCGTGCCGTATGGGAGGCGTTAACAGCGGCGGTGGCCTGGCCGAAAAGGGGTTTCCTCGATTCGTCCGAGAATCCGTTCTTCACACAGGAGCTCACGATGGCCGACCTGGCCTTCGTCGTCACCACGGTCGCGGTGTTCGCGCTGGTGGCTCTCATCGCAAAGGGGGTGGCGAAGCTGTGACCGCAGAGAACGTCGTCGGCCTGCTCGTGGCCGCCGCCCTGCTGGGCTATCTGGTCCTCGCCCTCGTCAAGCCGGAGAGGTTCTGAGCACCGCCATGAGCCCCGTACTCGCCGGCCTGCTCCAGCTGCTCGCGCTCGTCGCGGCACTGGCACTCGCCTACCGCCCCCTGGGCGACTTCATGGCCCGGGTCTACTCCTCCGAGAAGCACCTGCGCCCGGAGAAGTGGATCTACAAGGCCATCGGCGCGAACCCGGACACCCAGATGCGCTGGCCCGCCTACCTGCGCGGCGTCCTGGCCTTCTCCGCCGTGAGCGTCCTCTTCCTCTACCTGCTGCAGCGCCTGCAGGGGAGCCTGCCGGGCTCGCTGGGCTTCTCGTCCATCGACCCCGACCAGGCGTTCAACACGGCCGCGTCCTTCGTGGCCAACACCAACTGGCAGTCTTACTACGGCGAGCAGGCCATGGGCCATGTCGTGCAGACCGGCGGCCTCGCGGTGCAGAACTTCGTGTCGGCGGCCGTCGGCATGGCCGTCGCCGTCGCCCTGGTCCGCGGCTTCGCCCGGTCCCGTACCGGCGAGCTGGGCAACTTCTGGTCCGACCTGGTGCGCGGCACCGTACGGATCCTCGTGCCCGTCTCGGTGGTCGGCGCGCTGGTCCTGGTCGCCTGCGGCGCGATCCAGAACTTCGCGGGCATCCACGAGGTCGGCCAGTTCCTGGGCGGCTCGCAGCAGTGGAACGGCGGCGCGGTCGCCTCGCAGGAGGTCATCAAGGAGCTGGGCACCAACGGCGGCGGGTACTTCAACGCCAACAGCGCCCACCCCTTCGAGAACCCGGGCGGCCTGTCGAACCTCTTCGAGGTGTTCCTGATCCTGGTTATCCCGTTCGCGATGACCCGCACCTTCGGGCGCATGGTCGGCTCCCTCAAGCAGGGGTACGCGATCCTCGGCACGATGGCCGTCATCTGGCTGGGCTTCACGGCCCTGATGATGTGGACCGAGTTCGCGGGCCGCGGCCCGGCGTTCGAGCTGGCCGGCGGCGCGATGGAGGGCAAGGAGACCCGCTTCGGCATCGCCGGGTCGGCGATCTTCTCGGTGGCCACCACGCTCACCTCCACCGGCGCGGTCAACAGCTTCCACTCCTCGTACACCGGCTTCGGCGGCGGCATCCAGCTGCTCGGCATGCAGCTGGGCGAGATCGCGCCCGGCGGCGTCGGCTCCGGCCTCTACGGCATGCTGATCATGGCGGTCATCGCGGTCTTCATCGCCGGCCTGATGGTCGGGCGCACCCCGGAGTACCTGGGCAAGAAGATCGGCACCCGCGAGATCAAGCTGGCCGCCTGCTACATCCTGGTCACCCCGGCACTGGTGCTGTGCTTCACGGCCGCCGCCATGGCGCTGCCCACCCCGGTCCACTCGATGACCAACTCCGGCGCGCACGGCTTCTCCGAGATCCTGTACGCGTACACCTCCGGCGCCAACAACAACGGCTCCGCCTTCGCGGGCCTGAACGCCGACACCCAGTGGTTCAACACCACGATCGGCCTGGCCATGCTCCTGGGCCGCTTCCTGCCGATGGTCTTCGTGCTGGCGCTCGCCGGTTCGCTGGCCTCGCAGACGCCCGTCCCCGAGACCGCAGGAACGCTGCGCACCAACAAGCCCCTCTTCGCGGGCCTGCTGGTCGGCACGATCATCGTGATCACCGGACTCACCTACTTCCCGGCCCTCGCCCTGGGCCCGCTCGCCGAAGGGCTTGCAGCATGAGCACCCTCACCCCCACCCGGGCGCCCCACCCGGACGCGTCCGCCGGGCAGCAGCCCGGTGCCGGACGCGTCGGCGGCGGCCTGTTCGACCCCCGGCAGCTGCTGAAGTCGCTGCCGGACGCGGCCAGGAAGCTGGACCCCCGGGTGATGGTCAAGTCCCCGGTGATGTTCGTGGTGCTGGTCGGCTCGGTGGTCACCACCGTCCTCGCGGTGATGCACCCCGGCGACTGGTTCGGCTGGGCGATCACCGCCTGGCTCTGGCTGACCACGCTCTTCGCCAACCTGGCGGAAGCGGTCGCCGAGGGCCGCGGCAAGGCGCAGGCCGACACCCTGCGCAAGGCCAAGACCGACACGGTGGCCCGGCGCCTGACCGGTACCACCGAGGAGCGGGTGCCCGGCACCGAGCTGCGCATCGGCGACCTGGTGGTGTGCGAGGCGGGCGACGTCATCCCCGGCGACGGCGACGTCGTCGAGGGCGTGGCCTCGGTCGACGAGTCCGCGATCACCGGCGAGTCCGCGCCCGTCATCCGCGAGTCCGGCGGCGACCGCTCGGCCGTCACCGGCGGTACGAAGGTGCTGTCCGACCGGATCGTCATCAAGATCACCACGAAGCCGGGCGAGACCTTCATCGACCGGATGATCAACCTGGTCGAGGGCGCCGCCCGGCAGAAGACCCCCAACGAGATCGCCCTCAACATCCTCCTGGCGTCCCTCACGATCGTCTTCCTGCTCGCCGTGGTCACCCTCCAACCGTTCGCCGTGTACGCGGGCGCCCGGCAGTCCCTGATCGTGCTCACCGCCCTGCTGGTCTGCCTCATCCCGACCACCATCGGCGCGCTGCTCTCCGCGATCGGCATCGCCGGCATGGACCGCCTGGTCCAGCGCAACGTACTGGCGATGTCGGGACGGGCCGTCGAGGCCGCGGGAGACGTCTCCACGCTGCTCCTCGACAAGACCGGCACCATCACCCTCGGCAACCGCCAGGCCGCCGAATTCGTCCCCGTGCGCGGCACCACCGCGGCCGAGGTCGCCGACGCCGCCCAGCTCTCCTCGCTCGCCGACGAGACGCCCGAGGGCCGCTCGATCGTGGTCCTGGCCAAGGAGTCCTACGGGCTGCGCGAGCGGCACCAGGGCGAGCTGGCGGGCGCCGAGTGGATCGCCTTCACCGCACAGACCCGCATGTCGGGCGTGGACGTGGACGGGCGCAAGGTGCGCAAGGGCGCCACCGCCGCCGTGGTCACCTGGGTCGAGGAACGGGGCGGGACCGTCTCCGAGGAGGCCCAGGCGCTCACCGACCGGATCTCCCAGGCCGGCGGCACTCCGCTGCTCGTGGCCGTGGAGGACGTGGACGGCGCGCGGGTCCTCGGCGTGATCCACCTCAAGGACGTCGTCAAGGAGGGCATGCGCGAGCGGTTCGACGAACTGCGCCGCATGGGCATCAAGACCGTCATGATCACGGGTGACAACCCGCTGACCGCGAAGGCGATCGCCGAGGAGGCGGGCGTCGACGACTTCCTCGCCGAGGCCACCCCCGAGGACAAGATGGCCCTCATCAAGCGGGAACAGGCCGGCGGCAAGCTGGTCGCGATGACCGGCGACGGCACCAACGACGCGCCCGCGCTGGCCCAGGCGGACGTCGGCGTCGCCATGAACACCGGCACCTCGGCCGCCAAGGAGGCCGGGAACATGGTGGACCTGGACTCCAACCCCACCAAGCTCATCGAGATCGTCGAGATCGGCAAGCAGCTGCTCATCACCCGGGGCGCGCTGACCACCTTCTCGATCGCCAACGACGTCGCCAAGTACTTCGCCATCATCCCGGCGATGTTCGCGGTCGCGTACCCCTCCCTGGACAAGCTCAACGTCATGCGGCTCGCGTCCCCCGAGTCCGCGATCCTCTCCGCGGTCATCTTCAACGCGCTGATCATCGTGGCCCTGGTGCCGCTCGCCCTCAAGGGCGTGCGCTACCGGCCCACCAGCGCCGACAAGATGCTGCGCCGCAACCTCGGGATCTACGGCCTGGGCGGCCTGGTGGCCCCCTTCGTCGGCATCAAGGTCATCGACCTCCTCCTCTCCCTCATCCCCGGAATCGGCTGATCCACGATGAACAACTCCGTAGCGGGCACCGCCCGGCTGATCGGCGCCGGACTGCGCGCACTGCTCGTACTGACCCTCGTCTGCGGCGTGCTCTACCCGCTCGTCGTCACCGGCGCGGCCCAGGCACTCTTCCACGACAAGGCCAACGGCTCCGAGGTGGAGTCCGACGGCAGGGTCGTCGGCTCCTCCCTCATCGGACAGCGCTACGACCTGCCCCTCAAGGCCGGACAGGAGACGCCCGAGCCGGACCTGAAGTGGTTCCAGCCCCGCCCCTCCAACGGCCTGGGCGCCAACAGCGTCAACACGCGGTACAAGCTGATCCTCTCCGGCGCCACCAACCGTGCGGGCGACAACGAAGAACTCGTCAAGTGGGTCACCGACGCCCGGACGGCCGTGGTGAAGGACAACTCCACCAAGGGCTTCACCGTACGGCCCTCCGAGATCCCCGCCGACGCCGTCACCTCCTCCGGCTCCGGCCTCGACCCGCACATCTCCCCGCGGTACGCCGAACTCCAGGTGCACCGGGTCGCCGAGCGCAACGCACTGCCCGTGGCGCGGGTCGAACGGCTCGTACGGGAGCACACCGAAGGGCGCGCCCTCGGCTTCGTCGGCGAACCGCGGGTCAACGTGCTGGAACTGAACATCGCCCTCAAGGCGCTGCTCGCCCGATAGGCCGGCGGGGGAGAGGACGGGCCCATGGCACGCGGCAGGCTCCGGATCCACCTCGGCGCGGCGCCGGGCGTCGGCAAGACGTACGCGATGCTCTGCGAGGCCCACCGCCGCGCCGAGCGGGGCACGGACGTGGTGGTCGCCCTCGTCGAGCACCACGGCCGCCCGCGCACCGAACAGCTGCTGCACGGACTGGAACTGGTGCCCCGCCGGGAGGTCGCGTACCGCGGGACGGCGTTCGGCGAGATGGACGTCGACGCCGTCCTCGCGCGGCGCCCCGCCGTCGCCCTGGTCGACGAACTCGCCCACACCAACGTCCCGGGATCGCGCCACACCAAGCGCTGGCAGGACGTCGAAGAGCTGCTCGCCGCAGGGATCGACGTCGTCTCCACGGTCAACATCCAGCACCTGGAGTCCCTCGGGGACGTCGTCGAGTCCATCACGGGCGTACGGCAGAAGGAGACCGTCCCCGACGAAGTGGTGCGCAGGGCCGACCAGATCGAACTGGCCGACATGGACCCGCACGCACTGCGCCGCCGCATGGCGCACGGCAACGTCTACCGGCCCGACAAGGTCGACGCCGCCCTGTCGCACTACTTCCGCCCCGGCAACCTCACCGCCCTGCGTGAACTCGCCCTGCTGTGGACCGCCGACCGTGCCGACGCCTACCTGCAGGAGTACCGCGGCGAGCACCGTGTGGAGCGCATCTGGGGCGCACGCGAGCGCATCGTCGTCGGCGTCACGGGCGGACCCGAGGGACGCACCCTCATCCGCCGCGCCGCCCGGCTCGCCGAGAAGGGCGCGGGCGGCGAGGTGCTCGCCGTTCACATCGCCCGCGCCGACGGCCTGCGGGCCGCCCCGCCGGGGGAACTCGCCCTGCAGCGCACCCTGGTGGAGGACGTCGGCGGCACCTTCCACCACGTCATGGGCGACGACGTCGCCACCTCGCTCCTGGAGTTCGCGCGCGGGGCCAACGCCACCCAGATCGTCATGGGGGTCAGCAGGCGGCGCTCCTGGCAGTACGCGTGGGGGCCCGGGGTCAGCGCCACGGTGGCCCGCGAGTCGGGCCCCGACCTGGACGTGCACATCGTCACCCACGACGAGGCCGCCAAGGGCCGCGGCCTGCCGCTCGCCCGCGGCGCCCGGCTCAGCCGCTCCCGGGTGCTGTGGGGCTGGCTGGTGGGCGTCGCGGGCCCGGCGCTGCTCACCCTGCTGCTCGGCCTGGTCCCGGTCGACGCGGGCCTGGCCAACGACGTCCTGCTGTTCCTGACGCTCACCGTCGCGGCGGCCCTGATCGGCGGCACCCGGCCCGCGCTGGCCTCCGCGGCGGCCGGATCGCTGCTCCTGAACTGGTACTTCACCCCTCCGGTGCACCAGCTGACCATCGCCGACCCGCGCAACGCGGTGGCCCTGGCGATCTTCGTGGGGGTGGCGGCGGCGGTCGCCTCGGTGGTGGACCTGGCGGCCCGCCGCACCCACCAGGCGGCCCGGCTGCGCGCGGAGGCGGAGACGCTGTCGTTCCTCGCGGGCAGCGTGCTGCGCGGCGAGACGACCCTGGACGCCCTCCTGGAGCGGCTGCGCGAGACGTTCGCGCTGGACTCGGTGGCGCTGCTGGAGCGCCGCGCGGAGACCGGACCGTGGCGGCGCACGGCCTCGGTGGGCCCGGACCCGGCCGGGCGCCCCGAGGACGCGGACGCGGACCTGGCGGTGGGCGACCGGCTGACGCTGGCGCTGCGGGGCCGGGTGCCCGCGGCGGAGGACCGCCGGGTGCTCGGCGCGTTCGCGGCGCAGGCGGCCGTGGTCCTGGACCGGCGCCGGCTGGTCGACGAGGCCGGCCGGGCGCGGCGCCAGGCGGAGGGCAACAAGGTCCGTACGGCCCTGCTCGCGGCCGTAAGTCACGACCTGCGCACTCCGCTGGCGGGCATCAAGGCCTCGGTGTCGTCGCTGCGTTCACCGGACGTGGACTGGTCGGCGGAGGACCGCGCGGAGCTGCTGGCGGGCGTGGAGGAGGGCGCGGACCGGCTGACCCGGCTGATCGGCAACCTGCTGGACATGTCCCGGCTGGAGACCGGCACGCTCACGCCGCTGCTGCGCGGCACGGACCTGGACGAGGTCGTCCCGATGGCCCTGCTCGGGCTGCCGGGGGACGGCGTGGTCCTGGACGTCCCCGAGACCCTCCCGCTGGTGGCGGCGGACCGGGCCCTGCTGGAGCGCGTCCTTGGCAACATCGTGGAGAACGCGGTGCGCCACAGCCCGGGCGCACCGGTCCTGATCGCCGCGAGCGCCCTCGCCGACCGGGTGGAGCTCCGGGTGGTCGACCGCGGCCCCGGCGTCCCGGACGAGGCCAAGGAGGGCATCTTCGCCCCCTTCCAGCGCCACGGCGACGCCCCCCAGGGCGCCGGAGTCGGCCTGGGCCTCGCGGTGGCCAGGGGCTTCGCGGAGGCGATGGGCGGCACGGTGACGGCACAGGACACGCCGGGGGGCGGGCTGACGGTGGTAGTGGGGCTGCAAGTCGCTTCTCCGGAGGCCCATTTGGGAACGCGGCCTGTCCGGTGAGTAGCCGTGTGGGATGCTGGCGTGGCAGTCCTCGACGCTTGCGGTCAGACCCGGTTCGAGGCTGCGAAGGACAATACCGAACGAAACGCCGAGGCGTACGCGGAATTCCTCAAGGACTGGAACAAGGCGCGGTCCGTCCGGCAGCTGGAGCGCTGCTTCGCCGACCTGAGCGTGAAGGTCGCCGTCCCCGACGGACTGCGGGCGACCTACGAGGAGACGCTCCGGGTGATCGAGGACGCCGCCGCCTCCGACGAGGACGGGCAGGCCGCGGCGGACCGGCTGTACGGGGAGACCTCGGCGCGCACCGTCACGGTGCCCGATCCCCGCGCTTGACAGTAGCTCGCCGGAAGAGCTCTTACGCCGCTGCTACAGCTGACTCGCTACGTTGCCCCTGACCAGCGAAAAGGCCCTCCCGGAGGGAGGGCCTGACTCCACGCGCGCGGTGGCGCCCCCGGCAGGACTCGAACCTGCGGCCAAGCGCTTAGAAGAGAGTGCGCCAGTCAGCGGCGATCACGGGTGTGAGCTGCGGGGGAGCGGGGCGGGCGGGCGCAGGCCTGGGGAGATCTCCGCGTATTCACCGGAGGGGATGATTCCGGTGCTTCTATGGGGTCGATAACTCGCTTCTGGGGAGTGGGGGTTGCTCTGTGGAGGGTGACGCTGAGTGTGGGGTGGCGAGGTCCGGTGCTTGGGGTGGATATGGCGGTTAGGTCTGAATCTTGGGAAGTGGGTAAAAACGGGGATCGGGTCAACTAACGCGCCTGGTCAGCTCCTGTGGTCCCCGCGCACGCGGGGGTGGTCCCCGCCCATGCGCCCGGTTCGAATCCGACGACCCGTGGTCCCCGCGCACGCGGGGGTGGTCCCGACCCCCGGCGGGCGCCGGTGATCCGGGGCCGGTGGTCCCCGCGCACGCGGGGGTGGTCCCGCCAGCGCCGAGGAGATCCTCACCCTCTTGCAGTGGTCCCCGCGCACGCGGGGGTGGTCCCGGCTCCGAGCTGCGCGTGTTCGCGCCCGCTGAGTGGTCCCCGCGCAAGCGGGGGTGGTCCCGACGCACAGGTCAAGGACTACCTGGGCAAGTTGTGGTCCCCGCGCACGCGGGGGTGGTCCCTGAGGGTCCTCGGAGAGCCAGAGCCCCGCGTAGTGGTCCCCGCGTGTGCGGGGGTGCCCACGTGAAGTCGAGTCCAGGGCTGCAACACCCTGTCCCCGGGTGTTGCAGCCCTGGATGACCGGACAGCCCGGACAGTGGCTATGGGAGCTGTCCGGGCTGATATTGCAGGTCAGGTCGCTGGCCGGACAGTCGGACAGCTGGGACACCGCCTGTCCTTGCCCCTCCCCTAACCAACGAGAGGTTGTCGACGCTCTACGCGCAGTGGTCCCCGCGCACGCGGGGGTGGCTCCACACCTGGTGCCCGCACGGCAACTCGCGGCAGATGGAGGCATCATTGTCGGTACTTCGGTCATCTCACTCCTCCAGCTCCGTCGCCCACTACCCTGGCCAGCAGAAGCTGCTGATCAGGGAGGGTGCGCTGAGGATGGGACCCAAGACGCAGAGGGTCTACGAGACGATCCGCTCATGGATCGAAGGGGGCCGATTCCCGGCTGGCGAGAAGCTGCCCTCCGAACGTGCACTGAGCACCGAGCTGGACATTGGCCGGACCGCCCTGCGACAGGTGCTCGCGCGTCTGGTGAGCGAGCACTTCATCAAGGCGTACGACCGGAGCTCGTACCGCATCCTCGGCGGGGAGGCGCCGGCGCCTTCCGAGGGTGTGCCCTGGAAGATTCACGGCTCGCGACCGGTCTATGAGAACCCCTGGGTGAGCTTGGACCTAGTAGACGTCGAGCCGCCAGGAGTGGAGCGCTTCGAGCACCACGTAGTCCGCCTCTTCCGGGTCGCGGTAACTGCGGTGCTAGACGATCAGGACCGCGTCCTCATGCTGTGGCGCTATCGCTTCGTTCCCCAGCAGTGGGGATGGGAGCTACCCGGCGGCATCGTGGACGCGGGCGAAGACGTCGCTGCCACAGCGGCTCGGGAGACTGAAGAGGAGACTGGCTGGCGGCCGGGAAGCGTCAAGCACGTTGTCAGTTACCAGCCGATGATCGGCATGGTGGACTCCCCCCATGAGATCTTCGTTGCCCATGGCGCCGAGAAGGTCGGGGAGCCCACGGACGCCGAGGAGGCTGGCGAAGTCGCCTGGATTCCGCTGGACGACATCCCGCGTCTGATGTCCGAGGGGAAGCTCATGGGTTCGGGCACTCTCGTGGCCTTGCTGCACATCTTGGCCAGTCGCTCTAGGGGAGCCTTGTGAAGAGGGTGCTCCTAGCGGCGAGGATCGCTTATGCGAGCAGTGAGGGGAAAGAGCGCGTAGGCGTTGCCTGAAGGGCCTCTGCACACCACGTGCTGTGATTGTTGTGGTCCTTCGAATTGAGGCACGTGTGCAGCTCTGAAGGTGGGAGCTTGGGGTGGAACGTGAAAAGTAGTTCCTACGGGGGCATTTGATTGAAAAATCACCCCTGGCGCGTTAGGTCCGAGTGTTGGGAAGTGGGTAAAAACCGGGCTGGGCGAAGCTAACGTGCCTGGTCAAGTTCTGTGGTCCCCGCGCACGCGGGGGTGGTCCCGCCCTCGCCGGGCCCGTCCGCAAGAGCCTCAAGTGGTCCCCGCGCACGCGAGGTCCTGGCCAGCCGTTCTAGAGGAGTCCTGTAAGCAGCTCGATACGTCGACGGTGGCGCACGGAGCCTGTCCGGTTGGCCAGCAGCCTGGCCTGCTGCAAGTGAGCCCGTGCGTCGTCCAGCTCACCCCGAGCCAGGTGCGCTTGGGTCAGATCACAGTGCAGACCAGACCGTGCGCGCACGAAGGTTGGATCAGCTCCGTCGAGGTAGGCGTACAGCTCACTCATCGCAGAGCCATCGCCCAGCTTCGCCAGCACGTTGCCGCGCCACCGTGCCAGGTGATCGACGTTGAGGAAGATGCTCAGCATGTCGGGGTCGCGCGTTTCACCGTCATCCGGGAGCAGCGCGTTCGCTCGCTCCAACGCCCTCATGGCCGCTGCCTCCATCTCGACACCGGCCGCGGCGCATAGTTCGGCTTCGGCAGCGGCTAGCCATGCCCTGAGCCGAGGAGACTGCCGTTCGGCATGGATGCGCTGTGCGTCCCGCACCAGCTCGATCGCTAGCTGAGGCCGTCCCGCGTCAGCCAAGACGTACGCCTGCTCCCCCATCGCGTGGGCCAAATAGAGCGGTGACTCGGCGTCTTGAGCCGCCTGCTTGGCCAGCTCGTACCGCCTCCAAGCCCTCTCAACCGCTCCGGCATCAAGCGCCTGCCACGCGGCGAGCGTCGACGCTCCCGCAAGGGCCATGGCGATAGGGCGTCGCACCCCAGGAAGCACCGCAAAGGTCAGAGCGTCCTCCATCGCCGCCAGGTGCCCGTTCATCTGGTCGACCAAGCCGGCGGCGCCCATCTGACGATCCTGGGAGCGCAGCAGCTCAGTTTGATCCATGAACGTCTGCACCATGGACGCGCTGAGGCTCCCGGCTGCGTCGATTCGGCTGAGCAAGTCCGCGTACCCGTCGGTCTGCGCTGGCACCGGGTCGGCTTCGCCGCGTAACTCGGCGTCCGTGACGCCCAAGAGCGGCCTGAGGATCGCGGCGTAACGGTCAGAGAGGGCGCGCCGCCCGTTCTCCCACTCGGAAACGTAGGTCTTGAGGCTGGCCGACGATGCGACGTCCAACAGCTGCTGCTCAGCGAACCGGCGTATCTCGTAGACCAGTCGGTCTTGAGACCAGCCCCGTGCAGTCCGGATCGCCCTTAGCCCCGTCGCCATGCCGCCTCCCAAGAAACCCCAGGTGAGAGCTGGTTAACACCCATGAGGTTAACCCGAGTTGGCTACCGCAGCACCCATCTCGGGTCGTTCCCTGGAGTTGCGCACAGAAGCCAATCCGAACCAAGGGCTTGCATCTGGTGCGCACCAGATGTCAACCTTCTGGTGCGCACCAGAAGGGTCCGAAAGGGCTGGTTCTGGCGTGCAGACAACTCCACAGAGTGATCCACCGCAGCACTACGCCAGTGACCACACTGGTGAAGCGAGTGGAGACCAGCCGATCGAGCAGGGGCCTGTGTCACAACCAGGCCCGACACCACAGGGGACACGCAATCGGCTCAAAAGAACCGCGCGGACGACATTGCTGCCGCCAACGCTTCGGGAGTCGGACCCTCCCAAGCCAGCGGCCCGTGCGAGAGGTCTGACAACGCACTTCTACTGATCCGCGGCCCTCAGCCGCGGCCGGTTGCCTCCTCCGCCCGTACGGCTGTTTCACCAGCCGGGACGGGCGGGGTCGAGGGGAGCCGGAAGTCCCGACTCGTACGGCGTGCGCCCCCGGAGCGGCTACTCCGGGGGCGCTGGTGAGCCGTCCACCTGCTAGGGAGAACACGACTCATGAGGATCATCGTTGCACGTCAGAGCACTGTTACGGAGCTCGGTTCCGAGCGTGAGCCGACGGCGACCGAGCTGGACGCGCTGGTGCTGGAAGAGCCGCTGATCGCGGCCGGTCTGGAGTTGCTGGACGCGGAGATCGCGGTGTTGGACCGGATGCTGACCGAGCTGGACCGGCTGCGGCTGCGTCGGGCGCGGCGGCGCGTGCTGGCGGCCCGGCGGGACATGACCAACCGCGCGACCGGGCTCGGCGGTGCGGCATGAAGCTGTCGGAGTTGGCGGCGCCGCTGACGGCGCTGCGGGTGCTGGCCGCGGACTTCCCTGAGCTGCCGGCTCCGTGCGTGGGAGTGTCCACGGTCTATCCGGGGCTGCTCTCGCTGTCGTTCTTCGACGACTTCGCCGAGTTCGAGGCGTGGCGGGAGGCGCTGGGCGTTGATGTCGGGTCGGTCGTTCACCACGTTCAGTACGACGGCCGGACCGCGGTGTTGAAGGTGCGGACGACGTTCGCTGGCACGCCGGTGGAGCTGGTGGGCTACTCCACGCTTCCCGCCGCCGAGCCCGCCGAAGTGGTGCCGGGGGTGGGGTCGTGAACGCTGTTCAGATCCGTTCAGCGGAGACCGCCCTCGCCGTGGGCACGTGGCTGATCGTGGGCGGGGCCATGCTGTACTCCATCCTCACAGTCACCCCGCTCATGGCCACGCACACCCCGGACGAGTGGGTGTGGACGGCCCCGATCCTGCCGCTGGTGGTGGATGCCGCAGTGGTGATCGTGGTCCGTCTCGACTCGGTGCTGGCCAGGCTCGGCGGGCACGGCGGACGGTGGCCGATCGCGCTGCGCTGGATGACCGGCGCCATGACCCTGGCCCTGAACATCGCCGACTCCGCGCTGAGGAAAGACCTGGTGGGAGTGGCCGTGCACGCGGTGGCACCGTTGCTGCTGATCGTCACTGCCGAGACCGGTCTTGCCTACCGCCGGGCGATCGCTGCCGCGGTGTCCCGGCTGGAAGCCGAGCAGCGCGCCGAGCGTGCCGCCCGCGAGCAGGCCGCGGTCGAGCAGCGCGAGCAGGAAGCCCGGCGGATCCGGGAGGAGCGCGAGCACGCCGCAGCGCTGGCCCGGGAGCAGCGGGAGCACGAAGTTCGTCTCGTACGCGAGCAGGCGGAGCGGGAGGAAGCTGCCCGCCGCGCGGAGCGCGCCGAGCGGGAGGGCCGCGAGCGGGTCGAGCGCGAGGCTCGTGAACGCCTGGAGCGGGAGCGTGAACAGCAGCGGCGCGAGCGTGAACGCCGTGAACGCGATGCCGCTCAACAGCGTGAGAACGAGCGGCTGGCCCAAGTGGAAGCGGTCCGGCGGCGGGAGGCCGCGCGGGCGGCGCGGGTGGAGCGTGAACGTGCTGCGCTGTTGGCGTCCGGTCCCGCGGTCGAGAAGCTGCCCGAGGATGAGGCCCGTGGCGTGGTCCGTGCGGCGTTTGACGTCGGTCTGGCCGTGCGTGCGGCGGCGGAGTTGTGCGGCTGGTCGGTCGGGTGGGTCTCCGCCCGCTACCAGGAGCACCGCGACGCTGCTGAGCGGGTGCTCGAACCGGCCGCGCGGTGAGCAGCCTTCCCGTCTACCGGTGGCGGTTGGCGCCGGAGGGTCTGGCGACCCGTCGCCAGCTGCGCGCCCGTGGGCTGCGGCCCGGCGGGCAGGACGTTGCCGCGCAGGTGGAGCGCCCTCGCCGCCGCCGGGGCCCGTTGGTCGCCTACCTCTACCGCGTCGATCTGGCGAAGCCCGTACGACCGATGACGCCGGCCAGGGCGGAAGCGCTGGCGAAGGCGAATGCTGCGCAGCGCTGGTGCCCTTCTTGTCGCTGTGACGCCGGCTACCGCATCCCGCGGGCGCATGGCGTGTGCGGGCGGTGCGTCCACCGCGAGGAGCAGCGCGCCGCGTGATCGTGCACCACCCCCTTCAACCCTTGCGTGAAGAGATGGAGTTGCTGTGCCCAGTCGTATCCGTACGCGAGGCGCCGCGGGCGTCCACAGCGTGCACATCCCGCGTCAGCACGGTCGGCGGACGGCTCAGCCGTTCGTTGTCGTGATCCCCGAACGCCCCTCCCTGCTGAGCGAAGCCGCCCTCTTCGTGGGCCGTGTGCTGTGGGGCGCCCGCCGGGCTCTGGTCCCGACCGTCCTTGCGGTGCTGGCCCTTGTACTGGCGGCGGTGCTGCACACCTCCGCGCCGTGGGCGGGCGTCCCGCTGGGGCTGCTGGCCGCTGGTCCGGCCGCGTGGCTGCTGCTGATGCAGCGTGCCCGTCCCGGCCGCGCCACGGTGCTGGCCTGGCGCATCGCCCTGGCCACCCTGGCCACGGTCGCGGGCGCGTGGCTTGCGCTGGCGGTCGTGTTCGGTCCGCTGGCGGGGCCGCTGGAGGTCGTCTGGCTGCTGCTGTGGATCGTCGCGCAGACCGCGTGGCTGATCGTCCGCCGTACCCACTGAGCTGAAGGAGGACCGTCATGGCCCAGGGTTCCACCCACCAGCGCCCGCGCCGACCGGCCGGGCGCACCAACGACTTCAAGTCCAACAAGTTCGCCGCGGCCGGCGCAGCGGCGGGCGGGTTCGTCGGCGCGCTGGGCGGCTCGTTCGCCCCGCCGATCAACGTCACCGTCAACAACTCCAAGACCCACGGCCGCGGGCAGAGTGCGGGCCGTCGGCCGCACGGTGAGGCGCTACTGCCGTCGCCGGAGTTCGGGTCGCCGGCGCAGGTTCGGCAGTACTGCAACTCGCTGCGGGCGGCGGCCGTGACGCTGTCGATCGAGGTGGCGATGGGCGCCGAGATCCTCAAGGGCGTGCTCGCGGCGGTCCCGGACCCCGAGGGGCGCGCGTTCGGGTCGCGGATCCGGGCGGCGAAGGTGGCCCGGAAGATGAACCGCGCCGCGGACTCCCTGCGGGACGCGGCCAAGAATGCCGCCGCCTGCTACTCGGTGTTCCAGCAGGAGTTCGAGGAGGAGATCAACCGCGTACGGCACCGTGCCCGGCGCCCGCAGGTCCCGGTCATGAACTGGGCCCAGCAGTAAGGAAGGAGGACGCTGATGAACAGGCACAGGAACAGCGGGCGGCACGGCCGGGGCTTCGCGGACGACAACGCGATGCTGGCCGGGTACGCGCTCGCCGACTCCCCGCAGGGCGGCACCGTCGGGGCGTACCTGCTGCACCACCTCAAGCCGCACCTTCCCCCGTGGCTGGGCTGGACCGGCACCGGGCTGGCCGGGGTGCTGGGGCACTGGCGGTGGGAGGAGTCCGCCGCCGCGGGCGTGGGGCTCACGCTGGCGTCGGTCGCGCTGACCGGGGCGACGTGGTGGGCGGGCAAGTCCACCAGCACCCAGCGCCGCCTCCACTCCGCCGTCACCGTGGCGGCCGGCACGACGTGGGTCACCGCTGCGTGCCTGGCCGGACCGACCGCCGGGCCGCTGGACGACCTGTTCCTGATGGGCGGCCCCGCGCTGGCCCTGTCGTGGAACGTGCGCATGGTCCTGCGCCACAACCCCGAAGCCGCACCGGGCAGCGCCGACGGTGGTCTGTTGGAGAAGGTGGGGCTGGCGCGGGCGCAGATCGGGGCGGCGAAGGTCGAGCCGAACCGGGTGACGGCGCCGGTGGCGTTGCAGGGCGGGGAGCAGACCAACGACGACGTGGCCAAGGTGTTGACCCGGATCGCGTCCGCGCTGGACCTGCCCGCCTCCGCGGTGCGCTACCTGCCCGACCCGGGGTCGGCGCGGCGCGGTGAGCTGGTGATCGTGCCGGAGGACATGCTCGCCGAAGTCGTCGAATGGGACGGCCCGTCGAACCTGGGCGGCTCGATCGCCGAACCGCTGGTGATCGGCCGGTACGACGACGGCTCGGCGCTCGTGCTCTGGCTTCCCGGCGACCCCGACGCGGGCCGCAACTCCACCCACCTCCTGATCGCCGGGGGTACGGGGTCGGGCAAGGGGGACGCGGCGCTGAACCTGCTGACCGAGATCGTCTCGCGGCGCGACGTCGTCGTGTGGTTCTCCGATCCCAAGGCGTTCCAGGACTTCGCGCCCCTGCGCCCGGCGCTGGACTGGGCGGCCGAAGGCGGCGCGGAGACCGAGATCATGGTGGAGGCCGTCAAGGCCGCCATCCCTGCCCGTACGGCGTGGCTGGGGGCGCACGGCTACCGCCAGTGGGTCGCGGAAGCCGCCCAGGTGCAGAACGATCCGGCGCACTCCTGCCGCAAGGGCGGGGCGTGCGGGTGTGCGGGGATGCCGTTCCTGGTGTCCTGGTTCGAGGAGTCCGCGAACACGTTGCGCCAGCTCGGCGACGACGCGTTCACCGGCATCGCCCAGGAAGCCCGGTCCGCCGGCATCGCCCTGATCGTGTCGCTGCAGCGCCCCTCGTACGACCAGATGTCCACCTCCACCCGGGCGTCCCTGCCGTCCGTGGTCGCACTTGGCTGCGACCCGCGCGACGAAGGGTTCGTCCTGCCGGACGAGGTCCTGGCCGCGGGCGCGCACCCGGGGGCGTGGGGCAACCGGCGCCCGGGCTACTGCTACGTCGTCTCGCCCGGCATCGCCGAGGACCGCTACCCCTCCCCGGGCCGCACCCGCCGCTTCACCCAGCGGGCCGTCCCGGTCATGGAACAGCTCGCCACCTGGGCCCAGGAGCACGGGGCCGGGGCCGGGCCGGTCACCGCCGGAGCGGCGACGGCCGTCGCCGGCCGCGCGTACGCCGGCCGCCCGGTGGCCGGCCAGAGCGAACAGTCCGGCCGGAGGCTGCGGGCCGTCGACGAGGACGAGGAGGGGACCGTGGTGGGGCCGAACGGTGCACTGGTGGATTCCGAGGACGAGGGGATCGACCCCGAGGCCGAACTCCCCGAGCCCGAGGACGGCGACGACGCGCCGATCTTCGACCAGGGCGGCGGGCACAAGCCGACCCCTCAGGAGGCACGGCGGCTGTTCGTCCAGGCGCTGGCGGAGTTCGAGGGCGCGGGGCAGATGATCGTGGGCCCGAAGGACTTCAAGGACTGGTGCGACCGCAACAGCCTCTCCCGCCCGTGGGTCTCCGACCAGCTCAAGAAGGCCGCCCAGGACGGACGGCTGGAGGCGACGAACACCACCGGCCGGTGGCGCATCGTTCCCGCCTTGGCCGCGGCCTGACACCTGACACCGTCAGGCCCCGCCTGACACCCGAACCCTCAGGCAAACCGCGGTGTCAGACACCCCTGACACTCCCGCCTGACACCGGCCTGACACTCACGCCTGACACCCACCGCTCACACCTGTCCACGCACGCCCGTGGACGGGCGCCGGGCCCTGCCCGCACACCGGAAGGGAGCACCGCCATGACGCATCGCGAACCGGCCGGCACCCTCGCCCCGCACATCCCCGCCGAGATCTACCGGCAGGCCGAGCGTGAGGGACGCACGATCATCGTCGTCCACCCCGCACCGCCGCCGGCGGCGCCCGCCCGTTCGGGCCGGGCCTGGCTCTGGCCCGTCGGGATCGGCTTCGCCGTCGCCCTCGGGCTGATCGGCACCGCCGCCGCGGTCCTGGCCCTGATCGAGTTCGCCACCCACACCGCCGCCCTCCTGGCCAGCACCGCCGGGCCGATCGGACTCGGCGGCATCACGCTCAAGCTCGCCCGCCCCAAGACCAAGTAGCCCTGCTCGAAGGAGAGATCAGCATGTCGTTCGGAGAGACCCCGATCACCGTCATCGGCAACCTGACCGCCGACCCCGAGCTGAAGTTCACCGACGGCGGCGCGGCGCTGGCGAAGTTCACCATCGCCTCCACCCCGCGCGTCTTCGACCGCGAGAAGAACCAGTGGGCCGACGGCACCTCCACGTTCTTCCGCTGCGCCGCGTGGCGCCAGCTCGCCGAGCACATCGCCGAGTCCCTGACCAAGGGCTCCCGCGTCGTCGCCTCCGGCCGCATCCGCCAGCACAACTGGCAGACGCCCGAGGGCGAGAACCGCTCGATGCTCGCCCTGGAGATCGACGAGATCGGCGCGTCCCTGCGCTTCACCACGATCACCGTCAACGCCAGGACCACCACGAAGAACGGTGCCAGCGCGGGCGCCGACGCGTGGACGGCGAACAGCGAGTACAGCGAGAAGCCCCCGTTCTAGCTGCGCCAAGGGCGGCCCCCTCGTCTCGCCAAAGTCGCGGGGCCGCCCTTGTCCACCAGCGCCTCTCGGAGGGCCGGCACCACCAGCCTAAGCCTGCTGCGCCGGCGTGGGCAGACCTGCGAAGCCACCGTCCGGCGTCTGCGTGACCAACCCGATCTCCACCGAGTCCAGCAGAGCGCGGACGTCGGCCGTCGGCTCGTCCGGCAGCAGCACCGCCAGCCGCATACCGGTCTTGGCCTTGATGTGACGTCGGTAGTCGAGCAGCTGGCCAATGGCGGTGCGCACGTTGTTGCGTGTGGCCTGGCCCTTGCCCTCGTACAGGACGTTGTCCGTCTCGTCGTACAGGTCCGGGGTGAAGGTGCCCGGTTCGCCCGGGACCGTGATCTGGAAGCTCTTGCAGATGTGCCCGAGACCCTCCAGGTACGCCTCGAAGGCGGTGCACAGCTCGCCCTCGCGGCGGAAGACCTCCTTCGGGCCGCCATTGACGTTCGCGGTCGTCTGCTTCGTGGTGTGGTTCTCAGTCTTCTTGTCCTTGGCCCCGGGCTGCTTGGGCACCTTCGAGATCTTCGGCTTCTTGGGCAGCTCTATCTGCGAGAATTCGTTCGCGGGTGGCTGGACGTCGTCGCCGGTGACGACCAAGCCCTCCATGGCCGGCCGCATCCGGAAGACGTAGACGCTGCGCATGTCACCGTTGCTGTCCGGCGCCTGCCGCTCCACTACGGGCTCGGTCTCGTCCAGCTTGACCCGGCCCACGTAGCGCTGGGTCATCAGCTTCTTGCCCTTGACCCTGCCGGCGGCGACGAACAAATGGATCACCCGCCCGTTGTCCCGGGTCTCCATGAGCGTCTTGTTACCGCGGACCATCTCCTGGTGACCGGTGCCGCCGGCGCCGGTGTACAGGAACAGCGGGCCCAACTCGTCGGCCTCGGCCCACCCGTCGAAGGTGTAGCCGTGCTTCGCGCCGGCCGCCGGGTCGGAGTACACGAACACCGCGTCCGACTTGGGCGCCGGCACGATGCCCCCGCTGTAGACCGATCCCCCGTAGACCGCGGCAACGTCCTCCCGCGTGGTGATCATGCCCGGGACAAGCTCAAGAGTGGTCATCCTTCGAATCTACCTACCACCACTGACAACACCAGCCCCAATTTCCCCACGGCCCCCATGCGCGCGTCAGTGCGGCCCCCTCGTCTCGCCAAAGTCGCGGGGCCGCCCTCCTCCACCAGCACCACTCACTGAACCGGAGGCATCCGGCATGACCCCTGACCAAAACGTCCGGCGGACGTCCTTACTGGACTCCGCCCTCACCGCCGCCGCCCGCGGCTGGCCCGTCTTCCCCCTGCGCCCCGGCAGCAAGCGCCCCGCCCTCCACGGCGAAGCCGCCTGCCCCCGCACCGGCCCCTGCGCCGCCGGCCACGCGAAGTGGGAGCAGCGCGCCACCACCGACCCCGACCGCATCCGCGCCGCCTGGAGCACGGGCGCGTTCAACATCGGGATCGCCACCGGCCCTGCCGGCCTGGTCGTCGTCGATCTCGACCAGGCACGGGACAAAGACAGTGAGGACGCCCCTGACGGGGCGACGAACTTCCTGGCGCTCTGCGAGCGCGCCGGCACCCCAGTGCCCCGCACGTACACGGTGCGGACGCCCAGCGGCGGACACCACCTGTACTTCACCGCCCCCGTCGGCTCCCGCCTGGCCAACACCCAGGACACGTTGGCGCCCAGCATCGACACCCGCGCCTGGGGCGGCTACGTCGTCGCCCCTGACAGCACCACCCCCACCGGCGCCTACACCCTCACCGACCCGACCCCGCCTGTCCCGCTCCCCGCGTGGCTGCGCCAGGCACTCGCCCCGGCGCCCGCCCCGCGGACCGCCGGGGCGCTGCGAGCACCGCGCGATGCGTCCCGGGTCGCGAGCGTCGCGCTCGTACGGGAGCGGGACAGCATCACCAGCACACCCGAAGGCGGCCGGGAGCGGCGGCTGTTCGAGGCCGCCCGCGCGATGGGGCGCTTCGTGGCCTGGGGCGACATCCCCCGCCACGTGGTGGAGGAGGCTTTTCAGGGGGCAGGGGAGGCGGCCGGACTCAAGGCTCACGAATGCCGCTCCACCCTGCGCAGCGCCCTGAACTGGTCCATCCGCACCGCCCGACCGCGGGAGGCGCAGTGACCACCCTCCGCCTCGTCCCCTCCCCTGAAAAGCCTCCCCAGCACACCGACGAACCCAGCGGGCGCCCGCTCCGGCCGGGCCCCGCCCGCAGCCGTGGCACAAAGGGCGGCGGCCGTCAGGCCGTCCGTTCAGCTCTTCCCGATGCTCCTCAGGCGACCAGTCCCGCCGCGGGCGACGGCCGTTTCATCGTGGCCATGCTCCACATCCGCGCCCCGCTCCACCGCACGCCCACGGCCACGTCCGTCTGCGCGTGCGGCAGGGACCGCAACGCCATCGGCCACTCTGCCGTGCTGGCCCTGATCAGCGATCACGAACAGCATCGCACCACCTGCCCGCTCCGCACCCCGCACGAAGGGAGGGCCGCCCGATGACCGGACCGGAGCCCATCGACGGCGCGGCGCTCCTCGACGACGTCGAGCGCTTCCACCGCCGCTTCAACGTCTTCCCCAGCGAGCACGCCTACGTCGCCGTCGCCTTGTGGGACGCGCACGCCCACCTGATCGACGCGTTCGACGGCACCGCCCGCCTGGCGTTCCTCTCCCCGGAGCCCGGGTCGGGCAAGTCCCGCGCCCTGGAGATCGTGGAGACCCTCACCCCGCGCGCGGCGACCACGGTCAACGCGACCGCCAACGCCCTCTTCCGGCTTGTCGAGTCCGACGGCGGCACTCCCACGCTGCTCTTCGACGAGATCGACACCGTCTTCGGCCCCAAGGCCGGCGGGAACGAAGAGGTCCGCGGGTTCCTCAACTCCGGCTACCGGCGCGGCGGGAAGTCCCTGCGCTGCGTCGGCGACGGCTCCAACCAGAACGCCGAGTGGTTCTCCTCGTTCTGCGCTGTCGCCATGGCCGGACTCGGCTCCCTGCCGGACACGATCCTGACCCGCTCGGTCATCATCCGCATGCGCAAGCGCGCCCCCAACGAGAAGTGCGACCCCTACCGCCGTCGCGAGCACGAGAAGCTGGGCCACGCCCTGCGTGATCGTCTCGCCGACTGGGCCAAGACGGTCCACGACGACATCGCGAACGCCTGGCCCGAGATGCCTGAGGGCGTCACCGACCGTCCCGCCGACGTCTGGGAGCCGCTCCTCGCGGTCGCCGACGCGGCCGGCGGGACGTGGCCCGAGCGAGCCCGCGCGGCGTGCGTGGACCTGATCAAGTCCGCGTCGTTCTCCGACGAGGAGTCCCTCGGGGTGCGTCTGTTGATCGACTTGCGCGACCGGGTGTTCTGCGGCGTCGACCGCATGCCCACCGCCGCCATCCTCGAAGTCCTCCTCGGTCTCGACGACGCGCCGTGGGCGGACATGAACGACGACGGCAAGCCCCTCACTTCCCGCGGCCTGTCCAAGCTCCTGGGCTGGTACGTGCGCCCCGACAGCCGCCCGATCAAGCCGCGTGGCATCCGGGTGGGCAGCACGACGCCCAAGGGCTACTACGCCGAAGACCTCGGTGACGCGTGGGCCCGCTACTGCCCTCCGCTCCCTGAAATCCGCAACATCCGCCACGCCGCAACATCGCAGGTCAGCGGGGGTGAATTTGTGGCGGATAGCTCCGGTGTGGCGGATAGGACCGGCCACACGGTGCCCGCTGCGGGGGCGCCGGCGCTGCGCAGCGTCGGCTGATCCCGCCCCTCCGGATAGGTGCTGACACGGGCGTGCGTGTCGGCATCTATCCGCCACACAATCGGCATCCGCCACAGATTCAAGCCTCTGACCAGCAATGTTGCGGCGTGGCGGATGTTGCGGATTCTCCAGGAGGAGACGCAAGGACGTGGGTGATCACAAGAGGAGCGGCGGCGGTGCGCGGGGCGTCAGGCAGGGAGACAAGCTCACCCCCGCCGACATCTGCGAGGACCTGGAGATCGCTCCCTCCACCTTCTACGAATGGCGTGCCAAGGGCCGGGCTCCGCGCTGCATCAAGCTCCCCAACGGGGCGTTGAGGATCAGGCGCAGTGAGTACGAGCGCTGGCTGGACGACCGGGAGGATGCCGCCTGATGGACGGCGCGACGTACAACGTGAAGTTCTGGAAGACGTCCGTCTATCGCGGCAAGCGCAAGACCACGTACACGGTCCGGTGGGAGGTGGAGGGCAAGGAGTGGCGGGCGCCTTTCACCACGAAGTCGCTCTCGGAGTCGTTCCGTTCCGATCTGATCAGTGCTGCGCGCCGTGGTGAGGCTTTCAGCCTCGCCACGGGGCGTCCCGCCTCGTTCCAGTCCGGGGCCAGTTCCGTCAACTGGTACGACTTCGCGGTGCAGTTCGCGGACGCTCAGTGGCAGAGGACTGCGGGGAACAGCCGCAAGAACACGGCGAAGGCGCTCATGTCCACGACGGTGGCCCTGCTGCGGTCGCAGCCGTCGGCGTTCGCGGCCGTCGATGTCCGTACGGCGCTGCGGGAGTTCGCCTTTAACACCCGGCGGCGCGAGGAGGCGCCGCCGGAGGTGGCCGTGATCCTGAGGTGGGTCCAGCGCAGCACGCTGACCATGGCGGTGTGGGAGGACCCGGCCAAGGTCGACGAAGTCCTCCTGGCCGTGGGCACGCTGCTGGACGGGTCCCGGGCCGCGGCCAGCTCGGTCAAGCGCGGCCGGCGGATCCTGAACGTGGCGATGGAGTACGCCGTCAAGCACCAGGTGCTGAAGGTGAATCCCCTCCCCAAGGGCAAGGGGGCGGTGCCCAGGGACTCCACGGCCGTGGACCGCCGGTCCCTGATCCACCCGAGCCGGATGGCGCGGATCCTTGAGCGGATCCGGCTGCGCACCAGGGGCGGGAGGAGGCTGCACGCGTACTTCAGCACCGTCTACTTCCTCGGGCCGCGCCCCGAGGAGGCCGTGGCGCTGCGGGTGGAGGACTTCGTCCTGCCGTCCGTGGGGGCGGAGGACCAGTGGTGCGAGGTGGTGATCCACACGGCTGAGCCGGAGGTGGGCAAGAGCTGGACCGATGACGGGGCCCTGCGTGAGGAGCGGGGGCTGAAGGGGAGGGCCCAGGGGGAGACCCGGATCGTCCCCGGGCCTCCGGCGCTGACGAAGACCGTGCGGGAGCACATTCGGAGGGAGGGGCTGAAGCCGGGGGACCGGGTGTTCCGGGGGGAGGGCGGGGACGTGCTTGCCGGGTCCGTTGCCCGTCGGGCCTGGCGTACGGCTCGTAGGGCGGAGCTGACGGAGCAGGAGTTCGCGTCGCCGATGGGGAGGCGGATCTACGACATCCGACACACCCGGCTGACCAAATGGCTCAACGACGGGATTCCGCCGGCGCAGGTCGCCTACTGGGCGGGGAACAGCGTGGCCGTGCTGCTCTCCACGTACGCCAACTGTGTGGAGGGGCAGCTGCCCGACCTGAAGCGCCGGATGGAGGCGCAGGGGGACCTGCCCGAGGTGGCGCCCGGGGAGCTGGGCGGCTGAGTAGCGGGGGAGGGGCGGGCCGGGTCCCGCGAGAAACTTCACCGCGTATTCTCCGCGGCCACCTGTGAAGACCCGGTGCCAGCCGGAGTGAGCCGGACCTTCCCAGCTCCGACCAGGGGAGGGTCCGGCTCTTACGCCGCTGCTACAGCTGACTCGCTACGTTGCCCCTGACCAGCGAAAAGGCCCTCCCGGAGGGAGGGCCTGACTCCACGCGCGCGGTGGCGCCCCCGGCAGGACTCGAACCTGCGGCCAAGCGCTTAGAAGGCGCCTGCTCTATCCACTGAGCTACGGGGGCCGGTGGTGGCCTTGTGGCCTGGAGCCCGGGGTGGGTGGTCCGTGACCTTGCCGGGGACAAGGATAGGGCTCCGATCGCCTTGGCCCGGTTGCTTCACCTGCGTGGCACGATGTGTAGGTTCGGTGAAGCGAACCGATAATCGCAGGCAGGTGCGATTCCCGCAGCGCTTTTGGCGCCTCGCGGCCCGGGTGTTGTGCACTCGTTATGCCTGCGTCCCACTCATCCCGTGTGTCCCGAGTGTCCGGTCGGCGCGCAGAGATGCTCATACGCTTCAAAACGCTGTCAAAATTGGGCATTCTTCACATGTGGTGACATTGGACGTACGGCCTCAGCTCATCGACGCACTCTCCGCCCTGCGCGACCGTGTCGCCGCCGTGCGCCTGCCGCTCCCCCTTCCGGGTGCGCCCAGGGCGCGCCAGACACGGGCCGAACTGCTCGCACAGCTCGACGACTACCTGGTGCCCCGTCTCAAGGACCCCGAAGCCCCGCTGCTCGCGGTCATCGGCGGTTCCACGGGCGCCGGCAAGTCGACCCTCGTCAACTCCCTCGTGGGGCGGTGCGTCACGGAAGCGGGCGTGCTGCGGCCCACCACCCGTACACCCGTGATCGTCTGCCACCCCGACGACCACCACTGGTTCGCGTCCATGCGGGTGCTTCCGCACCTCACGCGCGTGTGGCTGCCGCAGCAGGAGGAGGGGCAGGGCACCGAGGACGCCGAGGACGAGAACGCCCTGCGCATCGAGACCGCCGACTCGCTGCCGCGCGGCCTCGCCCTCCTCGACGCACCCGACATCGACTCCCTCGTCGTGGAGAACCGCGTCCTGGCCGCCCGGCTCGTCTGCGCCGCCGACGTGTGGGTCCTGGTCACCACCGCCACGCGGTACGCCGACGCCGTCCCCTGGCACCTGCTGCGCACCGCCAAGGAGTACGACGCGACCCTCGTCACCGTCCTCGACCGGGTGCCCCACCAGGTCATCGCCGACGTCTCCTGCCAGTACGAGGCCCTCCTGGCGAAGGCCGGGCTCGGCGACGTACCGCGCTTCACCATCCCCGAGCTGCCCGAGTCCGCCGGCGGCGGCACCGGACTGCTCCCCGACACCGCCGTCGCCGCCCTGCGCGACTGGCTCACCCACCGCGCCCAGGACCCCGCCGCCCGCCAGCAGGCCGTCAGCCGCACCGTCACCGGCGTCGTCGACTCCCTCAACGCGCGCATGCCCGAACTCGCGGGCGCCGTCGCCGCCCAGTACGCCGCCGCCGTACGCCTCACCGGCGCCGTCGAGGAGGCGTACGAGAGGGAGGCCACGCGCGTGCGCGCGTCCCTGCAGCGCGGCGCCGTCCTCGCCGGGGACGCACGCACGCGGTGGCGCGCCCACCCGCGCGACAGCTCGGCCGGCGAACTCCTCGACGCCCTCGTCGAGTCGCTGACCGCCCTGCTCCAGTGCGCCGTCGCCGCCGCCGACGAACGCGTCCAGGAGGCCTGGCGGCGCGAACCCGCCTCCGGCGTCCTCGGCGGCGGCCACGCCGAACCCGACCGGGAGGCCGCCGAACGGGTCGGCATGGCCGTACGGCGCTGGCGGCGCGAGCTCGAGGAACTGGCCGACGAGGAGGTGCGCGGCGCCGAGCGCAACACCGCGCCCGACACCGAGACCGTCGCCGCCCTCCTGGCCACCGCCCTGCTCGGCGGCCGGCGCGCCCGCGGCGCGGGGGAACGGCTCGCCGAACTGATCGGCGCACAGGGCGCCCTGCGGCTGCGCGACAAGGGCGGCGCGCTGGTGACGACGTACCTGGACCGGGTGCTGCACGGGGAGCGCGACCGGTGCCTCGCCCCCCTCGACGCCCTCGACGTGACCCCCGAACCACAGGCCGAGCTCATCGCCGCCCTGTCCGTACTGCAGAAGGAGAGGTGACCGGCGTGCACGAAGCAGAGGACCGGTGGGACGACGGGCTGATCGCCCGCAGGGCGGCCGTACCCGCGCAGGGTGACGAGCCCGGCGCCCCGGCCCCCGCCGAGCAGCACGTGCCCATCGGCGGCGCCTACGGCGGCTCCCTGCGCGGCCGCCTGGACGCCCTGCGCGAACTCGTCGGGCTGTCCCGCACCCGCCTGGAGGCCGAGTCCCTCGCCGAGGCCGGACGGGTCCTCGACGAGGCCGCCGCCCGCCAGCGCCTCTCCTCCCGGCACACCGTCGTCGCCGTCGCCGGGGCCTCCGGGAGCGGCAAGTCCGCCCTGTTCAACGCGCTCGCCGGAGTACCCATCTCCGAGACCGGGCTGCGCCGCCCCACCACCTCCGCGCCCATCTCCTGCAGCTGGTCCGAGGGCGCCGCCGGGCTCCTCGACCGGCTCGCCGTCCCCGGCAGGCTCCGCCGCCGCCCGCTGGCCGGCGGCGAGGGCGACGAGACCCTGCACGGCCTGGTCCTGATCGACCTGCCCGACCACGACTCGGCCGTCACCAGCCACCGCGACCAGGTGGACCGGGTGCTCGCCCTGGTGGACGCGGTGATCTGGGTGGTGGACCCGGAGAAGTACGCGGACGCCGCCCTGCACGAGCGCTACCTGCGCCCGCTCGCCGGACACGCCGAGGTCACCTTCGTGGTCCTCAACCAGATCGACCGGCTGCCCGGCGACGCCGCCGACCAGGTCCTCGACGACCTGCGGCGGCTGCTCGACGACGACGGCATGGCGCTCGGCGAACACGGCGAGCCCGGCGCGACCGTCCTGTCGCTGTCCGCGCTCACCGGCGAGGGCGTGCCGGAACTGCGTGAACTGCTCGGACAGTTCGTCCGCGGCCGGCGCGCCGCCGAGCGCCGCCTGTCCGCCGACGTGGACGCGGCCGCCGCACGACTGCGCCAGGTGTACGTCGCCGACGGGCGGACCGGACTCGGCGAGGGCGCGCGCGAGGACTTCGCGGCACGGCTCGCCGTGGCGGTCGGCGCGAGCGCGGCGGGCGAGGCCGCCGAACGCGAGTGGCGGCGCAACGCCGGGCGCGCCTGCGGGACGCCGTGGCTGCGGCTGTGGCGCTGGTACGAGGCCACCCGTGCGGGCGCGGGCGGCGGGCGGGCCGACCAGCCCGAGCCGGAGGAGGAGCTGACCGCGCGCCAGCGGGTGGAGCAGGCCGTGCGGATCGTGGCCGACGAGGGCTCCCGCGGGCTGCCGGTGCCCTGGGCGCAGGCGGTGCGCGAGGCGGCGGTGCGCGGCTCGCAGGGGCTGCCGGAGGCGCTGGACGAGCTGGCCGTCACGGTGGGGGTGCCGGGCGGCAAGCCGCCGCGGCCCGCGTGGTGGCCCGCGGCGGTCCTGGCGCAGGCCACCATGACGCTGCTCCAGGTGTACGGCGGGCTGTGGCTGGTGGGCCAGATCATCGGCGTGCTCCAGCCCGCGCTGCTGCCCCCGGTGCTCGTGATGCTGGCCGGGATCGTGGGCGGCCCGCTGGTGGAGTGGGGGTGCGCGGCGGCGGCGCGGGGGCCCGCGCGGCGGTACGGGCAGGAGGCCGAGCGCCGGCTGCGGGAGGCGGCAGCGGGGTGCGGGCGGGCCATGGTGCTCGATCCCGTCGCCACCGAGCTGATGCGGTACCGGGAGGTGCGCGAGCAGTACGCGGCGGTGTCGGGGGTGCGCTGATCCCGGCGGGTCCCAAAATCCGCTGGGAACAGGCAGGTTGCTCACCCCCAGGGGTGACGGAGTTTTCCACAGTCCGCCGGTCGTCCACAGCGACCGGCGGACTTCTCGCGTCGGGGCCAGCATGGGAACCAGCCGGCCGGTCGCGGGGACCGGCGGCAGAGCGGGGGAGAGCACGATGTCGAACGACACGCTGGTGACCGTCGTGGGGAACGTGGCCACGGCGGTGGAGTACAAGGAGACGGCCTCGGGAGGGGCGGCGCGGTTCAGGTTCGCTGTGACGCCCCGCAAATGGGACCGCGAGCAGGGCGCGTGGGTGGACGGGCACACCAGCTTCTACACGGTGTGGGCCTGGCGCGCGCTGGGCGCGAACCTGGCGGCGTCGGTCTCGGTGGGCGAACCGCTCGTGGTGCACGGCCGGTTGAGGGTGCGCGAGGACGAGCGGGAGGGGGTGCGCAAGATCTTCGTGGACATCGACGCGGTGGCGGTGGGCCACGACCTGTCGCGCGGGACGGCGGCGTTCAGGCGGGTGAGCAAGGGGGATCCGGGGCTCGTGGAGCGGCGGCCGGGTGGTGCACGTGGCGGTGAGCGGGGCGGTGAGCGCAAGGAGGAACTGGTGTCCTGACGAAGGGGGCGGGCGCGCTTCCGGAGGCCGGGATTCATGGAGGAACCGTGAAGGGGAGGGGACTTGGGGCTGAACCAGAGGTGACGGGGTGGTGACCGAGGCCGGTCCGTGGGTGCGGCGCGGGTGTCCCACTTGGTGCAACTGGTGGGTTTTGGGGGGCTTCTGAGAAAGCGGAGCAAGTAGTTCCGGGGGTGTGTCGGCGAGGGGCACGGGACGGGGGATAACGATTGCGATTCGGAATGGTTATCTGACCGTATGGCGGGGGATCAGGGCCCCTCGTCTCTCTAGGATCCCCGTGTACTCACGGGGCACTTGAGGCTGCTGGCGAGGCATCCCCCCATGCGCGTTCCGCGCGAAAGAGCCCTCGCTCGGAGGAGAAATCTGTGTTTTCTGCGTTGTCGGTACGCAAGTCAGCGCGGGGCAGGGGCGTCCAGCGCCTCGCCGCCGCGGTCCTGGTTTCCGGTCTGGTCGCCTCGGGCGCGATAGCCGGGACGGCCGCCGCCGCGGCCGATGAAGCCCCGCAGCATCAGGGCGGCGCGGCCGCCACGCTGGACGGCCTGAAGACGTTCGACACGGCGGTCCTGCGCGCCAAGGGCCACGAGCGGAGGATCTCCGCGGGTCTCTTCGAGATGACCGTCGACGGCGGCGGCAAGCTGAAGACGTACTGCATCGACATCAACAACCCGACCCAGGACCAGGCCAAGTACCTGGAGACCCCCTGGAGCCAGACCTCGCTCGGCGTGAACAAGGACGCCGGCAAGATCCGCTGGATCCTGCAGCACTCCTACCCGCAGGTCGACGACCTGGCCGGGCTCGCCAAGGAGTCGGGTTCGGGCCCGCTGACCGAGAAGACCGCCGCCGCCGGCACCCAGGTCGCCATCTGGCGCTACTCGGACGGCGCCGACGTCGAGGCCGTCGACCCGGCCGCCGAGAAGCTCGCCGACTGGCTGCACGACAAGGCCCAGGACATGGCCGAGCCGAAGGCGTCGCTGACGCTGGACCCGCCGGCCGTCTCCGGCAAGTCGGGCAGCAAGCTCGGCCCGGTCACCGTGCACACCGACGCCGGCAAGATCACCGTGAACCCGCCGGCCGACGCGGCCGCCAGCGGCGTCAAGATCACCGACAAGACCGGCAAGACGCTGAACGCGGCCTCCAACGGCACCGAGCTGTACTTCGACGTCCCGGCCGGCGCCGCCGACGGCAGCGCCTCGCTCACGGTCCAGGCCAGCACCTCGGTGCCGGTGGGCCGCGCGTTCGCCGCCGCCACCAAGAGCCAGACCCAGATCCTGGCCGGCTCCAGCGAGTCGACGGTCACCGCGACCGCCACCGCCACCTGGGCCGCCAAGGGCGCCATCCCGGCCCTGTCCGCGAAGAAGAACTGCGCCAAGGGCGGCGTCGACATCACCGCGGCCAACGAGGGCGACCGCCCCTTCACCTTCACGCTGAAGGGCCAGGAGTACACGATCGAGGCCGGCGCCTCCAAGACCGTCACCATCCCGGTCGCCGAGGACCAGGCGTACGACTTCACGATCACCGGCCCGAACGGGTTCACCAAGAACTTCAAGGGCGTGCTCGACTGCAAGACCACGGGTGACACCGTCCCGCCGAAGACCACCCCCAGCCCCAACCCGAGCCCGGCCTCCGCGGGCGGCAGCTCCACGGGCACCACGGGCGGCGGCGACCTGGCGGAGACCGGCTCCTCCAGCGCCACCCCGACCATCGCGGCCGTCGCGGTCGGCCTGGTCGTGATCGGCGGCGGCGCCGTCTTCCTGCTCCGCCGCAAGAAGGCCACCGGCCAGTAGTCGACCCGGTCGGTGGCCCCCGGGTCACCGACCGAACCGTACACACGGTGACCGCGCATGACCCAGCGTGATCGAGTGGCCCCGGAGGCGAACCGCCTCCGGGGCCACTCGCGTTCCCGTACTCCGGCCCACCGGGCTGCGCCGCTGGTCAGGAGCGCGCGCGATACCGGTTTCCCCCGGGGGATGGACGGCTGGCAAGATGGGGTGTATCTGCCCACTCACTCTTTGCCGGACGGTTTCTCTTGGCTGAGTACATCTACACGATGCGCAAGGCGCGCAAGGCTCACGGCGACAAGGTGATCCTCGACGACGTCTTCCTGAACTTCCTGCCGGGAGCCAAGATCGGCGTGGTCGGCCCCAACGGCGCCGGCAAGTCGACCGTCCTGAAGATCATGGCGGGCATCGAGCAGCCGTCCAACGGCGACGCCTTCCTCTCGCCCGGCTACAGCGTCGGCATCCTGATGCAGGAGCCCAAGCTCGACGAGTCCAAGACCGTCCTGGAGAACGTCGAGGACGGCGTCGGCCCGATCAAGGCCAAGCTCAACCGGTTCAACGCGATCGCCGAGGAAATGGCGACCAACTACACCGACGAGCTGATGGAGGAGATGGGCAAGCTCCAGGACGACCTGGACCACGCCAACGCGTGGGACCTGGACGCCCAGCTGGAGCAGGCCATGGACGCCCTGGGCTGCCCGCCCGGCGACTGGCCGGTCACCACGCTGTCCGGTGGCGAGAAGCGCCGCGTCGCGCTCTGCAAGCTCCTCCTCGAGGCGCCCGACCTGCTGCTCCTCGACGAGCCCACCAACCACCTCGACGCCGAGTCCGTGAACTGGCTGGAGCAGCACCTGGCCCAGTACAAGGGCGCCGTCGTGGCCGTCACCCACGACCGGTACTTCCTCGACAACGTCGCCGAGTGGATCCTCGAGCTCGACCGCGGCCGCGCGCACCCCTACGAGGGCAACTACTCCACCTACCTGGAGAAGAAGGCCGAGCGCCTCAAGGTCGAGGGCAAGAAGGACGAGAAGCGCGCCAAGCGCCTCAAGGAAGAGCTGGAGTGGGTCCGCTCCAACGCCAAGGGCCGCCAGGCCAAGTCCAAGGCCCGCCTCGCGCGGTACGAGGAGATGGCGGCCGAGGCCGAGAAGATGCGGAAGCTGGACTTCGAGGAGATCCAGATCCCGCCGGGCCCGCGCCTGGGCTCGATCGTCGTCGAGGTCAACAACCTCTCCAAGGCGTTCGGCGACAAGGTCCTCATCGACGACCTGTCCTTCACCCTGCCGCGCAACGGCATCGTCGGCATCATCGGCCCCAACGGCGCCGGCAAGACCACGCTGTTCAAGATGATCCAGGGCCTGGAGACCCCCGACTCCGGCGAGATCAAGGTCGGCGAGACCGTCAAGATCTCCTACGTCGACCAGGGCCGCGCCAACATCGACCCCAAGAAGACCCTCTGGGCGGTCGTGTCGGACGAGCTGGACTACATCAACGTCGGAAACGTCGAGATGCCGTCCCGCGCCTACGTCTCCGCGTTCGGCTTCAAGGGCCCGGACCAGCAGAAGCCGGCCGGCGTGCTCTCCGGCGGTGAGCGCAACCGCCTCAACCTCGCGCTCACCCTCAAGCAGGGCGGCAACCTGCTGCTCCTCGACGAGCCGACCAACGACCTCGACGTCGAGACCCTGTCCTCGCTGGAGAACGCGCTCCTGGACTTCCCGGGCGCGGCGGTGGTCGTCTCCCACGACCGCTGGTTCCTGGACCGGGTCGCCACGCACATCCTGGCGTACGAGGGCGACTCCAAGTGGTTCTGGTTCGAGGGCAACTTCGAGTCGTACGAGAAGAACAAGGTCGAGCGGCTCGGCCCGGACGCCACCCGTCCGCACCGCGCCACCTACAAGAAGCTGACCCGAGGCTGAGCGTGCGCCACATCTACGCCTGCCCCCTGCGCTGGTCGGACATGGACGCCTTCGGGCACGTCAACAACGTCGTCTTCCTGCGGTACCTGGAAGAGGCGCGGATCGACTTCATGTTCCGCCTCGCGCCGGGGGAGGGCTCCCCGTCGTTCTCCGGCGGGTCCGTCGTGGCCCGGCACGAGATCGACTACGTACGCCCGCTGGTGCACCGCCACGAGCCGGTGACCATCGAGTCCTGGGTGACGAAGATAGGCGCCGCGTCGCTGACGATCGCGTACGAGGTCAAGGACCCCGAGCAGGTGTACGTACGGGCGTCCACGGTCGTCGTCCCCTTCAACCTGGAGGCCCAGCGTCCCCGCCGCATCACCGCGGAGGAGCGCTCCTTCCTGGAGGAGTACCTGGACGACGGCATGCGTGGGGAGGCCGCCGCCGCATGACGGCGCCGCTGCACTTCGCCGACGCCAGGGAGGCGGCCGCACTCGCCGCCTTCCTGGCCCGGCTGATCCACTACGACCGGGCCGCCGCGGTCCGCCTGCGGGCGGGCGGCGGGGCCCTCGCCGTGTTCGGCCGCCCGCCGTCCTTCGAGGTCCTGGCGATCCGCACGGCACGCCTGGTCGACGACGGGCCGCTCGACGTCACCGTCTCCGCCGGTGAACTCCTCGACGGGATCGAGGAGTCGGCGGGCAAGGCGATGGTGCCGGGCCCCGTCACCGGACCGCCCTGGACCGGGGTGCTGCCGCCGCGCGGCGGCTGGCAGCAGCTGCCCGGGCTGCCGGACGCGCTCGGCCTGCGCGCCGCGGTGGCCGGGGCGATCGCCGAATTCCGGTCCCGTGACGCCGAGTTGCCGCCCGAGCGCGGTACCCGCGCGGAGCGCGAGCGGATCGGGCGGGAGATCTGGTCGCGACACCTGCCCGGCACCCGGGTGCCGCTGCGCACGGTGCACGCGGCCCAGTCGCTGGGGTTCCTGCCGGGGGGCGAGGTGCCGGTCCGGCTGTTCGCCGCGGGCCCGTGGCTGCGACTGAGCACGCCGTACGGAGCCGTGGTCGTCCGGGAGTCGGGGCCCGTCGGGCTGGCCGTGAGCCCGGTCTGACCGGTACGGGACGCCGGGGGGTGGCCCCCTACTCCTCCCCGTCCGGCCACACCTGGATGTGGTCCTGTTCCAGTTCCAGCATCACCCGGTGGCGCATGCCCAGGGTGTCCGTGTAGTCGGACGGGAGCTGCAGGCGGCCCGCGCGGTCGAGCATCGCGTACTCCCGTGCCACCGTGGACTCCTGGCCCTCCGCGTCCACCTCGGTGCGGCGCAGCACCTCCGAGGACGTGCGGCCGTCGCGGATGGCGACCGTGCGGCGCACCTCGCTCGCCACCGCCTGGTCGTGGGTGACGATGACGATCGTGGTGCCCAGCTCCTCGTTGGCGCGGCGGAAGGCCGCGAAGACCTGTTCGCCGGTGGCCGAGTCCAGTTCGCCGGTCGGTTCGTCGGCGAGCAGGACCGAGGGGTTGTTGGCCAGGGCCACCGCGATGGCGACGCGCTGCTGCTGGCCGCCGGACATCTGGTGCGGGCGGCGGTCGCGGCAGTCGGCGACCTCCAGCATCGCCAGCAGCGACTCCACCCGCTCGGCCTTCGCCGCGCGGCCGGTGCGTCCGGAGCGGCCCCTCAACTGCATGGGCAGCGCCACGTTCTGAGCTGCCGTCAGGTACGGCAGGAGGTTGCGCGCCGTCTGCTGCCAGACGAAGCCGACCACCTCGCGCCGGTAGGCGAGCCGGTCCTTGGCGCCCATGGCGAGCAGGTCGCGCCCGGCGACCTTGGCCGCGCCGGCGGTGGGCACGTCCAGGCCCGCCAGGATGTTCATCAGGGTGGACTTGCCGCTGCCCGACGCCCCGACCAGGGCCATCAGTTCGCCCTCCTCGACCAGCAGGTCCAGGCCCTGGAGGGCCTGCACCTCGACGCCGTCCGCGGTGAAGATCCGTACCAGCCGGTCGCAGGCGATCAGGGCGTCGTGCCCGTAGGCCGGCCGGTCGCGGCGGGCGGTGGCCCGGCGCTCCAGGTCGGCGAGGGTGGCGTCCCCCGCGGTGGCCGTCGCGCCGGCGGCCGTCGTGTTCCCCGTGGTCGCGGTCATCGGGAGTCTCCTGCCCTGAGTTCGTTGATCGAGCCGCGGCGGGCGACCCACCAGGCCTGGGTCATGGCGACCGCGGCGGCGATCGCCACCACGGCCGCGGCGGGCACGGCCAGCGACCACGCGTCGGCGCGCAGCGGCAGCCCCCGGACGGCGGCGCCGTCGGACGCGGCGGCCAGCGCGAGCTGCCCCAGGTTCACCCCGGGGGAGAGCAGCTCGATGGTGGCCCAGCCGACGGCGACACCGCCCGCGGCGGCGAGCAGCGTCTGCGGCAGCGCCTCCAGGCCGAGCAGCCTGCGGCCCTGCCGGGTGGTGAGGCCCATGGTGCGCAGCCGGGCCAGCAGCGTGGTGCGTTCGGCGGCGGTGCCGAGGAGCGAGAGCAGCAGCGCGAGCACCGCGTACCCGGCTCCGGCGGCGATCGCGGCGGTGTAGATCCGCTCGGCGCCGGACTGCATGGGCGAGTCGGTGAACGCGGCGCGCTCCTCGGCCCACAGGGTCACGGCGAAGGGCGGCGCGACGGACTTCACGTTCGCGCGCAGGGCGGCGGCGTCGATGGAGTCGCCCCCGGCGAGGAGGACGGTGGGCACCCGGTGGGTGAGGTCCTGCTCGTTGACGACCAGGAACTCCTGGGCGGGCACCGCCGGGGTGCCCGTCCGCACGCCCGCCACCTTGACCCGGAATTCGCCGGACGCGGTGCTCAGGGCGCGGGTGCCGGAGCCGATCGCGGCGGCCGCGCCGGGGGAGGCGAGCGCGGGCAGCACCCGCTTCGCGTCCTCGCCGTCCGGCCCGACCCCGCCCTTGCCGGTGGAGGCCAGCAGGTCCGGGGGGACGGAGCCGAGGCCACGGTCGCGGGAGAGCCGGTCGTAGGAGGCCGGGTCGACGCCGACGAGCGTGATGTTGGTGGAGTCGCCGCCCACGTCGGACTTGGCCAGCTCGACGCCGTACTCGACCTGGACGGTCACCACGCTGCGTACGCCGGGCGACGAACGGACCTTCTCCGCCAGGCCCTTGGGCAGCGGGAAGGCGTCGTTGGGGCCGGAGACGCGGGCGTCGGAGCCGGTGGCGAGGGTGGCGGCGCGGTCCCGGGTGTCGGCGACGCCCGCCAGCACCGAGCCGCCGAAGGCGGCGGTGGTCAGCGCGATGAGCAGCGCGAGCAGCGGGAGCGCGCCGGTGGTGGCGGTGCGCCCGGCCCGGGCCAGGGAGAGGAAGCCGATCGCGCCGCGCAGCCGGGCCACCGGGCGGGCGGCGAGCCGCAGCGGCAGCGGGTAGAGCCGGACGAGCAGGAACGCGGCGATCGTGCCGACGAGCACCGGGGCGGCGCTGACCAGCAGGTCGCCCGCGTCGGTGGCGCCCCGGCGGCGCAGGGCCACGACCGCGCCCAGCGCCAGGACCAGCAGGGTCAGTTCGGCGACCGTGCGGCGCCGGGAGGGGCGCGCGTGCACCACGTCCTCGCGGGCCCCGCCGGACGGCGGCCTGCGGTGCGCGACGACGGCGCGCAGCGGGAGCGCGGTGGTGGCGACCAGGGCGACGGCGAGGGCGGCGAGCAGCGCGGGGCCGGTGCGGGCCGGGCCGACCAGCCAGAGGGCCAGGCCGAGTCCCGCCGCGGTGGCCGGGAGGGTGATCACGGCGATCTCGGCGAGCAGCCGTCCGCCGATGCCGGCCAGGGAGCCGCCGCGCGAGCGCAGCAGGGCCAGTTCGGCGCGGCGCCGGGTGGCGGCGAGGCCGCCCGCCATGGACAGCACGACGAGGGCGACGGCGCCGACCCCGACGGCGGCGACGGCGACGACCGGGCCGATCGCGTCGCGCACGGCGGAGTAGCGGTCCAGGACGAGGCCCAGGTCGGTGCGGAGCCCGGCCTGGCCGACGACGCCCTGGAGGTCGAGGAGCCCGGGGCCGTTCTGCACGTAGGTGACGGCGGAGCCGAGCGCGTCCAGGTCACGCGGGGTGAGGCTGCTGGTGTCGGGCGGCAGGTTCCAGTACGTCTCGGGGCTGCCGGAGGCGCCCCGCAGGGCCGGGCCCGCGGCGGGCGGCACCAGCAGCACGGCCTGCCAGAAGCGTTCGAGGTCCTTGGTGAGGACCAGCGCGGGGGTACGGGTGACGGGCTCGGTCGCCCAGTAGGCCCCGGCGGGGTCGCGCGGGGCGACGACGCCGGTGACGGTGACGACGAGCGGGCCGCGCTGGCCGGGCACTTCGAGGACGGTGCCGGGGGTGATGCGCAGGTCCTTCGCGGTCTGCGTGGTCACGGCGGCCTCGATGCGCGTGGTGGCGCCGGTGGTGTCGTCGGAGGCGACGGGCATGCGCCCGGCGGCCAGGGTGGAGTGCTCCGGGACGCCCTGTTGCGCGTACAGCCGGAACATCGGCGGCTTCATCTTGGGCAGCAGGGTGCGGAACGGCCGGGGCACCGGCAGGAAGTCAGCGGTGCGCACCCCGCGCGAGGACTGCGCGACGTCGGCGCGCAGCGGCTCGGGGAGCACCTTGACGAACTCCTCCTGGCCGCGCGCCAGGTGCTGGGGCCGCAGCACCGCCTCGGACTGCCCGTCGTCGGCGACGCTGCCCGTGGAGCCGAAGAGCTGGAGCGTGGTCGAGGAGGGCGCGGCGGTGTCCAGGGCGCGGCGCAGGCCCTCGGTCTCGTACGCGTCGACGGCGCGCGGCAGCGCGGCCGCCAGGAACGCGGTGAGCAGGACGAGCACGGCCAGCGCGCAGGCCGCGCCGGGGGCGGTGCGCAGCCGGGTCCTGACCCAGGGGGCCACGGTCTTCGCGGTCATGCCGGAGGTCCTCACTGTCCGTCCCCCTGGTGGCGCAGGGTGACGGCCGGGTCGGTGCGGCGCAGGGCGGTGGCCGCGACGATCAGCAGGGGGAGCGCGGCGACCCCGGCCAGGAGCAGGGCGACCTGGCCGGGCGGCAGCTGGACCAGGACCTCGGGCAGCGGTCTGGCGGCCTGCGGGGTGAGGACCACCAGCGGGACGACGGCCCGGGTCAGCAGGGCGCCCAGGGCGGTGCCGACCAGCAGCGAGAGGACCACCAGGACGCCCTGTTCGGCGGCGATCAGCCGGGCGAGCTGGCGGCGCGGCGCGCCCAGGGCCCGCAGCACGCCGAACTCGGCGGCCCGTTCGCGCAGCGACCCCGCGGTGCTCACCGCGAAGCCGACGGCGGCGAGGGCGGCGGCGACGGCGGCCACCGCGAGCAGGGCCGAGCGCGGGCCCGCGCCGAGCGGGTCGGACAGCAGCTCGCGGGCGTCCTCGTCGCGGACCAGGACCTGCGCGGGGTCGACGTCGGGGCGCTGGCGCAGCAGGTCGGCGACGGCGGTGGCGCGGCCGGGGGCGGTGGCCAGCCACCACTCGTTGGGCGTGAGGTTCTGGCCGCGGTGGGCGAGCACCCGGTTGACGGCGTCCAGGTCGACGAGGACGGCGCCCGCGCCGTCGGCGGGCATCAGGGAGTCCACGGCGGCCGAGCCGGGCCCGGTGGTGGGCAGGTCGCGGACGACGTCCACGATCCGCACGGGCACGGCCTGGCCCGCGAAGGCCACCTGGACGCGGTCGCCGCGCTCGGCTCCGGAGGCGGCCAGGAAGCGGTCGGTGACGACGGCGGGCACCGCGGCGGGCGGCGCGGGGCGCGGGGCGTCGGCGCGCACGGTGAACCCGGGCGCGGGCGCGTTGGGTTCGGTGCTCCGGACGTCGGCGTCGGCGAGCCGGTAGTCGACGCTCAGCGGTACGGAGGCGGTGGCCCGGGCCGTCAGGGACTGCGGGACGACGTCGTCCTCGGCCCCGGCGAGGACGTACGCGCCGGTCCAGGCGGTGAGGGCGGCGGGCACGGGGACGTCGGCGGGGGAGCCGGAGACGGTGGTCGCGCGCAGCCGGTCCACGACGAGCCGGTGGTGCTCCCCGCCGCCGCGCGGCAGTTGGCCGGTGGCCTCGAAGCCGGTGACCCGGACCGGGCCCGCGGGCTCCTGGCCGGTGGCGGCGAGGTCGACGGTGACGGGGTGGGCGGCGCCGTCGACGGGGACCTCGCCGGCGAAGACGCGGTAGGAGATGCCGAAGCGGTCCTCGACGAGCACGGTGAGCCGGGTGCCGAGCAGGGCGGGGGAGCGGCCGCCGGGGGCGCCCAGGGCGGTGATCCGGGCGTCGAAGGAGACCCGGCGGCTGTGCGGGGGCAGGGTGATACCGGGCCGGGCGGCCCGCTCGGCCGGGGTCAGCGCGGCGAGCAGCCGGCCGGCGTCCTTCTCGGCGAGGTCGGGGCGGAGCAGCAGGCCCTCGGGCAGGTCGCCGGTGGCCAGGGCGAGCACGGCCGCGCTGTCGGGGGTGCCGGAGACGGACACGTCGGTGGAGCCCCGGAAGGCGGGGGTGGCGGCGCGCACGCCGGGCAGCGAGGTGTACGAGGAGATCCGGCCCGGCTGGTCGGCCTTGCCGTCCGGCAGCCGTACCGAGGCGCCCGCGCGGAAGTCGGCCTGGTCGCGCTGCGAGCGCTCCCAGGAGGCGTTCTGGCCGATCGCCAGGACGCCCATGGCCACCGCGAGGACCAGCAGCAGCACCGGTCCCGCGCCGCGCAGCGGGCGGCGGCTGAACTGCCAGCCGGCCAGCGCGGCGGGCAGTCCGCGCCCGCCCGCGGCGCGCCGCTCGGCGAGCCGGGCGGCGGGCGGGAGCAGGCGCAGGGTGAGCACGGTCCCGGCGAGCAGGGCGAGGGCGGGCGCGGCGACCAGCAGCGGGTCGATGCCCAGGGCGCCGGAGGCGTCGCCGCTCAGGGCGCCGCCCTGCCGGGCGGTCTGCCGGTCCAGCTGCCAGTAGGCGACGGCGGCGACGATGAGCAGGCCGACGTCGGCGCCCGCGCGCACCGGGGCGGGCAGCGCCGCGGCCCGGCCGCGCCGCAGCCGTACGACACCGCCGTCGGCGGCCAGCGCGGGCGCCACCACGGCGGCCGCGCAGCAGGCCGCGACGGCGGTGGCGACCAGCCACACGGTGCCGCCGGGCGTCCAGCCCAGGTGGAGGCCGAGCCGGTCGAGGCCGGAGCGGTCGGCGAGCAGCCGGGTGAGCGGGCCGGAGAGCAGCGGGGCGAGGAGCGCGGCGGGCACGGCGAGCAGCAGCGCCTCGACCAGCGCGAGGGAGGCGAGCCGGCCGCGCGAGCCGCCGCGGGCCCGCAGCAGGTCCGTCTCGCCGGAGCGCTCGGTGGACAGCAGCCGGGCCACGAGGAGCAGTGCGTAGGCCGCGAGGAGCACCAGCTGCACGGCGACGATCAGCAGCGTGGAGCGGGACACCAGCAGGGCCCGCTCGGCCTGGTCGAGCAGGGTGGGCAGGCCGGTGACGACGCTGCCGGAGCCGTGGAACGCCTCGGTGGCCAGGAGGCGTTCGGCCGCGCCCCCGGCGGAGTCGCGCAGCGCGGGGACGCGGGCGGTGGTGAGGGTGGCGAAGTCGGCGGAGACCAGCCATCCGGCGCCGCCGGCGCTGACCCGCCCGGAGCCGAGCGCGGCGGGGTCGGTGAGCAGCGGGCCGTAGGTGGTGAAGTTGACGGTCCGTACGCCCCGGCCGCCCAGGGAGTCCAGTTGCCAGTACGGGTCCGAGGGCTCGGCGGGCCGGTACACGCCGGTCAGCAGGACCTGGATCCGCTGCTCGCCGCCGAGCCGGTCGGTGACGGTGAACCGGGCGCCGGGCGCGAGGCGGAGCCGGGCGGCGGCGGCCTCGGGCAGCGCCGCCTGGAGGGGCCCGCCGGCGGTGGCGGCGGGCCAGGAGCCCTTGGCGAGCGTGACGCGGGTGCGGTCGATCGCGGCGAAGAGGGTCAGGTCGGGTTCGCCGGTGCGGGCGGCGGCCGGCTGGAGCTCGCGGGGCAGGGCGTAGGCGCCGGAGGTCTCCAGCTTCCGCACGGTGACGGGCAGTCGGCCGTAGGTCCGGTGGGCCTCGGCGCGCACCGCCCGGTCGGCGGCGGCGCGGTCCGCCGGGTCGAGGGAGGAGCTGATGGTGAGCGCGGCCGGGACGGCCCGGTCGCGCAGGGTCTGGCGCAGGGCGGCGTCGCCGATGGTTCCGGAGAACGCGGTGAGGGCCGCCAGGACGCAGGTGGTCAGCAGCACCGCGAGGAGGGCGGCGGCCAGGAGCAGCCGGTGCGCCCTGACCCGCAGCAAGACGAACCCCGTCACTCCGCCCCCTGTGGCTCGCCCCGCGCGACGTCCGAACGCTCGTCGGACGTTGGTCGGATGCTTGCAGAGGCCACCGGGGCCTGGAAACCGCTTGCGGGGCTACCTTGACCCGATTGTGACCGTTATCCGGATCCGGAGTCTCAGGTTCCACTCTGTGCGGGGTGGGGCGGACGGGGCCGGAGGGGCGATCCGGCGCGTTCAACCGGGGCCGGTGCGGGCCGGTCCGGCCGGTCCGCCGGGGTCGGTTCGCCGAGGTCAGTCCGCCGCGTTGACCATCGACGCCGCCGCGTACGTCAGGTAGTCCCACAGCTGCCGCTCGTGCGCCTCGGAGAGCCCGAGCCCGTCCACCGCGTCCCGCATGTGCCGCAGCCACGCGTCGTGCGCCGCCCGGTCCACCGTGAACGGCGCGTGCCGCATCCGCAGCCGCGGGTGGCCCCGGTGGTCGCTGTAGGTGCGCGGACCACCCCAGTACTGCATCAGGAACAGCACCAGGCGCTCCTCGGCGGGACCCAGGTCCTCCTCCGGGTACATCGGCCGCAGCAGCGGGTCCTGGGCGACCCCCTGGTAGAACCGGCGCACCAGCCGGCGGAAGGTCTCCTCGCCGCCGACCTGCTCGTAGAAGGTCTGCTCCTGGACGGTGCCGTGCGGATTCTCAGTCACCCCTCCATGGTCTCAGACGCCCCGGCCGAGGACCGGAGGCGTAGGACGCCGGGGCGACCCGTCCGAGGGGGTGGCCGGAGCGACCGGTCCGAGGGGGTACTCGCCCGCGCGCGCCCGGGGCGGGACAGTGGACGCATGCGCACACAGCCGGACCCGCACGCCGCAGAGGCCGCCGAGCACCGGCGGCGGCTCGTGCGCGAACTCGACGCCGCCGGGGTGCTGTCCGACCCGGCCTGGCGCGCCGCCTTCGAGGCCGTGCCCCGCCACCGCTTCGTGCCGTACTACTTCGTCGCCCGGCCCGGCGGCCACGAGCGGCTGTGGGGCGAGGACCCCGACGACGGGCGGCGCGCCCGCTGGCTGCGCGGCGCGTACGCCGACGCGGCGCTGGCCACCCGGGTGCGCGACGGCGAACTGGTCTCCTCCAGCAGCCAGCCCTCCCTGATGGCCCGCATGCTGCACGCCCTGGCGCTCGGCGACGGCGACCGGGTCCTGGAGGTCGGCGCGGGCACCGGCTACAACGCCGCGCTGCTCGCCCACCGGCTCGGCGACGACCGGGTGACCAGCCTCGACCTGGACCCCGACATCGCCGAGTCGGCCCGCAGCCACCTCGCGGCGGCCGGCCACCGGCCCGCCGTGCTCGCCGGGGACGGCGCGCGCGGCTGCCCGGAGCGGGCCCCGTTCGACGCGGTCGTCGCCACCTGCGCGCTGCCCTCGGTGCCGTACGCCTGGCTCGCCCAGTGCGCGCCCGGCGCCCGCGTCCTGGCGCCGCTGGCCACCGGCCTGATCCGGCTGGAGGTGCACGGCGCCGACCGGGCGGAGGGCCGCTTCCTGGGGACCGGGGCCCACTTCGTGCCGCTGCGCGGCGGCGGCGCCGACCCCGTCCGGCCGCCCTACCTGGGCGGGCTGCCCCGGCAGGCGTCCGGGGACGACCTCTTCCGCTTCCTGCTGGTGCTGACCGCGGGCAGCCTCGACCCGCACGAGGCCCTCTCGCTGTGGCAGCGCGAGGGGCGGCCCGGGCGCGAGCGCTTCGGGGTGACGCTGGCGGGCGGGCGGCAGTGGGCGTGGCTGGACGATCCCGAGGGGCCCTACCTCTGGCCCCTCGGTCCGCCGCGCTGACCGGGCGGCGTCAGCCGCGCCGGATGGTGATCGTCGTCCAGGCGCCGACGTGCACCCGGTCGCCGTCCCGCAGCGGGACCGGCACGTAGGGCTGGATCGGCTCCTCGCCGCCGTTGACCGTGGTGCCGTTGGTGGAGTTCTGGTCCACCACCGCCCACGAGCCGTCCGGCTGGCGCACCAGCGTCGCGTGCTGGTGCGAGACGCCCGGGTCCTCCGGCGGCACCGACAGGTCGACGTCGGGGGTGTCGCCGGTGGAGTGCCTGCGGCGGCCGATGGTGACCTGCTCGCCGTCGAGCGCGACCTGCTTCTCCGGGGAGTACGCGGGCAGGTTCAGGCCCGCCGCCTCGGGGCCGCTGCGCTGCATCATCGCCATGAAGTACTCGCGGTCCGGGGCCACCACCGCGCTCCAGTGCGCGGGCGGCGCCGCGAACTGCTGCTGCGGCTCCTGGGGCAGGCCCTGGCCCTGACCCTGACCAGGGCCCGGCCCCTGCGGGGCCGGGTGCGGTGTCGAGGGCGGCGAGATCATCCAGTCGTCGCCCCCCGGTCCGGCGGGCGGCGCGGCGGGACCCGGCTGCCCGAACGCGGGCGGCGCGGGCGGTGCGGAGGCCTGGGCCGCGGGAGCCCCCTGCGGCCCGCCGTGCGGCGGGAACCCGCCCCCGGGGAAGCCGGGGCCGTCGGGCGGCGTGTGGCCCGAGCCCTGGGGGCCACCGGGAGGCGGCGGGAAGCCGGGGAACCCGGAGGCGTCGGGACCGGGGCCCTGCGGGGCGCCGGGAGCGGGCGGGAAGCCGTAACCGCCCTGCGGGTCACCGGAGTTGCCGGGGGCGCCCGGGCCGCCGGGGGGCGGCGGGAAGTCGTACCCGCCCCTGCCGGGACCGCCGCCGCCCTGGAAGCCGGGGCCGTCCGGAGGCGTGTGGGGGCCGGGGCCGGGTCCCTGGGGGCCGCCGGGGGGTGGCGGGAAACCGGGGTCGCCCGCGGGCGGCGGGAAGCCGTAACCGCCGTGCTGCTCACCGGAGTTGCCGGGGCCGCCGGGCGGCGGGAAGCCGTAGCCGCCCTGGGCCGGGCCCTGCCCCTGCGGGCCGCCCGGGTAGCCGGGGCCGTCGGGAGGCGTGTGCGGTCCCGCGCCACCGGGGCCCGGGCCACCGGGGCCGGGGCCCTGCGGTGCCGGCGGGGGAGGCGGCGGGAAGCCGTGGCTCTGCGAGCTGTCCGGGAAGGGCTCGGCGGGGCGGTTCTGGTACGGGTCGTGCGGGCGCGGCGCACCGTGCGTCTGGAAGCCCGGCGGGAGGTTGAGGCCCGGCGGCGGACCGGCCTGGGGCCTCGGGGCTATCGGCGTGTACGAGGTCGCCGTGTTGGTGAGGAAGTTCCAGCGGCACTCCTCGCAGAACGGGGCGTTCGCCTCGCGCGGGGTGCGGCACTGCGGGCACAGCTCGGCCTGGGCGGTGGCGTTCGGGTCGCCGCCCGGTCCGGGGTAGCCGTAACCGGCGGCGGGCGGCGGCGGGGGAGGCGGCGGGACGGCACCCGCAGGCGCGCCCGCCCCGGTCATGCGGTGTCCGCAGACCTCGCACCAGTCGTCGGAACCCGACTGGTGTCCGTTCGGGCAGGTCGGCATGTCGGCCCTTCCCCCTCTCGTCCGTGCGGCCTCAGGCCCCGCACTGGCGTACGTACGAACCGCTACTTCTTCACGCGAACCGTCTTCGTCGACCGGGTCTCGAGCGTCATCTCGTCGGCCTCCGTGACCTTCGCCTTCAGTCGCACAGTACCCGTCGCCACGTCCACGACGTCCACCACCTTCGCGAGCAGTTTCGCCGTCTCCTCGTTCCCCGAGGCGGCGGCCAGCTGCACCGCGCGGCCCAGCTTCGCGGTCGCGCCGTCGACGTCGCCGGTCTTGCGGGCGTCCAGGCCCTGCTGGATCACCTGGGCCAGCTCGGCCTGGCCCGTGTAGTGGGCGACCTGGGGGTTGATCCGGGTCGAGGCGACCATGTCGTCCGTCCACACCGCCCGGACCAGGCCCTGGGACAGCACCTGCGGGGCGCCGCCCGCCGGGTCGGGCAGCACCAGCGAGACGCGGGCGGCCAGCATCTCCTGGCCCAGCGCGGCCGTGGGCACCTGGACGCACACGTGGTAGTCGCGGGACTCGTCGCCCCACGAGCCGGTCGGGTAGTCCCCGGCGCGCGGCCCGGCCTCGGTCCTGCGCCCGGTCAGGTCCTCGACCGTGGGCGCCACCTGCTTGACGAACTTGATCTCCACGCCGACCGGGGTCCACAGCCGCAGCGCGACGTCCGCGACCTCCTTGCCCATGGCGTCCTCCATCATCGCGGTGAAGTCCGCGGCCAGGCCGTCGGGTTCGGCGACGATGTCGTACGAGCCGAGCAGCGCGGTCGCGACGCCGCGCACCTCCTCGACCTCCCAGTCGGTGCCCACGCCGCGGGCGTCGCAGGTGAAGCGGCCCGCGCAGGCCTCCAGGGTGGCGCGCAGCGCGTCCGGCGTCTCGTGCTCGTTGCGCCCGTCGGTCAGCAGGATGCCGTGCCGGATGGACACGTCGGCCGAGGACAGCAGCCGGTCGGCGAGCCGCAGCCAGGTGCCGATCGCGGTGCCGCCGCCCGCGCCGAGGCGGCGCAGCGCCTCCTTGGCCTGCGCCCGGGTGGAGCGGTCCGCGGTCGCCAGGCGGCCGTTGCCCGGGTAGACCTCGGTGGCCACGTGCGTCCCGGCGACCACGGCGAAGGCGACCCCGTCGCGCAGGGTGTCGATCGCGGCGGCCGTGGCGTCGCGGGCGTTGCGCATCTTGGTGGGCGGGTAGTCCATGGAGCCCGAGCAGTCGACCATGACCACCACGGCGGCGTCCGGCGTCCGCCCGGGTATCTGGGACGGCGAGGCGGAGGCGCCGAGCAGCGGGGCGCCGCCGCTGGTGCCGCCGCCGGTGGAGGTGACCGTGACGATCCCGTTCACCTCGCGCCCGCCCTCGGGCAGGTACTCGTTCTGGTACACGTCGACGGAGAACTGGGGCACGTTCGACTTGGAGAAGTTCGCCATCTGATGGGCTCCTCGGACTCCACGCGGCAGGCTGCTGCGGATGCGTGACAACGGCGGGACGAGGGGGTCTCCCCCCGGGACGGGAAGGGCGCGGGCCCGCTGCTCAGGCCGATCCTGCCCCCTGCGGCACGAGCGCGAACGGCACCAGCGCCACTGTTACGTTGTCGTGGCCCCCGCCGTCCAGGGCGTGCCCGACCAGCACCCGGGCCGCGTCCAGCGGGTGCGCGGCCGCGTCGGCGGGCAGCGCGAGCGCCATCTCCTCGGCGGTCTCCGCGTAGTTCCACAGCCCGTCCGTGCACACCACCACCACACCGGGCCGGTCCGGCTTGAAGGAAGCGGTGTGCGGCTCCAGTTCGTAGGAGTCCGCGCCGAGCCAGCCGGTGATCGCGTGGGCGCGCTCGTCCGCGTACGCCTCCTCCTGGCTCATCAGGCCCGCCGTCACCATCTGGGCCGCCCAGGAGTCGTCCTCGGTCAGCCGCACCGGCGGCGCGCCGCGGTCGTCCGGCACCCAGTAGGCGCGGCTGTCGCCGACCCAGCCGACCACCAGCAGGCCGCCCGCGACGACCGCGCCGACGATCGTGCAGGCGGGCGCGTTGCGGTGGCGGTGCGGGGCGTGCTCCTGCGGGCCCGGCTCGTCCGCCAGCGCGTTCACCGCCTCGGACGCGGCCACGATCGCCTCGTGCATCGCGGTCTGCGGGTGGGTGCCGCGCGGCAGCGCGGTGCGCAGCCAGGCGCCGGCCGCGTCGGCGGCGGCGGCCGAGGCGTCGTCGGGCCGGGTGGCCGAGGACACCCCGTCGCAGACGACGGCCACGGTGGCGGCGGAGCCGTCCGGCAGGGTGCTCCCGGCCACCGCGAACGCGTCCTCGTTGCGGTGGTGGCGCAGGCCCCGGTCGCTGACCGCGGCCACCGTCTCCAGTTCCCGTTCCATGTGGTCCCGTTCGCGCGGCTGGGCGTGCCCGCAGTTCTCGCAGTAGCCGTCGTCGTCGACCCGTCCGGCCCGGCAGGCCACGCACCACGACGGCGCCGCGGCGCCGGTCGCGGCGGGCTCCGGCGCGGGCGCGGCCGCCGGGGCAGGGGCGGGCGGCGGCTGCTCGGGCGGCAGCGGCACCGAGGCCGGGGGACCGAGCACGCCGATCTCCATCGTCGGGCGGTCGTGCGGCACCGGCGGCACGGCCGACAGGTCGTACCCGCACGCACCGCAGTAGCGGTCACCCGTCTCCAGCGGCTCCTCGCAGCTGGGGCAGGCGGCGAGCTGAGGCGTCTGCGACATTCGTTACACCCATGTCCGGGGGCGGTAGCGGTTGGCCCGCTCCACCAGGTCGATCCTTTCCTCGCCACGCTGAGCGAGCCGGGCGAGCACCCGGTACGAGCGTTCCAGGCCGAAGCGCAGCCCGCGCTCGTCGAGCGGGCTGCCCAGCAGCACCGGCGGTCCGGCCGGGGTGGCGGACGCGCCGGGGCTGCCGGAGAGGACCCAGTCGAGGGCTGTGCCCAGCACCTCCGTCGACAGCCGCTCGCGGCGCACCGCGTCGAGGCCGAACCCCTGCAGGGCCGTCACCTGCGCGGCCGCGGCCGCCAGGTCCCCGCCCAGCGGGTCCGTCGCCGGGCGCCGCCGCAGCCGCGCCCGCACGGCGGCCACCCGCGCCGCCGTGTAGTGGATGGAGGCCTCCGGCACCGACTCCAGGGTCCGTACGGCCGCGGCGCGGTCGCCCGCCGCCAGCTGCACCCGGGCCAGGCCGAACGCCGCGCTCACGTAGCCCGGGTCGGTCGCCCACACCAGGCGGTAGTACTCGGCGGCGTTGTCGAGCTGGCCCAGCACCTCCGCGCACACCCCGAGCGCCAGCTTGGGCGCGGGCTCCCCGGGGAACGCGTCGTACACCGCGTCGAAGGACAGCGCCGCGCTCTCGTCGTCGCCCCCGGCCAGCGCCACCACGCCCCGGTACCAGACCACCCGCCAGTCGTCCGGGTGCCGCGCCTCCAGGTCGGCCAGCGCGCCGCCCGCCTCCCCGTCCGGGTCGTCCGCCTCCAGCCGGGCCCGCAGCTCCCGCAGCCGCAGTTCCAGCGAGGGCGCCGGGGCGGCCCGCAGCGCGGTGAGCAGCTCGGCCGGGGCGGAGGCCGCCAGGCCCGCGAGGAAGCCCGCGTTGGGGTCGGCCGGGTCCACCCGGGGCACCGGCAGGGCCAGCGCCGTGGCGTGCGCGTCCAGCGGGGCCAGCAGGGGTGCGGCGGGCCCGGCGGCGGGCCCGGTGGCGGGCGGCGCGGGCGCGGCGGCGGGGAGGGCGGGGGCGCCGCGCCGGACCCGCTCGGCGCGCACCCCGAGCGCCGACGCCTCGCCGTCGCCCTCCTGGAACAACGCACTGTCGGTGACCCGCAGTTCGGGCCCGAACAAGGTGGAGAGGGCGGGCCTGGGCCGCCCGGTCTGGAGCGCCACGACCTCGCGCAGCACCCCGGTCAGCTGCTCGGCCATCTCCTGCGCCGAGGCGAACCGGCGGGCCGGGTCGGGGTCGGTGGCCCGTACGAGCAGCCGGTAGAAGGACTCGTACTGGCGGAACACCTCGATGTGGTCCGGGTCCGGCAGGGAGTCCGCGAAGACGTTGGTGTAGCCCTGGAAGTCGAAGGTGAGCACCGCCAGGGTGCGGGCCACCGTGTACAGGTCGGAGGCGACCGACGGGCCGACCTCGGCGACCTCGGGCGCCTGGTAGCCCACGGTGCCGTAGATGGCCGACTCCTCGTCGTCCATCCGGCGCACCGCGCCCATGTCGATCAGCTTCAGCTGGTCCTCGGTCTGGATCGCGTTGTCGACCTTGAAGTCGCAGTAGAGCAGGTTGCGGCTGTGCAGGTGGCCGAGCGCCTCCAGCGCCTCGATGCCGTAGGCGCAGGCCTGCTCGACCGGCAGCGGGTCGCGGCGGCCGTCCGGCGAGCGGCGCTCGTTGGCGATCTCCTTCATCGACTTGCCGCCCACGTACTCCATGACGATGTAGCCGTCCAGGGAGCCGGTGCGCTGGTCGAGGTGCTCGACGAAGTTGTAGATGCGGACGATGTTGGAGTGCTCGATCTCGGCGAGGAAGCGGCGCTCGCTGATCGCCGCCGCCATGGCGTCCTGGTCGCCGGTGTCCAGCAGGCCCTTGAGCACCACCCAGCGGTCGGAGACCGCGCGGTCCACCGCCAGGTAGACCCAGCCGAGGCCGCCGTGCGCCAGGCAGCCCGCGACCTCGTACTGCCCGTGCACCACGTCGCCGGCCTTCAGCTTGGGCACGAAGGAGTACGGGTGGCCGCACTTGGTGCAGAAGCCCTCGGTCCGCCCGGTCCGCTCGCCGCGCGAACGGCCCACCGGGGCGCCGCAGTCCGAGCGCGAGCAGAATCGCTTCCGCTCGGGCACCTCGGCGTGCTCCATCACCGCCGAGCGCGGGTCGGGGCGCGGCACGCCCGGCACCGCCACCAGGCCCGCGCCCAGCCGGTTGCGGCCCGAGGCGCCGGTCGACGTGCCCGAGGAGCGGACCGACACCGAGCGGGAGGTGGCCGCGCCGGACAGCGAGCGGGACAGCCGCCCGGACACCGAGCGGCGGGACGTCGACGAGCGGGAGGAGGCGCGCGAGGAGCGCGAGCCGCTGCGCGCCGAGGAGCTGTCGGAGCCCTTGGCGTGGCCCGTGACGCCGGTCGGCACCGAGCCGATCATGCCGCCCTTGGACACCACCGGGGCCAGCCCGCAGGTGTCGCAGTACAGCTCGCCGCCGCCCATGTCCTCGTAGGAGCCCTCGCAGCCGGGCCGCTGGCACTTCTTCACCGCTGGCGGTGTGGTCACGGGTTCCCCCCGGAGTCGCTCGGACCGGACAGTGCCTCGGCCGCGGCCCGCTGGTAGCGCAGCACCGCGTCCTCGGCCGCGCGCAGGTCGCACGGCGCGCTCCACAGCATGCGGCGCGCCGCGTCGTACCGCTCGATCAGCAGCGGGTCCTCCGCCAGGCCGTGCCGGGCCACCTTCGCCTTGTACGCGTCGAGCCGGCCGCGCAGCTCGGCGCGGACCGCGAGCGGCGCGGTCACGGCGGTCAACTGCTCCCGGGCGCGCAGCAGTTCGTCCTCGGCCTGCTGTTCGAGGGCGTCCAGCAGCGGGGAGAGCCGGTGCCACTGGGCGTGCCTGCGGTACTCGGCGGCGGCCGACAGCCGCTCGTGCAGCACCGTGGGCGGCCCGCTGACCACCGGCACCTCGGACGCGGCTATCTTGGCGAGCACCTCGCCGCGCGCCGAGCGGGCCTCCGCCAGCGTCCGGTCGGCCCGGGACAGCACGTCGCGCAGCCGCAGCAGCCGGTCCTCGGAGTCCTGGCGCACCGCGAGGACCGCCTCGACCTCCCGGCGCACGTCCTCCAGGACCAGCGCCGCCCGGTCGTAGCGGTCGGTGTCGGGGCGTCCGCCGCCGGGGGCCGAACTGCCGGGCGCGGTCCGCCAGAAGGCCAGCGGGTCCGACACCACCTGGGAGCGCAGCAGGGCCAGCTCGTGGGTGATCGCCTCCAGGTCGTCCCCGGCCGGGTGCTCGCCGGGCCGCACGCCCACCGAGTGCGCCAGCGAGCGGGTGCGCCGGAGCTCGGCGGAGAGCAGGTCGATCCGGGCGGGCAGCGCGGACCACACCGCGTCGGCGGTCACCACCGTGTGCAGCGAGGACGCGTACAGCTCGTTCATCCGCGCCACCAGCCGCTCCAGCGTGAAGTGCTCGGCCAGCACGGCCGCCGCGCCGTTGTCGGACACCGTCACGCTCTCGCCGCGCAGCCGCTCGGTCAGCTCCACCAGGTCCTCGCGGCTGGGCCAGCGGCGCCGGGAGCGCACCTCCCGCGCCCCGGACAGCGCCTCGGTGTACGCGTCGAAGTACCCCCACAGCAGGGTGATCGACCGCTCGGTCGCCGCCCAGCGGTCCTTGGTCGCACCGGTCAGCTCGGCGCCCTCCAGGAGCCTGCGGCCCGCGTGGTCCTGCAGGGCGAGCAGCGAGTCCTCGACCGCCTTGTGCTCCGCGCCGAGCCGCGCCAGCGCACGGTCCGCCTCGTCCCGGTCCATCACCGGACCGGGGGGTCCCGCGACGCCCATCGATCACCTCTCCGCTGTTCTCGCCCGCATGGTCAGCATCTCAAGTCCCGCCGTCGGCCCGCGGCACCCTCACCCGTCCCGGTACTTCGGCGCGGGCGGCCCGGTCACCCCGGGCAGGTCCGCCTTCAGCCACTTGTCGTACGCCGCCTGCCACGGGCCCGCCCGGTAGGCGTCGAGCACCTTGTTGACCCGGCGCACCAGGTCGTCGCTGCCCAGCTTGGCGGCCACCCCGTAGTACTCGGTGGTGAAGGGCACGCCCTTGAGCTCCACCGCCGGGTCCTGGGCGGCCTGGCCGGCCGCGAGCGCGTTGTCCGTGACGACCGCGTCCACCTCGCCCATCTGCAGCCGCACCAGGCAGTCCAGCTGGTTGGGGACGGTGTAGCGGTCCTGGTCGGTCTTCTTGCCGTCGTCGGGGTCCTTGAAGACCGCGCCGAAGGAGTTCTTCTCCAGCGCCTCGTAGGCCGTCGACCCCTCGGCCGTGCACACCCGCTTGCCCTTCAGCGAGGAGTCGTACCCCTTGATCGTGGAGTCCTTGGGCGCGAGGACCTGCTGTCCGGCCTGGAAGTAGGCGGTGGAGAAGGCCACTTGCTCGATCCGCTTGCAGTTGATCGTCATCGTGCGCACCACGAGGTCGACCTTGCCGCCGTCCAGCGCCGCGATGCGCTGGTTGGTGGGTATGGCCCGGAAGATGACCGCCTGGTCGCTGCCCAGGACGTCCTTGGCGATGGCCCGGGCCAGGTCGATGTCGAAGCCCTCCAGGGTGCGGGTGGCCGGATTGCGGTAGCCCCAGCGGTAGCTGTTCTGGTCCACGCCGACGACCAGCTTGCCGCGCTTCTTGATCGCGGCGACCGCGGCGCCGTCCGCCGCCGAGGGCCGCAGCGAGCGCTCCGGCTCGGTGCACTCGGCCGCGGCCTTCGCCTGTACGGCCGTGCCCGTGCCGGTGCCGACCCGCACCGCGCCGTCCGCCGCGCCGCGCGACAGCGGCAGCAGGGTGAGCGACGCGGTGAGGCCGCAGGCGGCGGCCATGGCGGCGACCCCGCCCCAGCCGCGCAGCCGCACGGCCACCGGGCGGGCGGCCGTGCGCGTGTCCGTGCTCGCCATCTCTCCCCCCTTCACCGGTACTCCGACAGCCTGCGGTTGATGCCCATGATGGCCCCCACCGCGCCGAGCACGGCCAGTACGGCCGCGCCGACCGGCAGTCCGGTCAGCGCGCCGCGGCCGTCCTTCGCGGACCTGGTGAACTGCTCCTGCTCGTGCGCGAGGGCCTGTTCGAGGGCCGCGTCGACCCGGTCGAAGGATTCTCCCGTGGAGTCCCGGGCGCCCACCACCTTGCGCAGCGCCGCGTCGTAGTCCCCCGCGTCGTCCGCGCCGCGCGCCTGCGCGTGCCGGGTCTTCCAGTCGGCGACCCGGGCCCGCGCGGTGTCCACCGGCGCGCTGCCGGCCCGGTCGTCGGCGGCGAGCGAGCGCGCCCGGTCGAGGGCCGATCCCAGGCTGGACATCCCGCTGGTGTAGTCCGTCTCGTACTTGTCGTTCTTGCCGTCGTCGGTGAGGACCGCGCCCCGGGCGACCAGCGTCAGGTTCTCGTTGGCGCGCGCCTTGAGCGAGTTGATCCGCGCCTCGTTGAGGACCTTCAGGGACGCCTGCCCGTGCGCCTGCGCGTCGTCCAGGCCGGAGCGGGCCACCGCGTGGCCCACGGCCAGCCAGAGCAGCACCACGGCGGTGGCCGCCGTGGCGGCCAGCAGTCCGTGGTTGAACACCCGGTTGGTGCGCTGGTAGTTGCGGCGCTGGGCCCACCCCAGCACGCCGAGCGCGACCACGCCGAGGGCCAGCGAGAGCAGCGGCCAGGCGCGGGCCTCGTCGTCGTCGCCGGAGAGCCGGGCCGTCTCGGCCGCGTACAGCCGTTCGGCGGCGGGCAGCAGCTGCGTGGTCATCTGCTGGTTGGCGTACCGCAGGTAGGCGCCGCCCAGCGGCAGGCCCTGGCGGTTGGCGGCGCGGGCGCGCTCGATCCGGCCGGTGTAGAGCGGCAGCTGCTCGTTGAGGGTGGCGATCTCGCGGCCCGAGCCGGTCGACAGGTCGGTGTTCGTCGCGGCCTTCACCAGCAGCCGCGAGGCGGTGGAGATGTCCTTGTCGAACCGCGCCCGCACGTCCGCCGGTTCCACCGAGCCGGCCAGGAAGCCGCTGGCGGCCGCGGCGTCGGCGTCGGCCAGCGAGCGGTAGACGCTGGCCGCGTCGGCGCTCAGCGGCTGGCTGCGGCCCACCACGTCGTCGGCGGCCGAGGCCCGGTCGGACACCTCGAAGGCGGCGACCGCGCCGAACGCGACCACCAGGGCGGCCAGCACGGCGCCCAGCACCTGCAGGCGCCCGGGCTCGGTCGTCGCGGCGGCGCGCAACCGGCCCCACACCTCGCCCAGTTCGCTCCAGGCGCCGCGCCCGGCGGGCGGCGGGGGAGCGGGCGCGGGCGTGACCAGCGGCGGTGGCGGTTGCGGTGGTGGTGCGGACGGCGGTGGTGCGGTCGGCTGCGCGGGCACGGCTGCCGACGCCCGCGCGCCCGTGTTCGGCGGGTATGTCACTTGACCTCCCCCTCGGTCGCGGACAGCGGCCCGCCCCCCGGCGAGCGCGGGGTACGGCTTCCCCGGCCAGCAGTATGGCCGCAGAGTCCGGCAACCACACCACCATTGACTGGATCTTGTCCCGCCCGTCCGGTCGGCCGGGCCCCTCGCGTACCCCCTCCGCCACCCCTCCGCCCTGGAACACGCGTTCTCGGCGCCCTTGGTTCCACGCCCCGCGGAACACCCGGGGAACACCCGTGCGCCCGGTACCTGACCGGGCGCACGGGTGCGGTGGCGAGGGCGGCTACGCGTACTGCCCGCGCAGCCTGGCGTACGCGTCCGCCGGGGCCCCCACCGCGTCCAGGCCGAGCAGCGCGGCCCCCAGCACCGGAGGTTCGCCGACCACCTCCACGGTGGCCTTCGGGGCCCGCGCGTGCAGGCCCTCGTCGATCCGGGCCACCAGCCGGGGGTGCCGGGCGGCCAGCACGCTGCCGCCGAGCAGCACCGGGGCCTCCTCGTCCAGCAGCCCGAGCCGGCCCAGCGCGACCGACGCCAGCGCCACCACCTCGTCGCCGAGCCGGTCCACCAGCGCGCCCGCGACCGGGTCGCCGGCGGCGGCGGTCGCGAACAGCACCGGGGTCAGCTCGTGGCGCCGCTCGTACGGGACGTGCTCCAGGTGCAGCGCCTCGATCAGCGCGTACATCGAGTCCAGGCCGAAGTGCGCGGGCAGGGTCCTGGCCAGCTCGGTCGGCTCGCCGCGGCCGTCCTCGGCGCGGGCGGCGCTCCACAGGGCCTCCTCCGCCAGGCCCGAACCACCGCCCCAGTCACCGGAGATCTTGCCGAGTGCGGGGAACCGGGCGGTGCGGCCGTCCGGCAGCATCCCCACGCAGTTGATCCCCGCGCCGCACACCACGGCCACGCCCCGCGGCTCGGCGCCCGCGGGCAGCCCGGCGCGCAGGATCGCGAAGGTGTCGTTGTGCACCCGGGCCGCCGCCCCCCAGCCGCGCTCGTGCACGGCCGTCTCCAACTGCCGCTCCTCCACCGGGAGGTCGGCGTTGGCCAGGCAGGCCGCCACGTGCGTCGCGTACGGCGGGCCGGTCAGGCCGGCGGCGGCCGCGGCGGCCGCCACCGTCCGCGCCAGGGCGTCGAGCGCGGCCCGGACCCCGACGACCGGGGGCTGGAAGCCGCCCCCGCGCGCCGTGCCGAGCACCTGTCCGTCCGCGCCGATCACGGCCACGTCGGTCTTGCTGTTCCCGGCGTCGACGGCCAGGACCGCTGCGGTCACGCCCACGCGAGGTGCTCCCGGTTGTGCGCGAGGAGGGAGTCGGTGAGCTGCTCCGCGTACGCGTACTGGCCGACCAGCGGGTGGGCGAGCAGGGCCTTGAAGACCCGGTCGCGCCCGCCGCGCAGCGCGGCCTCCAGGGCCAGCTCCTCGTACGCCGTGACGTTCGCGACCAGTCCCGCGTACAGCGGGTCGAGCTCGGGCACCGCCAGCGGCACCGGGCCCTTGGGCCCGACGGCCGCCTGCACCTCGATGACCGCGTCGTCGGGCAGGAAGGGCAGCGTGCCGTTGTTGTACGTGTTCACCACCTGGTGCGCCGAACCGCCGCCGCCGAGCAGCGCGGCCGCCAGGTCCACGGCCGCCTCCGAGTAGAAGGCGCCGCCGCGCTTGGCGAGCAGCTCCGGCTTCTCCGCCAGCGCCGGGTCGCCGTACATCGCCAGGAGTTCGGCCTCCATCGCGGCGACCTCGGCGGCCCGCGAGGGCTTGGTGCGCAGCTCGTCGACGACCTCGTCGTGCAGGTAGAAGTAGCGCAGGTAGTACGAGGGGACGACGCCCAGGCGGTCCACGACCGCGCGCGGCATCCGCAGGTCGTCGGCGATCGCGTCGCCGTGCTCGGCGAGCAGCCGCGGCAGCACGTTCTCACCGTCGGGGCCGCCCAGGCGCACCCCGAGCTCCCAGGTCAGGTGGTTGAGGCCGACGTGGTCCAGGTGGACCTGCGCGGGCTCGACGCCCAGCAGGTGGGCGAACTTGCGCTGGAAGCCGATGGCCACGTTGCACAGGCCGACGGCCTTGTGGCCGGCCTGGAGCAGCGCCCGGGTGACGATGCCCACCGGGTTGGTGAAGTCGATGATCCAGGCGTCGGGGTTGGCGCGCCGCACCCGCTCGGCGATGTCGAGCACGACGGGCACGGTGCGCAGCGCCTTGGCGAGGCCGCCGGCGCCGGTGGTCTCCTGGCCCACGCAGCCGCACTCCAGCGGCCAGGTCTCGTCCTGCTGCCGGGCGGCCTGGCCGCCCACGCGCAGCTGGAGCAGGACGGCGTCGCAGCCGTCGACGCCCGCGTCCAGGTCGGTGGTGGTGGTGATCCGTCCCGCGTGGCCCTGCCGGGCGAAGATGCGCCGGGCCAGGCCGCCGACGAGCTCCAGGCGCTCGGCGGCCGGGTCGACGAGGACGAGTTCGGTGATCGGGAGGGTGTCGCGCAGCCGCGCGAAACCGTCGATCAGCTCGGGGGTGTAGGTGGAGCCGCCCCCCACGACAGCGAGCTTCATGGTGTTGCCTAGCCCTTCACTCCGGTCAGCGTGACGCCCTCGACGAACGCCTTCTGGGCGAAGAAGAAGACGAGGATCACGGGGGCCATGACCAGTACGGTCGCGGCCATGGTCAGGTTCCAGTCGGTGTGCCGCGCGCTCTTGAAGGATTCCAGGCCGTAGCTCAGGGTCCAGGCGGCCGGGTTCTCCGAGGCGTAGATCTGCGGCCCGAAGTAGTCGTTCCAGAGCCAGAAGAACTGGAACAGCGCGGCGGCGGCGATGCCCGGCTTGGCCATCGGCAGGACGACCCTGAGCAGGGTGCGGAACTCTCCGCAGCCGTCGACCTTCGCGGCGTCGAGGTACTCGTCGGGGATGGTCAGCAGGAACTGGCGCAGCAGGAAGATGGAGAACGCGTCGCCGAAGGCGAGCGGGATGATCAGCGGGTACAGGGTGCCCGCCAGGTCCATCTGCTTGGCCCAGAACAGGTACATCGGGATGATGACGACCTGCGGCGGCAGCATCATCATCGAGATCACGGCGAGCAGCGCGAGCCGCCGGCCGCGGAAGCGGAACTTGGCGAGCGCGTAGGCCACCGGGACGGACGACAGGATGCTCAGGACCGTCCCGAGGCCCGCGTACAGCAGGGTGTTGCGCCACCAGGTCAGGAAGCCCTCCTTGCGGAAGACCTCCAGGTAGTTGCCCCACGCCCAGGTGTCGGGGACCAGGTCCCTGGTGAGCGTCTGGTGGCTGTCCATCAGCGAGGTGAGCACCACGAAGACGAAGGGCAGGACGAAGAAGAGCGCGGCGGCGACGCCGAGGGAGTGCACGGCGATCCACTGGAGCAGCGACCTGCGGCGGGCCGTGCGGGCCGCCGCGGTCGCCGGCGGCGCGGCGACCGGCTTGTCGAGGAGCTGGGTCATGGTCAGTCACCTGCCTGGACGAGGCCGCCGCGGCGGCGCATCAGCAGCGCCGTGAAGGCCATCGAGAGGGCGAACAGGACGAGCGCGAGGACGCAGGCGGTGCCGTAGTCGAAGCGCTGGAAGCCCTGGCTGTAGACGAGTTGGGGCAGTGTCAGGGTGGAGTCGTCGGGGTAGCCCGGGTCGAACTGCTGGCCGCTGTTGCCGATGATCCCGGAGGCGACCTTCCCGGCCACCAGGGGCTGGGTGTAGTACTGCATGGTCTGGATGATCCCGGTGACCACGGCGAACATCACGATGGGCGAGATGTTCGGCAGGGTGACGAAGCGGAAGCGCTGCCAGGCCGATGCCCCGTCCAGCTCCGCCGCCTCGTACTGCTCCCTCGGTACGTCGAGCAGCGCGGCCATGAAGATCACCATCAGGTCGCCCACCCCCCACACCGCGAGCAGGGTCAGCGCGGGCTTGGACCACGCCGGGTCGGTGAACCAGCCGGGGGTGGGCAGGCCGAGGTCGGCGAGGATCGTGTTGACCGGGCCCGTACCGGGGTTGAGCAGGAAGACGAAGGCCAGCGTGGCGGCCACCGGCGGGGCCAGGTAGGGCAGGTAGAAGAGGGTGCGGAAGACGCCGGTACCGGTCTTGATCTTGGTGATCAGCAGTCCGATCCCGAGGCCGAACACCACCCGGCAGGTGACCATGATCAGTACCAGCCAGAGGGTGTTGCCCATCGCGGGCCAGAAGTCGGGGTAGTCCCGGAAGACGTACGTCCAGTTCTCCAGGCCGTTGAAGACCGGCGCCTTGAACCCGTCGTACTTCATGAAGGAGAAGTACAGGGTGGACAGCAGCGGGTACGCGAAGAAGACGGCGAACCCGATCAGCCAGGGCGACATGAAGGCCAGGGTCCGCAGTGCCGACCTGCGGCGCTTCGAACGCAGGGTGTGCGTGGTCATGGCGGGGTGCTACTTCGCCTTCTCGATGTCCGTGTCGATCTGCGCGGCGGTCTTCTCCAGGCCCGCCTTGAGGTCCGTGACCTTCCCGGACTCGTACTGGTAGCCGAACTCCTGGAGCGTCACCTGGTAGGTGCCGCCGTTGACCGACGCCGGGGTGGTGTTGGACTTGGGGTGCTTGGCGATGTCGAGGAAGACCTTGAAGCGCTCGTCCAGCTTCAGCTTCGGCGAGTCCAGCGCGTCGTTGGTGGAGGGCACGTTGCGCAGCTCGTTGGCGAAGTCCACCACCGCGTCGGTGTCGGTGGTCATGTACTTCACCAGCTCCCACGCGGCGTTCTGCTTCTTGCTGGTGGCGGCGATGCCGACGATCGTGCCGGAGAGGTAGCCCTTGCCGTAGTCGGCGGCCTGGTCGTCCGGGACGGGCAGCGGGGCGACGCCGATCTGGAACGGCACCTTGGCGTCGGTGGCCATGCCGAGGCGCCACTCGCCGTCCAGCTGCATGGCGACCTGGCCGGTGTAGAACGGGTGCTTCTCGCCCCACTCGTCGCCGAAGGTGTTGCGGAAGGACTCCAGCTTCTTGAAGCCGCCGAGCTTGTCCACCAGGTTCTTCTGCCAGGTGAACATCTGGGTGAAGGCCGGGTCCTTGGCGATGTTCGACTTGCCCTGCGCGTCGAAGTAGTTCGGGCCCCACTGGGCGGCCAGGTGGCCCGGGGTGGTCTCGTAGCCGTGGAAGTTGGGCATGAAGCCCAGCTGCTCGTACGAGTCGCCCTTGGCCTTCGTCAGCTTCTGCGCGACCTGGTCGAACTCGCTCCAGGTCTTCGGGGCCTCCTTGATCCCGGCCTTCGCGAACGCGTCCTTGTTGTAGTAGAGCCCGTACGCGTCACCGAGCAGCGGCAGCGAGCAGCGCTTGCCCTCGAACTGGGTGTAGTCCAGGCGGGACTTGGCGAAGGTCTTGGCCAGGTCGATCTTCGACTTCTCGACGAACGGCGCCAGGTCGGCGAGGGCGCCGGAGGAGCAGAACTTGCCGACGTTGTCGGTGGTGAAGGAGGAGACCACGTCCGGCGCGTTCGAACCGCCCGCCCGCAGCGCCTGGTTGATCTTGTCGTCCGTCATGTTGGAGACGACCTTGACCTTGATGTTCGGGTGGGCCTTCTCGAACCGCTTGACGTTGTCGTCGACGGCCTTCTTCTCCGAGTCGGCGGACCAGCCGTGCCAGAACGTGATCGTCGTCTGCGCGTCGGGGTCGTCGGTCGCGCCCGCGTCGCTCTGCCCCGTACAGGCGGAGGCGAACAGGGCTATGGAGGCGGTCGCGGCCAGGGCTGCGGCGGCTCGGCGGGTGCGTGCGGGCATGGCGGTGTCTCCCTGTGACGGGTGGAGGGGCTGTGACGAGCGGGGAAGGCTGTGACGAGCGGGGAAGGCGGTGACGGGTGGTGTGTGAGGGGGCTCGGTGGTGCGGGTCAGCGCGAGGTGTCGAAGACCTCGTCGCGGGTGGTGGCCAGCGCGCTCTCCAGCGCACCGCGCAGCACCGGGTGGCGCGGCACGCCGCCCAGGACCAGCCGCGGCCGGGCGGCGGCCAGTTCGGCGAGCTCGGCCTGCACGCGCTCGCGCAGCACCTCGCCGCCGGCGGTGATCACCTCGCCGGACAGCACGACCAGTTCGGGGTCGAGCACGGAGACCAGCGAGGCCAGGCCGGTGGCCAGCCCGGTCGCGTAGGCGTCGAGCAGCCGCTGGTAGGGGCCCGAGGTGGTACGGGAGGCCCGGGCCACCAGCTCGGCGGCCACGTCCTGGTGGGCGCCGCCCGGCAGGTCCCGGATGCCCAGGTCCCGGGCGAGCTGCGGCACCGCCTGGGCGCCGGCCAGCTCCTGGAAGCCGCCGCTGCCGGTCCTGGCCACGCCCCGGGCCAGCTGGGCGCCCGGCACCGGCAGGAAGCCGACCTCGCCCGCGCCGCCGGTGAAGCCGCGGTGCAGCCGGCCGCCGAGCACCAGGGCGGCGCCCAGGCCCTCCTGGTTCCACAGCAGCACGAAGTCGTCGTGGCCCCGGGCGGCGCCCAGGCGCTGCTCGGCCACCGCGACCAGGTTGACGTCGTTCTCGTACTCCACGGGCATCGGCAGCGCGGCCGCCAGCTCGTCGAGCAGCGTGGCGGAGTGCCAGCCGGGCAGGTGCGAGGCGTAGCGCAGCCGGCCGGTGTTCGGGTCGAAGGCGCCGGGCGTGCCGATCACCACGCGGTGCAGGTCCGCCCGGGTGAGCCCGGCGGCCTTCGCGGCCCCGTCCAGGGCCTCGGTGACCTGGCGGACCGCCCCGTCGGCGCGGCGGCCGGGGGTGTCCACCTCGAACTCTCCGACCGTGGTGCCGGTGATGTCGGCGACGGCGGCCCGGATGCGCTGCGGGGTGACGTCCAGGGCGGCGGCGTGCGCGGCCCGCGCGTCGACCGCGTACAGCTGGGCGTTCGGGCCCGGGCGGCCCTCGGTGGTGCCGGTCGCCACGACGAGCCCGGCGGCCTCCAGGCGGGCCAGCAGCTGCGAGGCGGTGGGCTTGGACAGGCCGGTGAGCTTGCCGATCCGGGTGCGGGAGAGCGGGCCGTGCTCCAGGAGCAGGTCGAGGGCGGCGCGGTCGTTCATCGCGCGCAGGACCCGGGGGGTCCCCGGGGTGTTTCCGCCGGTCGTGGCCATGACGCGTGCACCTGCCCTTCGGCCTGAGGCCTTCCCCACCACACTGTTAGGAAAGTTTCCTATTCGGTGGGAGGAACGTAAGGGCCGTGTCAGCGGGCCGTCAATACCCCTCACGCGCCGCGCCCCCGCAGGCAACCAAAGCGTTACCTGCGGGGGCGCGGAAGGGTGAAGGGGGACGGGGGAGGTACGGCCGGGCGGCTACTTCGCCAGGTTCGGCGGGGTCGGCGGTATCGGGTTCGTCGCCAGGGACTGCGGGGAGGTCGCCGAGGCGAACGCCGAGGGCGCCGCCACCGCCGCCGACGGGTCGGCCGCCGCCGCCTCGTCGCTCGCCAGCGGCAGCCCGCCCACGATCCGGATGCCCGCCGCGTCCAGGGCCCGCTTGATCCGCCAGCGCAGCTCCCGCTCGACGCCCAGCGCCTTGCCCGGCATCGTCTTCGCCGCCACCCGCACGGTCATCTGCTCCAGGAGCACCTCGGTCAGGCCGAGCACCTCCACCGGGCCCCACAGCCGCTCGTTCCAGGGCTCCGCCTTCGACATGTCCTGGGAGACCTCGTCGATCACCTCGCGGACCCGGTCCAGGTCCTCCGTCGAGCGCACCGTGACGTCCACCGCCGCCGTGGCCCAGCCCTGGCTGAGGTTGCCGATCCGCTTGATCTCGCCGTTGCGCACGTACCAGATCTCGCCGTCGTCGCCGCGCAGCTTGGTCACCCGCAGGCCGACCTCTATCACCTCGCCGGAGGCCACCCCGGCGTCGACCGAGTCGCCCACGCCGTACTGGTCCTCCAGGATCATGAACACGCCGGAGAGGAAGTCCGTGACCAGGTTGCGCGCGCCGAAGCCGATCGCCACACCGGCGACGCCCGCCGACGCCAGCAGCGGCGCCAGGTCGATCTTGAAGGCGCCCAGGATCATCAGCCCCGCGGTGCCCAGGATCAGGAACGAGGCCACCGAGCGCATCACGGAGCCGATCGCCTCCGAGCGCTGTCTGCGCCGCTCGGCGTTGACGAGCAGCCCGCCGAGGGCCGTGCCCTCCACCGCCTGGGCGCTGCGGTTCATCCGCTCTATCAGCTTGGTCAGGGCCCGCCGGATCAGCATCCGCAGGGTCAGCGCGACGACCAGGATCAGGACGATGCGCAGTCCGGTGTTCAGCCAGGTGGACCAGTTCTCTTCCACCCAGCTCGCGGCGTCGCCCGCCTGTTTGGCGGCCTCGTCCAGCGATACGGGGTCGGTTGAGGGGGACACGGTGGTACCTCCAGGAGCGGTGTGGCAGACCAACCACACTAACGGGGCAGCGACGGGGGTTCGTTGCGTTGTTCGAGGGAGGACCCGTTCACGTCCGGGGATGACAGGAGGTGTGGTCGAAAACACTCCGAGCCCGTTACCGGTACGTGGTGGCGTTCCGGCCTGGCATGAGGAGAGACTGAGAGCAGATCGTCCCGGCGCGAGCCACGCGCCGCCGGCGTAATAGGAGGCACCCGTGCCGCACGTCCTGGTCCTCAACGCGTCGTACGAGCCCCTCGGCGTCGTACCGCTCCGCCGCGCGCTCGTCCTCGTACTGGAGAACAAGGCACTCTGCCTCGAGGAGTCCGGCGCCTTCCTGCACAGCGAGACCCACGTCATGGCGGCGCCCAGCGTCGTGCGTCTCAAGCGCTTCGTCCGGGTGCCCTACCGGGGCCCCGTCCCACTGACCCGCAAGGCCCTCTTCGCCCGCGACGGGGGCCGCTGCATGTACTGCGGGGGCGTCGCCACCAGCGTCGACCACGTGATCCCGCGCAGCCGGGGCGGGCAGCACGTCTGGGACAACGTGGTGGCCGCCTGCCGCCGCTGCAACCACGTCAAGGCCGACCGGCACCTGCGCGAACTGGGCTGGCGCCTGCGCCACCAGCCCGCGCCGCCGACCGGGCTCGCCTGGCGGATCATCGGGACCGGGCACCGCGACCCGCGCTGGCTGCCGTACCTACAACCGTACGGAGCGGAGGACGCCCTGGCCCGGATCGACGGCATTTCCGCCTGAGACCCGGGCCTTCTCGTACCCGGCGGCCGCCCCTCAGGACGTGGGGGCGGCCACGCCGTACACCTCCGCCGCCCACAGCGACACCCCGAAGCGCGTCGCCCGGCCGTCCGCCACGACCCGTACGAAGCGGGTCCCGGGCGCGTCCAGGCGTACCGCCTCCACGCCGCCCCGCCCGTCCCGCACCGTCGCCGCCGTCCGCCAGGTCCGCCCGTCCGCCGACACCATCACCCGGTAGCGCGAGGCGTACGCGTCCTGCCAGCGCAGGACCACCTGGCCCACCCGGGCCGGGGCCGCCAGCTGCGTCTCCCACCAGGCCCCGTCCCCGGCCGGGGAGGACCAGCGGGTGCGCGGGTCCCCGTCGGCCGCCGCGGCCGCGGGGAAGTCGTCCGTCTCGTCGCCCGAGGACGACGCCGTGCCGGTGCGCGCCAGATCGGGCCCGGCGGTGCGCGGGTACGCCCGTACGGTGAGGACGGCCCGGCCGCCCGCGTACTCCAGCGGCACCCGGTACTCGCCCGACGCCGTGCCCGGCGCCACCTTCACCGTCAGCGCCACCGTCGACCCGCTGCCGCGCGGCACCACCGGGTGCGCGGGCGCCGACACGGTGATCCCCGCCGGCGCCCTCGCGGTGAGCGTCCCGCGGGCCCCGTCCGGGCGGCGCGACACCAGCCGCACGTCCACCCGCCGCGGGCCGCCGCCGACCTCCGCGTCCAGCTCCGCGCGCTCCGGCCGCACCTCGGCGGACGGCTCGTCCGCGTACCACGGCACCAGGTCGCGCACCCCGCCCGGGGCGTCCGCCACCCGCACCGCGTCCGCCCGCAGACCGCGTCCCGCCAGCTGGGTCCAGCCGGTCGGCGACAGCGCGCCGAGCGGACGCCAGCCCTGCCCGGTCACGTGCGCCTCGACGCGCCCGGAGGTCCCCGGCGCCGCCGTCACGGTCACCGCCCGCACCGGCCGGGTCCGCCCGAAGCCCGTCCCGTAGGCGCCGTCCTCGTGCGCGGGCCGGGCCGCCCGGTCCGCCCCGGTCCAGGCCCGCGCCTCGCGCAGCACCCGCCCCAGGAACGGGTCGAGCTCGCCCCGGCGCACCTCCGCC
>NZ_JBEOYE010000001.1:243742-408822 GCF_040296945.1 Streptomyces sp. NPDC001941 | reverse complement strand
CCGCCGCCCTCCCGCCGCCGGGAGGGCGGCGGGCCGACCGGTCAGCCCGCCACTGATTCTCGCTGGTCGGCCGGGCTGCCCGGAGCCTGGTCCGGGCCCTTGGCGCGACCGGGCAGGAAGAGGGCCACCACGAGCGCGCCGAGCAGGGCCACGCCCGCGGAGGCGAGCGCGGTGACGTGCATGGCGTCCAGGAAGGCCGCGTTGGCCGGGTCGACCAGGGCGCGCCCGGCCGGGCCGAGCTTCTCGGCGACGGCGAGGGTGGCCTCGATGGACTCGCCCGCCGTGTCGCGCAGGCCCGCGGGGAGCCGGCCGAGGTGGTCCTCGATCTGCCCACGGTAGGTGGCGGAGAGCAGAGAGCCGAGGACGGCGACGCCGAGGGCCCCGCCGACCTGGCGGAAGGTGTTGTTGACGGCCGAGCCGGAGCCGGCCTTCTCGCGCGGCAGGGTCTGCATCACGGCCACGGTCACCGGCGGCATGATGTGCGCCATCCCGGCGCCCTGGACGAAGAAGACGACCTCCATCAGCCAGACCGGGGTGTCCGCGTCGAAGAGCGCGAAGGCGGCCAGGCCGAGGGCGACGGCGAGCATGCCGACGGTGCACACGGCGCGGGCGCCGAAGCGCTCCACCACCAGCCGGGCGCGCGGCGCGAAGACCATCTGGGCCACGGCCAGCGGCAGGATCAGCAGGCCGGACTGGAGGGCGCTGTAGCCGCGCACGCTCTGCAGGTAGAAGGCGGAGAAGAAGGTGACGCCCATCAGCGCGAAGAAGACCAGCGCGATGGCGGCGACGGCGGCGGAGAACACCGGCTTCTTGAAGTAGCCGATGTCGATGGCCGGGTGGTCGCTGCGCTTCTCGTGCAGGACGAAGCCGACGAGCACGGCGAGTCCGCCGAGCAGCGGCGCGAGCACGCTCGCGTCGGTGAAGTCGGCCAGCTCGCCGCCGCGGATGATGCCGTACACCAGCAGGACCAGGCCGACGACGGAGAGGACGACGCCCAGCGGGTCGACCTTGCCGGGGGCGGGGTCGCGGGAGTCGGGCACCAGGGCGACCATCGCGATCAGGGCGACGATCACGATCGGCACGTTGATCAGGAAGATCGAGCCCCACCAGAAGTGCTCCAGGAGCACACCGCCGGTGATCGGGCCGATGGCGATGGCGAGGCCGACGCCGCCGGCCCAGATGCCGATGGCCTTGGGCTGCTCGTCGCGCTCGAAGACGTTCATCAGCACGGCGAGGGTGGCGGGCATCACGAAGGCGGCGCCGAAGCCCATGACGGCGCGGTAGCCGATCAGCTCGGCGGGCGAGCCGGACATCGCGGCGAGCGCGGAGCCGATGCCGAACACGGCGATGCCGAAGAGCAGGATCTTCTTGCGGCCCAGGCGGTCGCCGAGCAGCCCCGCGGTGAACAGCAGGCCGGCGAAGACGAGCGTGTAGGAGTTGATCGCCCACTCCAGCTCGCTCTGGGTGGCGCCGATGCCGGTGGGCTCGGGGCTGGCGATCGTCTTGACCGCCACGTTCAGGATCGAGTTGTCGAGCACGACGATCAGCAGGCTGAACATCAGCACAGCCAGGATGGCCCAGCGGCGGCGGTGGACGGCCTCCGGGACGCGGGACGCGGCGTCGGGAGCGCCGTTCGGTATGGACATGACCCCAGACTAGGCCTCATTTCGATACGAGACCGTCTCGTATAGGAAGTCTTTACGTTGGGCGGGGTAGGCGGGTTACTGGCAGGGGCTCGGTCCTGGCACCTCGGGTGCGTGCGGGGGCTCTGGCGGCACGCGAGGCCGAGGTGTCACCATGGACGTGGTCCGGAGACGCCGTCAGGGCGCTTCGAGATGACGAAGGAGCCGATCACCATGACGCTTCAGGCTGCCCCGACGCAGTCCGCCGACAGCAGCACCGCGCACCCCAAGGCGCTGTACGGCGGCAAGGGCACCCGGCGCATCACCGTCCACGACATCGCCGCCGCCAAGGAGCGCGGCGAGAAGTGGCCCATGCTCACGGCCTACGACGCGATGACCGCGTCCGTCTTCGACGAGGCCGGGATCCCGGTCCTGCTCGTCGGCGACTCCGCGGGCAACTGCCACCTCGGCTACGAGACCACCGTCCCGGTCACCCTCGACGAGATGGCCGTGCTCGCCGCCTCGGTGGTACGCGGCACCAGCCGCGCCCTGGTCGTGGGCGACCTGCCGTTCGGCAGCTACCAGGAGGGCCCCGTGCAGGCCCTGCGCTCGGCGATGCGGCTGGTCAAGGAGGCCGGCGTCGGCGCGGTGAAGCTGGAGGGCGGCGAGCGCTCGCACGAGCAGATCCGCCTCCTGGTGGAGTCCGGCATCCCGGTGATGGCCCACATCGGGCTGACCCCGCAGTCGGTCAACGCCATGGGATACCGGGTGCAGGGACGCGGCGAGGAGGCCGCCCAGCAGCTGCTGCGCGACGCCAAGGCGGTGCAGGACGCGGGCGCGTTCGCCGTGGTCCTGGAGCTGGTCCCGGCCGAGCTGGCCGCCGAGGTCACGCGGGTGCTGCACATCCCGACGGTGGGGATCGGCGCGGGCGCGGAGTGCGACGCCCAGGTGCTGGTGACCACCGACATGCTGGGGCTCACGCCGGGGCGGGCGCCGCGCTTCAGCAAGAAGTACACGGACCTGCGCGCGATCATGACCGAGGCGGCGCGAGCGTACGCCGACGAGGTCGTCGGTGGCGCGTTCCCGGCGGAGGAGCACACCTTCCACTGACCGTCGCGACCGGCGTCCACAGTTCCGGTCATATCAACGGCACCCCGTCCGACCTGCGACGTCGACGGGGTGTCGGCGGTTTTCCACAGGATGTCGGTAGCGTGTCGGCGGCTTGTCGGTGGCGGCTGGTCTCCTTGGGGACATGACGCGATCCGACAACAACGCCGTCGAGGTACGAGGCCTCGTGAAGCACTTCGGCGAGACGAAGGCGCTGGACGGGGTGGACCTCACCGTCCGCGAGGGCACCGTGCTCGGTGTCCTCGGCCCCAACGGGGCGGGCAAGACCACCCTGGTCCGCTGCCTGTCCACCCTGATCGTCCCGGACTCCGGCACCGCCGTCGTCGCGGGGTACGACGTGGTGAAGCAGCCCCGCCAGCTGCGCCGCACCATAGGCCTGACCGGGCAGTACGCCTCGGTCGACGAGAAGCTCTCCGGCTGGGAGAACCTCTACATGATCGGGCGGCTGCTCGACCTGCCCCGCAAGGACGCCCGGCGCCGCGCCGACGAGATGCTGGAGCGGTTCTCGCTGACCGAGGCCGCCAAGCGCCCGGCGATGAACTACTCGGGAGGCATGCGCCGCCGGCTCGACCTGGCCGCCTCCATGATCGGCCGGCCGTCCGTGCTCTACCTGGACGAGCCCACCACCGGCCTGGACCCCCGCACGCGCAACGAGGTGTGGGACGAGGTCCAGCGGATGGTCGCCGAGGGTGCGACCGTCCTGCTCACCACGCAGTACATGGAGGAGGCCGAGCAGCTCGCCAGTGAGCTGACGGTCATCGACCGCGGCCGGGTCATCGCCAACGGCGGGGTCGACGAGCTGAAGGCCAAGGTCGGCGGGCGCACCCTGCAGATCCGCCCGGTCGACCCGGCGGACCTGCCGGGCATGGCGGCGGCCCTGCGCGAGTCCGGGCTGGACGGCGTCGCGGGGGCGACGGTCGTGCCCGACGAGGCCCAGCTGTACGTGCCGATCCTCAGCGACGACCAGCTGACGGCCGTCATCGGACTGCTCGGCGCCCGCGGCTTCGCCATCGCCCACATCGGTACGCACCTGCCCAGCCTGGACGAGGTGTTCCTGGCCATCACCGGCGACAAGGCGCCGGTGTCCGACACGATCCCCGAGGAGGTCGCCGCGTGAGCACGACCACGATCACCGGCGCGCCCGCACCGGTGGACAAGGCCCCCCGACGCCCGGCCCCGGCCGGCGAGGGCCGCATCGGCCCGCGCGCCAACCTGCGCCACATCGGCGCCCTGGTGCGGCGCAACGCCCTGCAGATCAAGCAGGACCCGGAGTCGATGTTCGACGCCGTCCTGATGCCGATCATCTTCACGCTGCTGTTCGTGTACGTCTTCGGTGGCGCCATGTTCGGCAAGGGCAACCAGCAGGAGTACGTGAACTACCTGATCCCGGGCCTGATGGCGATGATGGGGATGAACATCTCCATGGCCGTCGGCAGCGGCATCAACGACGACTTCAAGAAGGGCGTCATGGACCGGTTCCGGACCATGCCCATCGCCCGGTCGTCGGTGCTGATAGCCAAGATCGTGGTCGAGGTCGGCCGGATGATGGTGGCCACCGCGATCCTGCTCACCATGGGCTTCCTGCTCGGCCTGGAGATCAAGACCTCGGTCTTCGAGCTCCTCGGGGCGGTCGGCCTGTCCCTGGTCTTCGGCGCCTCGCTGATGTGGATCTTCATCCTGCTCGGTCTCACCATGAAGACGGCCCAGGCCGTCCAGGGGGTCGGCATGCTCGTCCTGATGCCGCTGCAGTTCGGCTCGTCGATCTTCGCGCCGACCCAGTCGATGCCCGGCTGGCTGGAGGCCTTCACCGACTACAACCCGCTGTCCAACCTGGCCGACGCGGCCCGTGGACTGATCAACGGCGGCCCGATCGCCCACCCCGTGTGGATGACCCTGGGCTGGGCCGCGGCCCTGACCCTGGTCATGGCGCCGCTCGCGGTCTCCAAGTTCCGCAAGAAGACGTGAGCCGCACCCCTCGCCCCTGACGCGCCGGCCCAGCGCCCGGATCGCGTCGGCGGCGCGTCAGGCACCCGCTCCCCCGGGGGAGCCGGTCAGATCAGGGCGGCGGCCTCCTCCATGGTGAGGCCGTCGCCCTCGGCGTACGCCGCCTCGAAGGCCGCGTCGCCGAGGACGGCGCGGGCGGTGCGCTCGGCCCGCTCCAGGTTGTGCCGCTCCATGGACGAGGAGACGTGGCTCTTGGGCAGCAGGCCCTCGAAGGCGCCGAGCAGCCGGGCGCCGTCGCGGGCCAGGCCCGGGTCGTCCGCGCCCAGGCCCGCCAGCGCCCAGGCCGCCGTCGCCACGTGCACTGCCGCCATCTGCGGGGCGACCATCATCGCCAGTTCCTTGCGGGAGGCGTCCAGCGCGGTGCGCACCCGCGGCAGGGCGGCGGCGTAGTCGCCCTCCACGCAGTCCAGCCAGGCCACGCCGCCGATCCGGAAGCCCTCGAAGACCGCCATGTTGCCCTCGGTGAAGTCGGCGGCGAGCCGCTCCAGTTCGAGCCGCGCCTCGGGGGCCCGGCCGGTGCGGCCGAGCTCCATGGCCAGGAACAGCCGGGCCGCCAGGGACGCCTCGCGCACGCTCTCCCGGGTCGTGCCGCCGCCCAGCACCTCCCGCAGGACCGCCTCGCCCTCGGCGCCCCGGCCCAGCTCGCACAGCATCGCCGCGTAGCGCGCCCGCAGCAGGGCCACCTGCCCGTGCGCGCCCACCCGCCGGGCCATCCCGGCGGCGGTGCGGAAGTCCTCGGCGGCCTCCTCGTAGCGGCCCAGGTGCTCGCGGGCCTCGCCGAGCGCCGCCAGCGCCTCCACCTGGCCCCACGCGTCACCGCAGGCCCGGAAGAGCTCCAGGCTCCGCTCGGCGTCCCCGACGGCCTCCTGCGCGGTGTCGCCGCGGTTGGCCAGCACGTTGGCCCGCATCTGGTAGACGGCGGCCAGCTCCCAGTCGTACCCACGCTCCCGGCAGGTCCGCACGGTCTCGTCCAGGACCAGCATCAGCCGCTCCGCGTCACCGGTCAGCATCACCGCGAAGGACCACAGGGAGGCGGGGAAGCGGCAGGTCTGCGGCAGCCCGGGCCGGTAGACCGCGGCCATCCGCTCCACCAGGTCGCCCCGCTCCGCGCCGGTCCAGTCGTCCACGGCCCGCTCCACGGTGACGTGGCTGATCAGCCACACCCCGCGGCGCGCCTCCTCGATCACCTCGTCCCGCCACGGCGGCGGCCGCTCCCCCGGCGCCTCGTCCAGCGGCTCCGCGGGCGCCGCTCCCCGGGCGAACGGGTCGGTGCTCAGCGCGGCCACGGCCCCCGACCAGTGCATCGCGTCGGAGCGCAGGTCGCGCATCTGCCAGTACCAGGCCAGGCCGAGGACCAGGCACAGGCCCTCCTGCTCGTCGCGGGCGGCCACGGCCCGGCGCAGCGCGGTGCGCAGGTTCTCGTACTCCCGCTGGAACAGCGCCAGGGCCCGCTCCTGGCGGGCGTCGCGCAGCGAGGGGTCGGTGGTGCGGGCCAGTTCGCGGTAGTGCACCAGGTGGCGGCGCTCGGTCCCGGCCCGGTCGCCGGCCGCGTCCAGGCGCTCGGCGGCGTACTCCCCGACGGTCTCCAGGAGCCGGTAGCGCATCTCGCCGCCGGCGTCCGGGGCGGCCACCACCAGCGACTTGTCGACCAGCGAGCCCAGCAGGTCCAGCGCCTCGGGCCCGCACACCGCCTCGGCGGCGGCCAGGTCGCAGCCGCCCGCGAACACGGAGAGGCGCCGCAGCACGGCCCGTTCGGGCTCGTCGAGCAGGTCCCAGGACCAGTCGACGACCGCGCGCAGCGTCTGCTGGCGCGGCAGTACGGTGCGGCTGCCGCTGGTCAGCAGCCGGAAGCGGTCGTCGAGCCGGTCCGCGATCTGGCGCGGCGTCAGCAGCCGCAGCCGGGCGGCGGCCAGCTCGATCGCCAGCGGCAGGCCGTCCAGTCGCCGGCAGATCTCCGCGCAGGCCGCGCGGTCCCCGTCCACCGAGAAGCCGGGCCGGGCCGCCGCGCCGCGCTCGCCGAGCAGCCGCAGCGCCTTGGGTTCGGGCAGCGGTCCCACGGGGCGCACCAGCTCGCCCGGCACGCCCAGCGGTTCGCGGCTGGTGGCCAGGACCCGCAGCCCGGGGCAGCGCTCCAGGAGCCGTTCGGCGAGCGCGGCGGCGGCGTCCACCACGTGTTCGCAGTTGTCCAGGACGAGCAGCATCCGGCGGTCGGCGCAGTACTCGGCGAGCCGGGCGGTGACGTCCACGGCGCCCTCGACGGCCCGCAGTTCCTCGGCGCCCGCACCGCGCAGCACGGTCTCGCGGGCGCCCAGCGCTCCGAGCACCGCCTCCGGCACGTCCTCGGCGTCGTCCACCGGCGCCAGTTCCACCAGCCACACGCCGTCCGGGCACGCCTCGCCGGGCAGGCTCTCGGCCGCCTCCTGGGACAGCCGGGTCTTGCCCGCGCCGCCGGGGCCGAGGAGCGTCACCAGGCGGGCCGCGTCCAGGTCGCCGCGGATCGCCGCGAGGTCGTCCTCGCGGCCGACGAAGCTGGTGAGCCGCTCGCGCAGGTTGCCGGGGCGCGCGGCGGCCCGGGCGGGCGGCGGCGCGGCGGGGGTGGGGTGGACGGCCGGGGCCGGGTGGGCGGCGGGGGCCGGGTTGAGGAGTTCGCCGTGCAGGGCCCGCAGTCCGGGTCCCGGGTCGGTGCCGAGCCGGTCGGCCAGCTCCTGGCGCACGGCCTCGAAGGCGGCCAGCGCCTGCGCGGCCCGCCCGGCGTCCCGCAGCGCCCGGATGCGCAGCGCCTGCAGCGGCTCGTCCAGCGGGTGCTCCCCGCACAGCGCGGCCAGTTCGGGCAGCGCCTCCTCGGCGCGGCCCAGGGCGATCCTGGCGGCGGCCTGGGCGCGCCGGGCCTCCAGCCGCCGGGCCTCCCATCCCGTAGCCTCGCCGGCGCGGTCGGGCAGGTCGGCCAGGACCGGGCCGCGCCACAGCGCGAGGGCCTCGCCGAGCAGGGCGTCGGCCCGCCCGGGCTCGCCCCCGGCCAGCGCGCGGGTGCCGTCGGCGGCGAGCCGCTCGAAGCGGTGCAGGTCCACGTCGCCGGGGTCGGCGGCCAGCCGGTAGCCGCCGTCCGCGGAGGCGACGGCGCCGTGCCCGAGGGCCCGGCGGAGCCGGCCGACCAGGGCCTGCAGCGCGGCGGGCGCGTCGGCGGGCGGGTCGAGGTGCCACACCTCGTCGACCAGGGTGGCGGCGGGGACGGTGCGCCCGGCCCGCAGCGCGAGGGCCGTGAGCAGGGCGCGCAGGCGCGCGCCGCCGACGGCGACGGGGGTGCCGTCGTCGCGGAGCGCCTGGGTGGGGCCGAGCAGGCGGTAGTGCACCCGCCCATTCTCCCCGGCGGCGCGGGGCCGGAACTCCGACCGCAGGACGAGACGTTCCCCCCTCACCAACCGGTACGGTCGCCTTCCCGGCCGTCCACGCACCAGGAGCCCCGCCCATGCCGACCTCCACCTCACGCTCCAGCGACCGGAGGGTCAGCCCCGTCTTCCTGGGGATCGTCGCCGTCATGGCGGTCACCGGCTGGGCGGTGTGGACCGACTTCGCGTCGAACGTGAAGATCGCCGTGTTCCTGTTCGTGACGTCGGCGTGGATCGTCTCGCTCTGCCTGCACGAGTACGCGCACGCGCGCACCGCGCTGCACGGCGGGGACATCACGGTGGGGACGAAGGGCTATCTGACCCTGAACCCGCTGAAGTACACGCACGCGGCGCTGTCGATCGTGCTGCCGGTGGTCTTCCTGATGCTCGGCGGCATCGGCCTGCCCGGTGGCGCGGTGTTCATCGAGCGCGGCCGGATCCGGGGGCGCTGGAAGCACAGCCTGATCTCGGCGGCGGGCCCGCTGACGAACGTGCTGTTCGCGGTGGTGTGCGCCGCGCCGTTCTGGCTGGGCGCGCTGGACGGGGTGCCGACGCCGTTCCGCCTGGCGCTGGCGTTCCTGGTGTTCCTCCAGGTGACGGCCGCGATCCTGAACCTGCTGCCGGTGCCGGGCCTGGACGGGTACGGGGTGATCGAGCCCTGGCTGTCGTACGGGGTGCGCCGCCAGGTGGAGCCGTTCGCGTCGGTCGGCTTCTTCATCGTCTTCGGCCTGCTGTGGATCCCGCAGGTCAACGGCGTCTTCTTCGACGCGGTGTACGGGATCCTGGAGGGCCTCGGCGTCAGCCGGTTCGACGCGTCGGCCGGGCGCTCGCTGTACCAGTTCTGGGGCGAGTGGTCCTTCGGGGCGCGGTAGGGCGCCCCGGAGGGCGGCGGCCTCAGCCCCGGGCGGCGCGGGCGCGGCGCAGGTAGTACCAGGCCATGTTGGACGACAGGCCGGCGAGCAGTACCCAGACGATCCCGAGCCAGCTGCCCTGCGCGAAGGAGATCACGGCGGCCACGACGGCGAGGACGCACACGGCGAGGGCGTAGAGGGCGAGGCGGGGCATGGGGTCGGCTCCTGTCGGGACGTGGGCTGTGCGCTGACCAGTGTCCCACCGTCGCGGGGCGGTCAGCGGCGCAGGGCCTCCGCGGGCTCCGTCCGGGAGGCCCGCCAGGCCGGGTAGAGCCCGGCGGCGACGCCCGTGGCGAGGCCGATGAGCGGGGCGGCGGCGACGGTGCCCGGGTGCACCACCGCGGTCCACTGCCGTACGAGGGCGACGGCCAGGACCACCAGGACGCCCAGGGCCGTGCCGACCAGGCCGCCCAGCGCCCCCAGCACCCCCGACTCGGCGAGGAACTGGGCCAGGACGTGCCGCCGGCGGGCGCCCAGGGCGCGGCGCAGCCCGATCTCGGCGGTCCGTTCCAGGACCGCCACCAGCGTGGTGTTGGCGATGCCGACGGCGCCGATGACCAGGCAGACCGCCGCGAGCACCAGGAAGAGCTGGTCCAGGTCGGAGGTGACGCCGGAGCGCAGGGCGCGCGGGTCGGGCGGCGGGACCGCGCGGAAGGCGCCGGGCCGGTCGGGGCGCAGCGCGTAGGGGGCCTCGCGGGCGATCTGGGCGGCGGCGCCGGCCCGGGTGGACACCAGCATCGCGGCCCGGCTGTCGCCCGGCGGCCCCCACAGGGCGGCGGCGGTGGAGCGCGGGACGACGACCGACATCAGCAGGTCGGCCTTGCGCCGCACGTCGGCGACGATCCCGACGACGGTGAACGGCACGTCCCCGACGAGGACGGCGGGCCGGGTCTGCAGGGTGGTGACGCCCAGCCGGGCGGCGGTGCCCGCGCCGAGCACGGCGACGCGCTGGGCGGTGAGCTCGTGCCAGGCGTCGAAGAGGCGGCCCTCGGCGACGGTGGGGCGGGCGGCGGCCAGCACCCCGGGAGAGGCGGCGACCACGGGGGTGTCGCCGCCGCGCGCGGTGTCGCCGACCGGCGCGGCCCGCACGGTGCGGGCGGCGGGTGCCTTGACGGTCCAGTACACGCCCGCCGCCTCCACCCCGGCGAGGCGTCCGACGCGCTGTTCGGCGTCGGCGGGGAAGGACAGGGCGGGCTTGTCGGCGCCGTCGCCGCCGGTGTCCTCGACGACGACCTCGGTGGCGGTCAGGGCGTTGAAGCGGGAGTCGATCTGGGAGGAGGCGGTGGCGGTGAGCCCGAGCACGGCGACGAAGGTGCCGACGCCGAGGACGGTGCCCAGGGCGGTGAGCGCGGAGCGGGCGGGGCGCTGGAGCACGCCCGCGACGGCCTCGCCGGCCAGGTCACGGGCGGCCAGCCGCGAGCGGGGCGGGGGTGGCGCGGGGCGGGCTCGCCGGAGCGGGTTCACGTGCTCAGGACCCCGTCGCGGAGGGTGACGGTGCGCGAGGCGCGGGCGGCGACGGCGGGGTCGTGGGTGATGACGACGAGCGTGATGCCGTCGGCGTGCAGTTCGTCGAGGAGCCGCAGCACCGAGGCGGCGGTGGCGGTGTCCAGGTTGCCGGTCGGCTCGTCGCACAGCAGCAGCGAGGGGCGGGCGACCAGGGCGCGGGCCACGGCGACCCGCTGCTGTTCGCCGCCGGACAGCCGGGTGGGCAGGGCCTCGGTGCGGTGCGCGAGGCCGACCCGGTCCAGGGCGTCGAGGGCCCGGGCGGAGCGCTCGGCGCGGGGTGCGGGCACGCCGTGGACCAGGGCCAGTTCGACGTTCTCCCGGGCGGTGCGGTGCGGCAGCAGGTGGAACGCCTGGAAGACGAACCCGATGCGCTGTCCGCGCAGGGCGGTGCGCCGGGCGTCGCCGAGGCCGCCGGTGTCGGTGCCGTCGAGCAGGTAGTGGCCCGCGGTGGGGGCGTCGAGCAGTCCGGCGATGTTGAGGAAGGTGGACTTGCCGGAGCCGGAGGGCCCGACGACGGTGACGTACTCGCCGCGCTCCACGCTGAGGTCGGCGGGCCGCAGGGCGGCGACGGGCGGCGGCCCGGGGTAGGTGAGGGCGACGCCCCGGAACTCCAGTACGGGGGGCAGGGCCGCGGGACGCTCCGGTACGGGGCCGACCGCGTCCGGGACCGCGGGCGCCCCCGGCTCCCCGTGCTCCGGCGGTCCGGGAGGAGGCCCCCCGAACCGCCGCCGCCACCGCCTCATCCTCCGGCCCCCCGGACCCCCACGATCACCTGGTCGCCCGCGCGCAGGGCCGCGCCGCCCAGCGGCCGCACCGCCACGGAGCCGTCGCCCGTGAGGTCCGTGGCGATCTCCACCTCGCGGCGGGCGCCCCCGGAGCCGTACACCGTCACCCGGGTCCGCCCGTCGGCCCCCGCGTAGACCGCCGACAGCGGGACCACCAGGACCGGGCCCCGCGAGGTGGCCGCGGTGACGGTCAGCCGGACGTCCTGGCCGGCGAGTTCGGCGGGCAGCGGGCGGGACGGGACGACCCGCACCAGGTAGCCGCCGGCCGCGCCCGCCCCCGGGTCCGTACCGTCCGCCGCGCCCGCGTCCGCGCCCGTGTCCTGGCCCCCCTGCCCGGCCGGGGCCCGGGCGACCGAGGCGACCGTGCCCGTGGCGCTCGCCCCGGTGGCCTCGGAGAGCAGCTCGACGGCCTGGCCCGCGCGCACCAGGCCGGCCCGGTCGCGGTCCAGGGTGCCGTTGACGACCAGGGCCCCGGCGGAGACGGTGAGCAGTTCGCCCTTGGCCTCCTCCCCCACGGCCGCCGCGAGCCGGTCGACGCGGGCCGGGAAGCCGCTCAGGAAGACCGCCTCGGCGGCGGGCAGCATCGGCCCGTCCGCCGCCTCGGCCCGGTCCAGCGCCTCGCGCGCGGCCGCCAGGTCCTCGGCGGCCCGCCGCCTGGCCTTGCCCTCGGGGGCGTCCTCCCAGGCGCGCCGGGCCTGGGTGACCGCCTGGCGGGCGCCGGTGACCTCGTCCGCTCCCTCGGGGCGGGCGGGCAGCGGCTCGTAGCCCCGGTCGGCGTAGAGGGCGGTGAGGGCGCGCTGGGTGGCGGCGCCGAACACCCCGGCGGCGTCGTCCCCGGACCCGTACCCCAGCTTCGCCAGGGCGGCCTGGAGCTGGCGGACGTCCTGGCCGCGCGCGCCCGGCCGGAGGTCGCGGTAGACGGGCAGGGTGCCCTCCAGGGCGAGCAGCGGGCGGCCGGAGACCTCGACCAGCACGGCCCCGGCGCGCACGGCGGCGCCCGGGGCGAGCGGGGTGCGGGTGACGACGGCCCGCACCGCGCCCTGGGCGCCCGGCAGCGGGGTGACCTTCGTCGTCCGGGCGGCCGCGACGGTGCCGCGCAGCACCACCGAGTTGCGCAGGACCCGCTTCTCCACCGGAGCGGTGAGCACGTCCGGGGCGGGCGGCGCGTGCGAGGCGGCCTTCTGGGCCGGGGACTCGACGAAGGCGGCGGCGCCGATCCCGCCCGCGCAGAGCACCACGGCGACGGCGACGACCACGGCGAGCAGCCGCCCGCGCCGCGCCCCGCCGCTCCCGGCGGCCTCCTCGTCAGGCACCGCCGCCCGCCAGGGCCGGGGAGTTGCGCAGGACGGCGTCGACGGTGCGGCGCACCGCGCCCATCCGCTCGGCGTTGCGCTCGATGTACTGCTTCTCGTACGCGCTCTGCAGCGCCCACCACAGTCCGGTCAGGTTGGTGCGCCGCTTGCACGCCACGTCGGCGGTGGCGGTGGCGATCTCGGCGGGCCCGGCCGTGCCGCCGCGCCAGCGCGGGTCGTCGTTGGCCTGCGCGGGGTCGCGGTAGTCGTGGCCGGACTCCTTCATGCAGGCGCTCCACGCCGCGAAGGCCTTGGCGAGCCGGTCGTCGGCGTCGGCGCGGGCGCGCGGCTGGTTGCGCTCGTTGGCGACCTGGAGGAAGTCGGGGCGCCCGCCGTCGCCGAGGAGGGCGTGCTCGGCCTCGCCCTGGCAGCCGCCCCGGGGGACGGTGGCGCCGCCGACGCTGCGTCCGGCGTCGCGCCCGGCGAGGACCGCGCGTTCGGCCTCGGTGGGCGTGGTGTCGGGGCCGTCGGTGGTCTTGTCGCGGGCGCGCACGCGGGGCGGCGGGTGGTAACCGGCCTTGCGGGCCGCGGAGTCGTCGACGAGGAAGTAGTAACGGGCCTTGTCGGGGCGCGGGTCGGGCACCTCGCCGGGGGTCAGGACCGCGTCCAGGGCCCGGTAGTCGAAGCCGTAGCGGGCCATGCAGCGGCGCACGGCGGTGCGCTGGGCGAGCAGGAACGCCTGGTACTGCTCCCGGGTCAGCAGGTAGGCGTCCAGGGGCAGGTCGGGGATGTCGGCGCTGGTGCGCACGGCGGGCACCGGGCCGAGCGGGGGCGGCGCACCGTCCGGGGGGCCGCCGCCGGGGTCCGAGCAGCCGGCGAGGGCGGCGAGGGCGAGCGCCGAAGCGGCGGCGGTACGGGTGCCGCGCGGCCGGTTCCGGTCCACCGGGCCTCCTGGGCGTGACGGGTACGGTTGCCGGTGGCGCCGGCGGATTGCGGCCGTCGGCGCCACCTCCTGCGGGTGGTGCGGGTGGTGCTCAGGAGGACTGGGACGACGAGCCGCGGTCGTTCATGGCGTCGCCCACGTAGCTGGTGTCGGTGTACGACCCGTACGAGGACCCGCCGTAGTAGGTGTTCTCGAAGAGCCGCTGCTGGCAGTCGGAGTAGCCGTGCCAGGAGGAGATGACGTTGTCCCAGCCGCTGGCGAAGGTGGCCAGCTGCCAGTCGACGTCGGCGTTGGTGTCGCAGCCGTAGTCGCCGTGCAGCGTGTAGGTGGCGCCGCCGTAGTTGGCGTGCTGGTAGTAGACGACGTGGACGACGGACTGGATCCCGACGCCCTCGGTGGCGGCACCGGACCGGTCGGCGGCCTGGGCGGGCGCGAACGAGCCCAGGGCGGCCGCGCCGGCGAGCGCGAGTGCGGCGAGTGCGGGTCTGACGCGTTGACGCATGTGCGGTGTCCTTTCGCCGTGGAGCGGGACCGTGCTGCTGCGTACTGTCGGCCCGGCGGGCGCCGCCGCGCGAACTGGGCGCGCGTGTTCCGGGCACCGGAACGTTCACGCCGAGCGGGCACCGGGTGGCGCCAACCGCGTTTGCCCGCCCGGCAGTTGGGGTATTGCGGCGAATTGCGCCACGGGGAACATGGCCCGAATGCGGTACGCAGCCGTCGCCGGACGCGCCACGGGCGCCCCGGCGGCCCCGGGGCGGGGTGCCGGGGCGCCCGTGGGCACCCGCTCCGTGCGGCCCCGGCGCGGCGGCCGGGCGCGCGGCTCAGACGTCGGTGACGCGCAGTCCCGCGTGCGCCTTGTAACGGCGGTTCACCGAGATCAGGTTGGCCACCAGCGACTCCACCTGGTGGGCGTTGCGCAGGCGTCCGGCGAAGACGCCGCGCATGCCCGGGATGCGGGCGGCGAGCGCCTGCACCAGGTCGGTGTCGGCGCGGGACTCGCCCAGCACCATCACGTCCGTGTCGATCTCCTCCACCGACTCGTCCTGGAGCAGCACGGCCGACAGGTGGTGGAAGGCGGCGGTGACCCGCGAGTCCGGCAGCAGCGCGGCGGCCTGCTCGGCGGCGCTGCCCTCCTCGGGCTTGAGGGCGTAGGCGCCCTTCTTGTCGAAGCCGAGCGGGTTGACGCAGTCGACGACGAGCTTGCCCGCCAGTTCCTCGCGCAGCGCTTCGAGGGTCTTGGCGTGGCCGTCCCACGGCACGGCGACGATGACGACGTCGCTGCGGCGGGCGCACTCGGCGTTGTCCGCGCCCTCGACCCCGAGGCCGAGGCCGGCCGCGGCGGCCTCGGCGCGCTCGGCGGCGCGCGAGCCGATGATCACCTTCTGGCCGGCCCGGGCGAGCCGGTAGGCGAGGCCCCGGCCCTGGTCACCGGTGCCGCCGAGGACGCCGACCACGAGGCCGGAGACGTCGGGGAGGTCCCAGGGGTCCTTGGCCGGGGGCTTCTGCGCGCCGTCGGCCGCGCTGTCATTCGTAGTCATGCGCCCGACACTACGGGACGACCCGTACGGGTGAGCGCCTCCCAAACGCCCGCACCGCGGCCGGAGTCGGTGTGAGGATGCGGCGCCATGGACGCCGTACGTGTCGCGCTGCTGCGCGAGGTGCTCGCCGGGACGCACTGGCCCTCGGAGACCCGCAGGTTCGCCGGGGCGCTGCGGTCCTCGGTGGTGCCGCGCGGCGGCGGGCTGCTGCTGGTGGGCACCGAGGCGTACGAGCCCTGGCACCTGGCCGCGCACCTGGTGGACGAGGCCGCCTGGTCGGGGCGGCCGGAGCTGGAGCCGACCCTGGTGCGGCACCGGGTGGGGCCGGGCGCCCCGGCGCACCTGGCGGTCGGCCTGGGCCGGGTGGAGGCGGCGCGGCGCGGCGAGACGCTGCTCGTGGTGGCGCCCGGGGAGCCGGGCGAGGGGCTGCTCCAGCGGGTGCACGACGCCCGGCGCGCGGGGGTGACGGTGCTGTCCCTGGACGGCGGCGACCGGGAGCTGGCCGCCCTCGCGCACGAGGCCCTGTCGGTGCCGGCCGGGCCCGGGGCGCCGGTGGACCTGGACACGGTGCAGCACCTGGTGAGCGCGGCGGCCGGGGAGAACGCGGTGCCGGGCCCGCGCGGCCGTCCCCGGCTGCGCGACCGGCTGGCCCGGCTCGCGGAGCAGCTGACGGCGCCGCCGCCGACGCGCTGGTGACCCCGGGCGGCGCGGAGCTCGGGCGTCCGGAAAACCGTTTGCCCCGAAGGTGCCCTTCGTCGCAGCATGGCCCGTCGTGACCGCTGCGACCTCCAGGCTCTCCGCCCTGCTGCCCGACCTCTCCCCCTGGCGCTCCTCCGCCGACTTCCGCCGGCTGTGGATCCAGGGCCTGGTCGCCACCTTCGGCAGCTTCATGGCGCTGGTCGCGCTGCCGCTGCAGATCAAGCACCTGACCGACTCGCCGCTCGCGGTGGGCGTGATGGGCGCAGTGGAGCTGGTGCCGCTGGTGGTGTTCGGGCTGTACGGGGGCGCGCTCGCCGACGCCGTGGACCGCCGCCGGGTCATCCTGCTCACCGAGGCGGGGCTCGGCCTGCTGGCGCTGGTGCTGCTGGTCAACGCGCTGCTGCCGGACCCCCTGCTGTGGCCGCTGTACGTGGTGGCGGCGGGCGTCTCGGCGCTCGCGGGACTGCAGCGCCCCGCGCTGGACTCGTTGTTCGCCCGGATCGTGCCGCACGACCAGCTGACGGCGGCCGCCGCGCTGAACGCGCTGCGCTGGCAGCTGGGCGCCATCGTCGGCCCGTCGCTGGCCGGTGTGGTGGTCGCGTTCGCCGGGCACGCGACGGCCTACGGCACGACGGTGGCCTGCTTCGTCGTCTCCGTACTGCTGTGCCTGCGGCTGTCGCCCGCGCCGCCGGCGCACGACGCGGAGAAGCCGTCGCTGCGCGGCATCGCGGAGGGCGCGCGCTACGCGTGGTCGCGGCCGGTGCTGCTCGGGACGTACGCGGTCGACCTGGCCGCGATGTTCTTCGCCTTCCCCAACGCGATCTTCCCGTTCCTCGCCGACGAGCTGGACGCGGAGTGGTCGCTCGGCCTGATGTACGCGGCGGGCTCGATCGGCTCGCTGGCGCTCTCGCTGACCAGCGGCTGGACCTCGCGGGTGCGCCGGCACGGGCTGCTGGTGGTCTTCGGCGCGGGCGCGTGGGGCGCGGCGATCGCGGCGGCGGGCTGGTTCTCGAACGTGTGGCTGGTGCTGGTGTGCCTGGCGGTCGCGGGCGCGGGCGACATGCTCAGCGGTCTGGGCCGCTCGACGATCTGGAACCAGACCATCCCGGAGGAGCTGCGCGGCCGGCTCGCGGGCATCGAGGTGCTCTCGTACAGCTGCGGCCCCCAGCTGGGCCAGGTGCGCGCCGGTGCGATGGCGGGCTGGACCGGGACCCGGGCGGCCTTCTGGGGCGGCGGCCTGGCCTGCCTGGCGTCGGTGGGGCTGCTGGCCGCGGTGCTGCCGAGGCTGCTGTCGTACGACGCCGACACCGACGAGGACGCGAGGGCGCGGCGCGCCCAGCGGGAGACCGCCCTCACGGCGTGAGGGCGGCCCCGTGGCGGGCGCCGGGACCGCACGGGTCCCGGGCGGCGCTCACCCCTCGTCGTCCCGCTTCCCGGCGTCGTGCCACTTGGGGTCGGTCTCCCACTCCAGGTTGCGCTCACGCGCGGTCTCCATGGCGTGCGCGGCCTCCTCGCGGCTGGGATAGGGGCCGAAGCGGTTCTTGGACGGGCACTCGGGCCCCTCCTCCACCTTCTTGTGCTGGAGGCAGTAGAACCACTCGCCCGGCTTGCCCGCCACGCGCTTCTTGAACAGGGCCATGCTCGGCTCCTTCCTCTCCCCCCATGCTCCCCCACCCGCGCTGGTTAGACTCGCCGCATGTCTGGCCAGTCGCTTCTCGTACCGGGGGAGCTCTCCCCCCACCGTTCCGTCCCCGGCTCCATCAAGCGCCCCGAGTACGTGGGCAAGCCGATGCCGACCCCGTACACCGGCCCCGAGGTCCAGGACGCCGAGACCGTCGAGCGCATGCGCGTGGCGGGCCGGATCGCCGCGCGGGCGATGGAGGAGGCCGCCAAGCACATCGCCCCCGGCGTGACCACGGACGAGCTGGACCGGGTCGCGCACGAGTACATGTGCGACCACGGCGCCTACCCGTCCACCCTCGGCTACCGGGGCTTCCCCAAGTCGCTGTGCTCCTCGGTCAACGAGGTCATCTGCCACGGCATCCCCGACTCGACCGTCCTGAAGGACGGCGACATCGTGAACCTGGACGTCACCGCGTACATCGGCGGCGTGCACGGCGACAACAACGCCACCTACCTGTGCGGCGACGTCGACGAGGAGTCGCGTCTCCTCGTGGAGCGCACCCGGGAGTCCCTCGACCGCGCGATCAAGGCCGTGAAGCCGGGCCGCCAGATCAACGTGATCGGCCGGGTCATCGAGTCGTACGCCAAGCGGTTCGGCTACGGCGTGGTGCGCGACTTCACCGGGCACGGCATCAACTCGTCGTTCCACTCGGGCCTGATCATCCCGCACTACGACTCCCCGCACGCCACCACCGTCATCCAGCCCGGGATGACCTTCACCATCGAGCCGATGCTGACGCTGGGCACCCACGAGTACGACATGTGGGAGGACGGCTGGACCGTGGTGACCAAGGACCGCAAGCGCACCGCGCAGTTCGAGCACACCCTGGTCGTGACCGACACCGGCGCCGAGGTCCTCACGCTTCCCTGAGCGCCCCCGGCCGCGTCCTCGCGCCCCTCCCAGGAGCCCCCGCCCCCACCGGGCGGGGGCTCCTTCGCGCACGGGGTGTCGCCGGACCGGGTTCCGGGGGTATTTTTTTCCCGACAGGACGTCGGGAACCAGTTGACTTAGGCAAACCTAAGTAGCGATACTCCTCCTGGTCACCGCGCTACGCGTCCCCTTTGCCTCCTGGAGGTCCGCCTTGGACACGCCCTTCTCGACCCTCATCCGTGTCGCCTCGCACGAGCAGCACACGGAGGCCGAGACCTCGACCTTCATGAGCGACCTGCTCGGTGGCCGGCTCGGCGTGGACGCCTACACCCGCTACACCGAGCAGCTGTGGTTCGTGTACGCGGCGCTGGAGGAGGCGGCCGAGTCGCTGAAGGACGACCCGGTCGCGGGCCCGTTCATACAGCCGGAGCTGTTCCGCACCGCCGAGCTGGAGCGGGACCTGGCGCACCTGCGCGGCCCGGACTGGCGCGAGGGCCTGGTGGCGCTGCCGTCCACCGCCGCCTACGCGGAGCGCGTCGCCGAGTGCGCGCGCACCTGGCCCGCGGGATACGTGGCGCACCACTACACGCGCTACCTGGGCGACCTGTCCGGCGGCCAGATCATCCGCGACAAGGCCGAGCGGACCTGGGGCTTCGCGCGCAAGGGCGACGGCGTGCGGTTCTACGTCTTCGAGGAGATCTCCAACCCGGCGGCCTTCAAGCGCTCCTACCGGGAGCTGCTGGACGCCGTGAACGCGGACGACCTGGAGAAGCAGCGCATCGTCGACGAGTGCAAGCGCGCCTTCGACTTCAACGGCGCGGTCTTCCGCGAGCTCGGCGCCGAGTTCCCGCTCAGCGCCTGAGCACCCCACGGGGTCCTTCGGCCGTCGCCCGGACGGCCAGGACCCCGGGGTCCCCGGCCGTCGCTCAGACGGCCAGGACCTCCCACTGCCGGACCCGGCCGCCGAGTTCCACGGTGCCGTCAGGGCCGGGGGCCGTGAGCAACTGCGACCCCCGGCCCTGCCGCACGTTCAGCGCCCGGCCCAGCTCCGCGCTGAGCAGCATCGCCGCCGCGCCGGTGGCCTCGTCCTCCTCGACGCCGTCGCCGCGCCCCGGGAAGCCCCGCGCCCGCACCCGCCCGGCCGCCTCGTCCTCCCAGGCCCAGGCGTAGACCCACTCCCCCGGCTCCGGCACCGCCAGGGCGTCGACCTCGGCGGGCGAGCCGTAGCGGCGCAGGGTGCGCGGCGGCGACCAGGCGGCCGGGGCCGTGATCCAGGTGAACTCCCCGTCCTGGCGCGCCCACACCTCGCCCGCGGGCGGGCACACCGTCTCCAGGTCGAGCAGCCAGGCCGCGCCGACCAGCGGGTGCCCGGCGAACGGCAGCCGTGCCCCGGGCGCGTAGACGTCCAGCACGCCCCGCTCGGGGTCGTCCACGAACACGGTCTCGCTGAAGCCCAGCCGCTGGGCCAGCGCCTGCCGCGACGCCTCGTCGCGGTGGGCGCGCACGTCCCGTACGACCCCCAGGGCGTTGCCGTGGCGGCCGTCGGGGCCGCAGAAGACGCGGAGCACCTCGACTCGGGTGGCGCTGTCCGCGAGCGCCCCGTCCCCGGTCGTCCCGTGTGCGGTCGTCCTGTTCGTGGTCGTCCTGTTCACGCGGGCATTGAAGCACGACGGCGGGGCCGCGCCACCGGGAAGTCGGTGGCGCGGCCCCGCCGCTGTACTCGTGGTTGCCCCGTGGGTTACGCGGTGGCGTCGCCGTCGCGGCGGCGGCGGACCGCGAAGACGACCGCCGCACCGGCCGCGGCCGTGGCGGCCGCCGCACCGAGCAGCGCGCCCGTCGGGGTGGAGGAGCCGGTGGCCGCGAGGGAGCCGGAGCCGCCGGCGCTGCCGCCGCCGACCGTGCCGCCGGTGGTGGTCGAACCGCCCGCGGTGGAACCGCCGGTGGAGCCGCCCGCGGTGTCGCCGCCCGTGCCGGAGGAGCCGCCGGTGGAGCTGCCGCCGGTGGTGCTCGGCAGGTCGCCGGACTTGGTGGAGAGGACGAGCGTGACCGGGTCGAGGGCGGTGCCCGCCGGGTAGCCGCCCTGGCCGCCGGGGGCGGAGAACTGGGCGGAGCCCTCGGCGGTCAGCTTGGCCGGGATGTCCGCGAGCGTGGTCGTGCCGTCCTTGGCCGTGAAGTCGGCCTTGGCCAGGTCCAGGGTGGCGATCACGACGCCCTTGGTGGTCTTGCCCTGCGAGTTGGTGGAGTCGGCGATCAGCTTGCCGCCGGTGCCGTCGGCCTCGACGCGCGGGTTGGCGAAGGTCAGCCCGATGCCGTGCGCGGCGCACTCGAAGCGCACGCCGCCCTTGAACCGGGCGTCGGCCTTGCGGGCCTTGGCGTCCAGGGTCGCCGAGCCGAAGGCGAAGTCGTAGCCGCCGGTGCTGCCCGAGGCGCCGTCCAGCGTGGTGACCTTGCCGCCGCACATCCCGGTGACGTAGTCGCGCCAGGTCTTCTTCACGCCCCAGCTGAGCTTGCCGTTGAGGACCTTGCCGGGCTGCTCCTCGCCGCCGCCGGTGGAGCCGTCGGTGGAGCCGCCGGTCTGGCCGTTGGAGGAACCGGTGTTCGCGCCGCCGCCCTGGCCGTTGGTGGAGCCGCCCTGCTGACCGGCGTTCGCACCGCCGCCCTGCTGGCCCGCGTTGGCGCCACCGCCCTGCTGACCGGCGTTGGTGCCACCGCCCTGCTGGCCCGCGTTCGTGCCGCCGCCCTGCTGACCGGCGTTCGTGCCGCCGCCGTTCTGGCCGCCGCCGTTGCCGCCGCCCATGTCGGCCTTGACGGTCAGGGTCGCCGGGTCGAGGGCCTGGCCCACCTTGTAGCGGGCGCCGAGCACCGCGACTCCGCCCTGGGTCAGGGTCGCGGGGATGTCCTTGTAGACCATGACGCCGCCGGCGCCCTGGCTGGGCCGGACGTTCGTCAGGTCGAGCGCGGCGACGGCCACGTCCTGCTGCGTCTGGGACTTGCCGTCCTTGCCCGGGGCGGTGACGTCCGCGAGGATCTCGCCGCTCTTGGCGTCCTTGGTGTTGAGCTTCAGGTCCGAGAACTTGACGTCGAACTGACCGCCGTAGCCGTAGAACCGCACGCTCCCCTTGAAGGCCGTGGCGACGGTGTGCGTCGGCGAGCCCGCGTACCGGCCGGTGCCGTCGACGAAGGTGAACGGGCCGTGCTTCTCGGCCTGCTTGGCGCCGTCGGCGACCGTGACCCCGTCCTTCATCGCGCCGAAGTGCTCGCGGAGCACCTGGTCGACGCCCCAGTCCAGCGTGCCCTCCTTGAGGTCCATGGCGGGGACGTCACCCGGACCGGCGGCCGGGGCGCTGTCCGCGAGGGCGGGCAGGGCGAACGCGGTGGCGCCGAGGGCGGCGGCCGTGGCGACGGCGGCGGCGAGGGCTATCGGGCGGCGGGTGGCTGCCATGGGTGGTTCTCCTAGGGGATAAGGCGGAAGGGGCAGGAAGTTCGAGGGGGGAGGGTCAATCGGTGGACGCGCGGCGCCTGCGGACGATGCCGAAGGCCGCGAGGGCGGCGACGGCGAGGACTCCCGCGCCGATCGCCGCGTACGTCCCGGTGCTGCCGTCGGAGGCGGAGGACGCCGCGGGGGCGGCCTCGGTGCGCGCGTCCTTCGACGGCGCCGCCGACGGGCGGGGGTCGCTGCCCAGGTCGGGCAGGGCGGGCAGCTGGGCCTTGGTGTCGACGGCGACCGCCAGCGAGACCGGGTCCATGGCGGTGCCCGCCTTGTACATGTCGTTGAAGGCCTTGGCGCCCTGCGCGGTGAGGGTGGCGGGGGCCTCGGTCAGGGACGCGAGTCCGTTCTTGGGCGCGAAGTCCTTGGCCGTGAAGGTGATCAGCGGGACGGCCTTGGTGGTGGTGCCCGCGCTGGTGACGTCGGCGGTGAGGGTGCCGGTGCCGGCCGCGACCTTGACGCCGACGGCGCCGAGGGTGAGGTCGAGGTGGTTGCCGGTGAAGCGGACGCTGCCCGCGAAGGCCGCCGTCAGCGTCTGCTCCTTCGGGTCGTACGCGCCCTTGCCCCGCGGGAAGCGGTAGAGCGCGCCGCCGTCCTGGGCGCCGCCGGACAGCGCCCACTTGCCCTGGGCGATGGAGCCGGAGACGTACTCGCGGAAGGTGCGGCGCACGCCCCAGTCCACGGCCGCGTCCTGGAAGGAGCCGGTGGCCGCGGGGGCGGACGCCGACGGGGAGGCGGAGGCGGACGCGGAGGCCGACGGGGTGGCCTTCGGCTTCTCCGCCGGGGCCTTGACGTCGACGGACAGGCTGACCGGGTCGAGCCGGGTGCCCGCGGTGTAGTAGCCGGCGAAGGCCTCGGCGCCCTGCGCCGTCAGCGTCGCCGGGACGTTGGTGAGCGCGACGGGGCTGGAGCCGCCGCGCATGTTCACGCCGGAGAGGTCGAGCGTGGCGAGCGGGACGCCCGCGCGGCTGGTGACCCTGCCGCTGCCCTTGGCCTTGCTGACCATGTCGGCGTAGAGGGTGCCGCCGCCGCCCTGGACGCGCACCCGGGGGCGGCTGACGGTCAGGTCGAGCTCGTTGCTCCCGTCGGCCTTGTGGTGGCCGGTGAAGTGCACGCCGCCGGAGAAGCCTGCCTCGAAGGCGCCGCTGTCGGGGTTGTACGACCCCTGCGCGGAGTGGAAGCGGAACTGGCTGCCGCCGACCGTGGCGGCGCCCTGGGTGAGGTTCCAACTCCCCTTGGCTATCGGCCCGGTGACGTAGCTCTGGAACGAGGACTTGATCCCCCAGTCGAGCCTGCCGCCCTGCACCGTGCGCGCGGCCGCGTGTGCCGTGGCGGCCGGGAGCAGGGCCCCCAGCAGCGCCGCGAAGAGCGCGACGGCGAGCGCGCGGGTGGTCGTGGACAACGGCATGGGATCCCCTCCGAGGACTGGCAGAGCGAGGTAAGGCTAACCTAAGCTATGCCGGGTTCTGGAGGAAGCCTCCGGGAACCCCGACCTCGACCCCGCACAGCGGCCTCCTCACCAGGGCCGACGAACGACAGGAGTGCCCTCGGTGCGCAGCAGAACCCGCCTGGCCGGCGCGCTCGTATCGGTGCTCGGCCTGGCCCTCGCGGCCACCGGCTGCGGCACCGGCCAGCAGGCGGACCCGGCCGCCGCCAAGGCCCCCGCCGCCGCCCCCGACCGGGTGGAGCCGCTGCCCGCGCCGAAGCCTCACCTGCCGGTGACCGTCGACTCGGCGGACGGCAAGAAGGTCACCGTGGCCTCCACCGAGCGGATCGTCCCGCTCACCGGCTCGCTCAGCGAAATCGTCTTCACCCTGGGCCTGGGCGAGCAGGTGGTCGCCCGGGACATCACCGCCACCTTCGAGCAGGCGAAGTCCCTGCCGGTGGTCACCCGGGCGCACGACGTGTCGGCCGAGAGCGTGCTCTCCCTGAAGCCGACCGTCGTCATCGCCGACACCTCCACCGGCCCGGCCGAGGCCGTCGACCAGATACGCGACGCGGGCATCCCGCTGGTCGTGGTGAAGCCCGCGAAGAGCCTGGCCGACGTGAACGCCCGGATCGACGCGGTCGCCGCCGCGCTCGGCGTGCAGCCCGCGGGCGAGGCGCTGAAGAAGCGCACCGACGAGCGGATCGCCGCCGTGCGCGAGGGAGTTCCGGCGCCCAAGGGCGAGAAGGACCGGCCCCGGGTCGCCTTCCTCTACCTGCGCGGCTCCGCCGCCGTGTACCTGCTGGGCGGCGCCGACTCAGGCGCCGCGTCCCTGCTGGAGGCGGCCGGGGCGGTCGACGCGGGCAAGGAGTCCGGCCTGACCAAGGACTTCACGCCCATCACCTCCGAGGCACTCGCCAAGGCGGCGCCCGACGCGGTCCTGGTGATGAGCAAGGGGCTGGACTCGGTCGGCGGCCCCGACGGCCTGGTGAAGATCCCCGGCGTCGCCGAGACCCCGGCCGGCATGGACCGCCGCATCGTCTCCATCCCCGACGGCGTGCTCCTCAACTACGGGCCGCGCACCGATCAGGTGCTGAAGTCCCTGGTGGAGCAGTTGTACGGGAGCGCCGAGTGACCGCCACCGCCGAGGCGCCGGTCAAGGCCGCCGAACCCGGACCCGGCCCCGTACGCCCCGACCGCAAGCCGCGCGGCCGCGCCTTCCTGCTGACCGCCGCGCTGATCGCCGTCCTCGTCGCGCTCTGCCTGATGTCGGCGGCCATGGGCTCGTACCACCTGCCGCTCGGCGACATCGTCGCCTCCGTGCAGCACCGCACCGGCCTGGGCGGCCACGAACTGGAGCGCGCCGCCGAGAGCGTGCTGTGGAACATCCGGCTGCCGCGCGTGGTGCTCGCGCTGCTCGTGGGCGCCTCGCTGGGCTGCGCGGGCGCGCTGATGCAGGGCGTGTTCGGCAACCCGCTGGCCGAGCCCGGCGTCATCGGCATCTCCTCGGGCGCCGCGGTCGGCGCGGTCGGCGCGATCTCGCTCGGCGTCAACGCCTTCGGCAACTGGTCGGTGACCGTCTGCGCGTTCGTCGCGGGCCTGGTCACGGTCGGCCTGGTGTACGTGATGTCCCGCTCGGGCGGCCGTACCGAGGTCGTCACGCTGATCCTCACCGGCATCGCGGTGAACGCCTTCGCGGGCGCGCTCATCGGCCTGTTCGTCTTCTTCGCGGACAACGCGCAGATCACCCAGATCACCTTCTGGCAGCTGGGCTCGCTGGCCCAGGCGACCTGGCCCAAGGTGCTCGCCGTCCTGCCGTTCGCCCTGGCCGGCCTGCTCGTCGCCCCGCTGTACGCGCGCAAGCTGGACCTGCTCGCGCTCGGCGAGCGCCCGGCCCGCCACCTGGGCGTGGACGTGGAGCGGCTGCGCCTGGTGCTGATCCTGGTGGTCGCGCTGCTGACCGCCGCGGCCGTCGCGGTGGCCGGCGTGATCACCTTCGTGGGCCTGCTGGTGCCGCACCTGCTGCGCATGGCGCACGGCTCCGGGCACCGCTTCCTGGTGCCGGGCAGCGCGCTCGGCGGCGCGGTCGTGCTGGTCGCGGGCGACCTGGCGGCCCGCACGGTCGCCGTCCCCGCCGAGCTCCCGCTGGGCGTGCTCACCGCCCTGTTCGGCAGCCCGTTCTTCTTCTGGCTGCTGCGCAGGACCCGTAGGAAGCAAGGTGGTTGGGCATGATCCGCTCGTTGTCGGTCCGGCGCTCCCGGGAGCTGCCCGCGCCCTTCGCGCCCGGTGACACCGCCCTCGAAGCGCGCGGCGTGCAGGTGCGGCTCGGGGCCCGGGACGTGCTGCGGGGCGTCGACCTGGCGGCCCGGGCGGGCGAGGTGCTGGCCCTGGTGGGCCCCAACGGCGCCGGGAAGTCGACCCTCCTGGCCGCGCTCGCCGCCGACCTGCGGGCCACCCGCGGCGAGGTCCTCCTCGCCGGGCGGCCGGTCGGCGACTGGAGCGCGCCCGAACTGGCGCTGCGCCGGGCGGTGCTGCCGCAGGCCGCGGCCCTGTCCTTCCCCTTCCCGGTGGAGGACGTGGTGCGGATGGGCCGCGCCCCGTGGGCGGCGACGCCGCTGCGCGAGGAGGACGACCGGGCGGTCGCCGCCGCGATGGCGGCCACCGAGGTCACCGCCTTCGCCGCGCGCCCGTTCGCCGCGCTCTCCGGCGGCGAGCGCGCCCGGGTCGCCCTGGCCCGGGTGCTGGCCCAGCGCGCCCCGGTGCTGCTGCTCGACGAGCCGACCGCGGCCCTGGACCTGCGCCACCAGGAACTGGTGCTGCGGGTCTGCCGGGAGCGGGCCGCCGCGGGCGACGCGGTGGTGGTCGTGCTGCACGACCTGGGGCTCGCCGCGGCGCACGCGGACCGGGTGGCCGTGCTGCACGACGGGGTCGTCGCGGCGGACGGACCGCCGGCCGAGGTGTTCGGGGACGCGCTGCTGAGCCGGGTCTACCGGCAGCCCGTCGAGGTGTTCCCGCACCCGCGGACCGGGGCGCCGCTCGTCGTGCCCCGGCGGGACGAGGACCCCGCGCAGACGCTCCCTTGACCGTTGCTTGACCCCGTCATGGACGGGCCGTGACCGCCCCGTGTCCGGCGCCCGGGCATGAGAGGTGAATCACTGGACGGACGGGTATCGGTCAGGTAAGCCTCGGTTAAGTTAGGTCCGCCTCACTCCGCTTGACCCGCTCCACCCTTCGGCTTCACCCCCCACCCATCCCACCCCGCCGCCCCCGCCCTGGAGTCCGCATGCGACCCGTCCGCCTCTCCGTCGTCACCGCCGCCGCCACGGTCGCGGCTCTGACCGCCGTCACGGGCTGCGCCGAGAAGAGCGACGCCAAGGGCTCCGGCGACGGCGCCGTGCGGGTCGTCGCCAAGGACGACTCCTGCGAGGTCTCCACGAAGGAGTTCCCGGCCGGGCACGTGGAGCTGGCGGTGGAGAACAAGGGCTCCAAGGTCACCGAGGTCTACGTGCTGTTCCCCGACGACCGCATCGTGACCGAGCGCGAGAACATCGGCCCCGGCACCAAGGCGAAGATCACCGCCGAGGTCAAGGCCGGCGACTACGAGATCGCCTGCAAGCCCGGCATGAAGGGCGACGGCATCCGCCAGCAGGTCAAGGCCACCGGCGGCAAGGCGGGCCCGGCCCGCTCCCCCGAGATGGACAAGGCCGTCGCCTCCTACCGCCAGTACGTGCAGCAGCAGGCCGACGAGACGCTGCCCAAGGTGAAGGTGTTCACCGACGCGGTGCGCGCCGGGAACCTGGAAGCGGCCAAGAAGGCGTACGCCGACTCCCGCATCGGCTGGGAGCGCACCGAGCCGGTAGCCGAGTCCTTCGGCGACATCGACCCCAAGGTCGACGTGCGCGAGGACGGCCTGGAGGCGGGCCAGGACCCGGCGAAGGACTGGACCGGCTGGCACCGCCTGGAGAAGGCGCTGTGGCAGGACAAGAAGATCGGCGACCCGGAGAAGAAGCTCGCCGACAAGCTCGACCTGGACCTGGCCGACTGGGTCAAGCGGGTCGGCAAGGCCGACATCACCCCGACCTCCATGGCCAACGGCGCCAAGGAACTCCTCGACGAGGTCGCCACCGGCAAGGTCACCGGCGAGGAGGAGCGCTACTCGCACACCGACCTGGTCGACTTCAAGGCCAACGTCGAGGGCGCCCAGAAGTCCTTCGAGCTGCTCAAGCCGGTCGCCGCGAAGAACGACGCCGCGCTGGTCGCCGAACTGGACAAGCAGTTCGCCGCGCTCAACACGCTCCTGGACAAGTACCGCGCCGACAAGACCGGTTACGCCTTCACCTCGTACGACAAGGTCGGCAAGGACCAGCGCAAGGAGCTCTCCGACGGCGTCAACGCCCTCGCCGAGCCGCTGTCCAAGCTCGCCGCCGCCGTCACCAAGTAGCACCCGGGGAAGCAGGGGATGGACATGTCCGAGGAGACGAGGGCGCCCTCGCGCCGTTCGGTGCTCGGCTGGGGCGGTGCCGGGCTCGCGCTCGGGGCCGCCGCCGCGGGCGGCACGGTCGCGCTCACCCGCGGCGGGGACCACACGGCACCCGCCGCCGACGGCGGCGCCGCCGTCCCCTTCCACGGCGACCGGCAGGCCGGCATCGCCACCGCGGTGCAGGACCGGCTGCACTTCGCTGCGTTCGACGTGAAGACGGAGGACCGCGCCGAACTGGTGCGGCTCCTCAAGGACTGGACCCGGGCGGCCGCGCTGATGACCGCCGGGCACGAGGTCGGCGAGGGCGCCTTCGGCGGCCTGCCCGAGGCGCCGCCGGACGACACCGGCGAGGCCCTGGGCCTCAGGCCGTCCCGGCTCACCCTGACCATCGGCTTCGGGCCGTCCCTGTTCGACGGCCGGTTCGGCCTCGCGGGACGGCGGCCCGGGGCCCTGGTGGAGCTGCCGAAGTTCCCCGGCGACAACCTGGACCCGGCCCGCTCCGGCGGCGACCTGTGCGTCCAGGCCTGCGCGGACGACCCGCAGGTCGCCGTGCACGCCATCCGCAACCTGGCCCGCATCGGCTTCGGCAAGGTCGCCGTGCGCTGGTCCCAGCTCGGCTTCGGCAAGACCTCCTCCACCACCCCCGACGCCCAGACCCCGCGCAACATGATGGGCTTCAAGGACGGCACCCGGAACATCGCCGGGACCGACGCCAAGGCCCTCGACCAGCACGTCTGGGTCGGCCCCGAGGACGTCCGCGGCGCCTCGGCCTGGCTGGCGGGCGGCTCCTACCTGGTGGCCCGCCGCATCCGGATGAACATCGAGACCTGGGACCGCACCTCGCTGCAGGAGCAGGAGGACGTCTTCGGCCGCGACAAGGCCGAGGGCGCGCCCGTCGGCAAGGCCAAGGAGCACGACGAGCCGTTCCTGAAGGCGATGAAGCCGGACGCGCACGTGCGCCTGGCCCACCCCGACTCCAACGGCGGGGCCACCATCCTGCGCCGCGGCTACTCCTTCACCGACGGCACCGACGGCCTCGGGCGCCTGGACGCGGGCCTGTTCTTCCTCGCGTACCAGCGCGACGTGCGCAAGGGCTTCGTCCCCGTACAGACCGCCCTGGCGCGCCACGACGCGCTCAACGAGTACATCCAGCACGTGGGTTCGGCCCTGTTCGCCGTCCCGCCGGGCGTCCGCGACAAGGACGACTGGTGGGGCCGGGCGCTCTTTTCGTAGACGGGAGGCCGACGTGTTCGGCAACTATCTGATCGGTCTGCGCGAGGGGCTGGAAGCCAGCCTCGTGGTGTGCATCCTGATCGCCTACCTGGTCAAGACCGGGCGGCGGGACGCGCTCGCCCCGATCTGGATCGGCATCGGCGTCGCCGTCGCGATCTCGCTCGGCTTCGGCTTCGCCCTGGAGTACGGCTCCCAGGAGCTGACGTTCGAGGCGCAGGAGGCGCTGGGCGGTTCGCTGTCCATCGTCGCCGTGGGCCTGGTGACGTGGATGGTCTTCTGGATGCGGCGCACCGCGCGGCACCTGAAGAGGGAGCTGCACGGCAAGCTCGACGAGGCGCTGCGGATGGGCACGGCGGCGCTGGTGGCGACCGCGTTCCTGGCGGTGGGCCGCGAGGGCCTGGAGACCGCGCTGTTCGTGTGGGCGTCGGTGCGCGCCTCGCAGGACGGCACCCCGGCGCCGCTGGTGGGCGTGCTGCTCGGCATCGCCACGGCGGTGCTGCTGGGCTGGCTGTTCTACCGGGGCGCGGTGCGCATCAACCTGGCCAAGTTCTTCACCTGGACCGGCGGGATGCTGGTCGTGGTCGCGGCGGGCGTCCTCGCGTACGGCGTGCACGACCTGCAGGAGGCCCGGTTCCTGGGCGGCCTCGCGGACAAGGCGTTCGACATCAGCGCGACCGTCCCGCCGGACAGCTGGTACGGCACCCTGCTCAAGGGCGTCCTCAACTTCCAGCCCGACCCGACCGTCCTGCAGGTCACGGTGTGGCTGCTGTATCTGGTCCCCACGCTCGCGCTGTTCCTGTCCCCGGTAGGGTTCGGACGGTCACTGGGGGTCGAGGAGCAGAAGGCAACCGATGAGAAGGCTGAGCCGGGCGGCGGCGCTGGCGTCGACGACCGTACTGGCACTGACGGCGGCGACCGGCTGCGTGACGGTGCACGGCGAGCGGGAGCTCCTGCCGTCGGCGACGAGGGCTGAGGCGGCCCGCGCGCTCGCGGACTTCACCACCGCGTACAACGAGGCCGACAAGGCCTTCGACCCGGCCCTGGACAGGGACCGGGTCACCGGCGCGCTCGGCGCCATCAACCAGGCCGGCCTGCGGGCCCGTTCGGTGACCACGCCCGGCGGGAACCGGCAGCACCGGCCGCTGGAGCTGACCGACGCCGAGTTCGCCATCCCCCGGAAGGCGGGCTGGCCCCGCTGGTTCTTCGCGAACGCCGACTCCAACCGGGACACCGACCGGGGCGCGGGCGACAACCGCTGGGCGATGGTCTTCGTCAAGACGGCCGCCGCGCAGCCCTGGAAGGTCGCCTACCTGACGATCCTGGAGCCCGACGAGATACCGGCCTTCGCCACCGACGCGCAGGGGTACGCGGTGCCGGTGGCGCCCGACTCGGGGCTGCTGGCGGTGGAGCCGGGCAACCTCAGCGAGGAGTACGCCGGTTACCTGCGCGACGGGAAGCCGGACCACTTCAAGGCCGGGCAGCACACCACGCGGTGGCGCGAGGATCGCCGCAAGCAGGCGGTCCGGCCGGGCCTGGCCACCCAGTACGTCGACCAGGCCCTGGACACCGGCGCGTTCGCGCCGCTGGGCCTGATGACCCGGGACGGCGGCGGCTTCGTCTTCTTCGCGACCCGCTACTACGACCGGCAGACCGCGGCCCGCGGCTACCGCCCCAAGGTGAGCCAGGACGTACGGGCGCTGATGACGGGCGAGGTGACGAACACCCTCACCAAGGAGTGGGTGTCCAACCAGACGGTGTGGGTGAAGCCGGCGGGCGCCGCGAAGGACGCCGTGGACATCGTGGGCCGCCTCCAGGGCGTGGTCGGCGCCTCCGGCTCGTGAGACGCGCAATCCGTAAGCCCCGAAAGCCGCCAGCCCTCTAGGCCCCGAAAGCCCTAGCGGCCCATCGGCCAGGCGACCTCGTGCCCGGTCGGCTCGCCCTGCTCGGCGGCGTACCGCGCGCAGGCGTCGGTGAGCGTCTCCAGGAGGGTCAGCGGGTCGGGCAGCGGGTGCTCGGGGCCGCGCAGCCAGTCGACGGTGAGGTCACCGGGCAGCCGGGCGGGCGGTACGAGGACGTAGCTGCCGCGGCAGTGCCAGCGCAGGCCCGGGTGCTCGTCCATGGTCTCGGGATGGCAGTCCAGCTCGCACGGCCACCACTCGTCCTCGTCCTCGGGGGTGCCGCGGGTGGCGGTGAAGAAGAGCACGCGGCCGTCGCCGGACTCGGCGACCGGGCCGACGTCGATGCCCTGGGCCAGCAGGCGCTCCAGGGCCGCGCGCCCGGCCTGGAGGGGCACGTCGAGGACGTCGTGGACCATGCCGGTGGCGGTGATGAAGTTGGCCTCGGGCTGGTTGCGGGCCCAGCGCTCGACCTGGGAGCGGTCGGTGGTCGACTGGGTCTGCCAGGCGAAGGAGACGGGGTGGCGGGCCGGGGTGGGACAGCCGATGCGCTCGCACGAACACCGGTAGCCGGCCGGATGGGCGGCGGGGGCGAGCGGCAGGCCCGCGGCCGCGACGGCGAGGAGCAGCTCCTCGCGTCCGCCTTCCTCCGGGGCGGCGGCGCTCTTGGGGCGGCGGCGCAGCCACTGCGCGAGTTTGCCCTCCGTGCCGCGGTAGCGGCCGATACCGTCGCCCATCTATCCCCTCACACTCACGCTCGCCCGTGGGCCGGTCGGGCCCGGGCCCGCGCGGGGTCGCCGCGCGGAGCAACTCATGCCATGGTCCCACCATCCTGCGCCCCGGGTGACCGGAGTCCCCAACCGGGGGTCCCCCGGGCCGCCGCGGAAGGCCGTGGGAGTGCGTGTCCTGGTGCGTTTCCACCACATTCCTCCCCCCTCTTCCTAGCCTGGGGCCATGACGCCCTGGAGCCCGCTGAGCACGCTCATCGCCCTGGCCCTCGCCGGACAGGCCGCGGCCCTGCCCCCGCTGCTGTGGGGGGCGCCGCCGCGGGCCGTGACGATCGCCACACTTCCGGCCACCGTGCGGGTGGCGCACCGGGGCGGGGCGCGGGAGGTCGTGGAGAACAGCCTGTCGGGGCTCGTGTCGGCGCACGCCCGGGGGCACGCGCAGGTCCTGGACCTGGACACCCGGGTGCTGCGCGACGGGACGCCGGTGGTGATGGCCGACGCCACGCTGGAGCGGACCACGTTCTCGCGGGGGCCGGTGCGGGCGCTGGACGCGCGGGGCTGGCAGCGGGTACGGCTGCGCGGCACCGCGCCGGCCGAGCGCCCGCCGACCGTGGCCGAGGTCCTCGACCGCCTCGGCGGGCGCGCCGTGCTCTCCCTGGGCACCGACGACCCGGCGGCGCTGCCCCGGCTGGCCCGCCTGGTGCAGGGCCGGGGCCTGGCGGACTCGGTGCTGATCGGCTCGGGCCGCCCGGAGGTCGCACGGGCCGCGCACCGCCTCGGCCTGTCGTCCCGGCTGTGGCGCTCGGCGCGTCAGCTGCGCGGGGACGATCCACGGCGCTGGAGGGGGTACGTGGACGTGCTGGACGTGGACCAGCGGTCCCGGGACGCCGATGTGCGGCGGGCGGCCGCGTCGGGGATCGCCCGCCTGTGGGCCCACACGGTGAACACCCCGTCGGCCCGGTCCCGCATGCTGCGGCTGGGCTGCACGGGCCTGGTCACGGACACCCCGGAGGCCCTGTCCAAGCCGGGCCCCCGCAGGAAGCCCGCCCCGACGCCCCCCGACCACGAGGTGGGCCGCACGGCCTCGGGCGCCGCCAGGGCCCACTGAGCCGGGCCCCTGGGGTCAGCCCCGTCCGACGTACGGCATCGCCGTCGCCATCACCGTCGCGAACTGCACGTTCGCCGACAGCGGCAGCCCCGACATCTGCACCACCAGCGCCGCCACGTCGGACGCCGCCATCACCGGCTCCGCCGCCAGCTCGCCGTTGGCCTGGCGGACGCCCGTCTGCATGCGGGCGGTCATCTCGGTGGCCGCGTTGCCGATGTCGATCTGGCCGCAGGCGATGTCGTACTTGCGGCCGTCCAGGGACAGGGACTTGGTCAGGCCCGTCACGGCGTGCTTGGTCGCCGTGTACGCGATCGAGTCCGGGCGCGGCACGTGCGCCGAGATCGAGCCGTTGTTGATGATCCGGCCGCCGCGGGGCGACTGCTCCCGCATCACCCGGAACGCCGCCTGGGCGCACAGGAACGCGCCGGTCAGGTTGGTGTCGACGGCCGCGCGCCAGGTCGCGTACTCCAGGTCCTCCACCGGGACCCCGCCGCCGGCGAAGGTCCCCGCGTTGTTGAACAGCAGGTCCACCCGGCCGAATTCGTCCACCGCCCGGGAGAAGAGGGCGGCGACGCCGTCGGGGGAGGTCACGTCGGTGGGCACCGCCAGGCACGGCCCGGGCGCCAGCGCCGCCGTCTCCTGGAGCGGCTCCGCCCTGCGGCCCGCGAGCGCCAGGCCCCAGCCCGCCTCCGACAGGGCCAGCGCCACGCTCCGGCCGATTCCCGATCCCGCACCCGTCACCACAGCGATCCTCATGGCCGCGCAGCGTACGTGACCTGCGGGCACCCGACCCTCACCCGTCCGACACGCGGATGTTGTGTACTCGACAAGCCGGGGTCGTCGGTCCCCGCTGCAATACCTGCCATGGCCAACGACAGCAGCAGCCCGCACGACCGACTCCGAGCCGCGGCGCGCCACTTCGGACGCCGCCGGTTCCTCACCACCACCGGCGCCGCCGCCGCGCTCGCCTTCGCCGTGAACCTGCCCGCCACCGGCACCGCCAGCGCCGCCGAACTCGACACCGCGAAGCTCGACCAGGACCCGTTCACGCTGGGCGTCGCCTCCGGCGACCCGCTGCCCGGCTCCGTCCTGCTGTGGACCCGGCTCGCCCCGCGCCCGTACGAGCCCGGCGGCGGCCTGCCCCGGGCCCGGGTCGCCGTCAGATGGGAGATCGCCCGCGACGAGCGCTTCACCCGGGTCGTGCGGCGCGGCACCGCCACCGCCCACCCCGAGTTCGCCCACGCCGTCCACGTCGAGGCCGACCACCTCGACACCGACCGGGTCCTCTACTACCGCTTCCGCGCCGGCGCCTTCACCAGCCCCGTCGGACGCACCCGCACCGCCCCCGCCCCCGGGGCCCGCGCCGCCTCGTTCACGCTGGCCGCGGTCTCCTGCCAGGCGTACCACGACGGCTACTTCACGGCCTACGAGCACCTGGCCGAGGAGGACGTCGACGCGGTCTTCCACCTCGGCGACTACCTGTACGAGTACGCCGTCACCGCCACCGGCGGCGCCCGCGCCTACACCGACCGCCGGCTGCCCGACCTGTTCAACCGGGAGACCCTGACCCTGGAGGACTACCGGCTGCGCTACGCCCTGTACAAGACCGACCCCGGCCTGCGGGCCGCGCACGCCGCCCACCCCTTCGTCGTCACCTGGGACGACCACGAGACCGAGAACAACTACGCGGGCGACACCCCCGAGAACGACGTCCCGCCGGAGGAGTTCCTGATCCGCCGGGCCGCCGCCTACCGCGCCTACTGGGAGAACCAGCCGCTGCGCCGCCCGCAGCGGCCACAGGGACCCGACATGCGGCTGTACCGGCGCCTGGGCTGGGGCCGGCTCGCCCAGTTCGACGTCCTGGACACCCGCCAGTACCGCTCCGACCAGGCCTACGGCGACGGCTGGCAGCGGCCCGGGCCCGAGTCCGAGGACCCGGCCCGCACCATGACCGGCGCCACCCAGGAGCGCTGGCTGATCGACGGCTGGCGCCGCTCGCGCGCCCTGTGGAACGTCGTCCCCCAGCAGGTCACCTTCGCCCAGCGGCGCGACGTGCCCAGCGCGGCCTTCAAGCTCTCCATGGACTCCTGGGACGGCTACCCGGCCTCCCGCGACCGGGTCCTGGCCGGCGCGGTCTCCGCCGGGGTGGACAACCTGCTCGTCCTCACCGGAGACGTGCACGTCGCCTACGGCCTCGACCTCAAGGCCGACTTCGACGACCCGGACTCGCGCACGCTCGGCACCGAGGTCGTCGCCACCTCGATAGCCAGCGGCAAGGACGGCGCCGACCGGCCCGCCAACTGGTCCGACCTGACCCGGGCCAACCCCCACCTGAAGTTCTACAACGGGCGCCGTGGCTACGTGACCGTGGAGCTCGGACGCGACCTGGCACGCGCCGACTTCCGCGCCGTACCGTACGTCACCAGGCCCGGCGCTCCCGTCTCCACGGTCGGCTCCTTCGTGACGGAGGCCGGTGATCCGGGTCTCAAGCCCGCCTGAGCGGTGCGGTCCACCACCCACGGGCTGAGAGAATTGGGTGCGGATTCAACGAAACGGAGCAGTCGATGCCGGAGCGCGGCCAGAGCACGCGGGGAAAGACACCCGACCGGATAACCGGGGCCCCTCCGGCGACGGCACCCCCGGCCGCCGCCCGCCGGGCGGGCCTGCTCGTGACCCTCGTGCTGGGCGGCCTCACCGCCCTGCCGCCGCTCTCCATGGACATGTACCTCCCGGCCCTGCCCGAGGTCACCGGCTCGCTGAGCGCCCCCGCCGCCACGGTCCAGCTCACCCTGACCGCGTGCCTGGTGGGCATGGCGCTCGGCCAGCTGGTGGTCGGGCCGATGAGCGACAAGTGGGGGCGCCGCCGCCCGCTGCTCAGCGGCATGCTGGTGTACGCGGCCGCCACCGCGGTCTGCGCGTTCGCCCCCACCGTGGAACTGCTCATCGCCTTCCGGCTGCTGCAGGGCCTGGCGGGCGCGGCGGGCATCGTGATCGCCCGGGCCGTGGTGCGCGACCTGTACGACGGCGTGGAGATGGCCCGGTTCTTCTCCACCCTGATGCTGATCTCCGGCGTCGCCCCGATCGTCGCCCCGCTGATCGGCGGGCAGATCCTGCGGATCACCGACTGGCGCGGCGTCTTCTACGTCCTGACCGTCGTCGGCCTGCTGCTCACCCTGGTGGTGTGGAAGTGGCTCGCCGAGACGCTGCCGCCCGAGCGGCGCCACTCCGGCGGCACCGGCGAGGCGCTGCGCACCATGCGCGGGCTGCTGGCCGACCGGGTGTTCACCGGCTACATGCTGTCCGGCGGTCTGGCCTTCGCCGCGCTCTTCGCGTACATCTCCGCCTCGCCGTTCGTCGTCCAGGAGATCTACGGCGCCTCGCCGCAGACCTTCAGCCTGCTCTTCGGCATCAACTCCGTCGGCCTGACGATCGTCGGCCAGATCAACGGCAAGCTGCTCGTCGGCCGGGTCAGCCTGGACAAGGCGCTCGGCTTCGGCCTGACCGTGATCGCGCTGGCCGCCACCGCGCTGCTGCTCATGACCAGCGGGCTCTTCGGCGACGTGGGCCTGGTGCCGATCGCCGTCGGACTGTTCGTGCTGATGTCCGCGATGGGCCTGGCGACGCCCAACACCAACGCCATGGCTCTGATGCGCACCCCGCACGCCGCAGGCACCGCCTCCGCGCTGCTCGGCACGTCCTCGTTCCTGGTCGGCGCCATCGCCTCGCCGCTGGTCGGCATCGCGGGCGAGGCCACGGCCGTGCCGATGGCCGTGGTCCAGCTGGCCTGCGCCCTGCTCGCGCTCGGCTGCTTCCTGGGGCTGTGCCGCCCGTGGGAGCGCCGGGGCGAGGCCCTGACCGGCTGAGCCGCTCCTAGGACCCGGACCCGCGGGCGTACGCGATGAGGTGCTGGCGGTCGCCGGGGTCGGTCCAGCGGAACAGGCCCACCCCGGCGGTGTCCGCCGACGGCAGCCGGACGTTCGCGGGCAGCGGCTCGGGCACCCCGGTCGCCAGGTCGACGCGCAGGGGGGAACCGCCGCCCGCCAGCGCCTCGCCCGTGGTGCGCGCGCTGGACGCCCCGTACACCAGGCCCTCGTCGGTCACCGTGGTCAGCGCCAGCGGGCGGGTGCCGTCCGGCTCCTCGAAGCACCAGCCCTTGCCGTTCTCCAGGTCGAAGGCCAGGTTCCCGGCGATCAGGTAGCGGCCCTGGGGCGAGGTCAGGGCCACCGGCCGGTCGCCGGTGACGACCTCCGGCTTGCGGCACTCCACCTGCACCAGCGACCTGCCCGTCGCCGGGTCGTGCACCGCCCAGATGTCGTGCGTGGCCGCCTTCTTCGACCCCCTGGCCTCCTGCCACTTGGCCAGGATCCGGCCGCCGGGCGCCACCGCCGCGGGCGTCCCGGACGCCGGGTCGGCGCCCTTGGGCACGCCCGAGCGGCTGGTCCAGCCGCCGCGCACCCAGAACTCCCGGGCCCCGTTGACCAGCAGGCCCTTCGGGGTGACCGCGCGCACCTCGGTCAGCCGGCGGCAGTCCGCGCAGCCCTTGGGGTAGCCCAGGTCGGCGGGCTCGACGGTGGTCACCTCGCCGGTGCCCGGGTCGACGACCGCGCTGCGGGACTTGCCGTCGGTGATCAGTACGGCGGGGCCGCTGCCGGTGACGGTCGGCGCGTCGGACCAGGGCACCTCGACCCGCTGGGTCTCGCCGTCCTCGGCGTCGTACAGGTCCAGCGAGACCAGGGTCGAGCCGCCGCTCGCGCCGCCCGGGCCTTCGCCCGGCGTCTTGCCGTACGACCAGGTGACGAAGAAGCGCTTGTCCTCACGGGTGACCGAGAGCAGCCGCGGATAGGTGCCCGCGGTGGACAGCGGCTGCCAGGGGCCGCCGGTCCAGCGGGTCTTCCCGGTGGCCGCGTCGACCGCGCGCAGCCGGAACCGGAAGTCGTCCACGCGCTCCAGGAAGCCCAGGGTGTCCAGGCCCGCCATGGCGTACTCGGGCGAGGCGTCCGCCACTTCCCAGCCGCGCCCGGTGTCGTACGAGGACGGGACCGTCAGCTGCGTGGGCGGCCCGCCGGTCCGGGTGGCCGACGGCTTGGGCGCGGCCGAGGGCCTCGCCTTCGCCCCGGGCTTCCCGGTGCCGCCGCCGCACGTGGCGAGCAGCAGGATCATGGCGAGGACGGCCACTCCGGCCACCAGGGCCGTGCGCACGATCCGCTGTCTCATCGTCCCCCCGATGGGCTCCGCCGTCGGATCACCCGCGGATGACCCGGGATCAACGGCCGTCAGCGTAGCAACTGGTAAGCGGGTGCCCGCAGTTCGGTCACCGACCCGGTACGGGCCTGTGACGGGCGGGACGGGAGTCCGTTCCGTCCGGTTCGGTACGGGACTCGGTGCGGGTCCTGGTGCGGGGCTCGGTGCCGGTCCTGGTGCGGGGCCGCTCGTCGGCCCGGCTGTCTAGGATGTCCCGGTGAACGACTCCCTCCCCGCCCCGGAAGCCCTGCGCGCCGCCCTGTCCGGGCTGCTCGACGGGCTGCCGCCGAAGCAGGCCGCCCAGGCCGTCGAGCGGCTGATCGCCAGCTACCGGGGCACCACCCCCACCGACGCGCCCGTGCTGCGGGACCGTTCGGACGTCGCCGCGTACGCCGCGTACCGGATGCCCGCGACCTTCGAGGCGGTACGGGGCGCGCTGGACGCCCTGCGCGGGGCCGCCCCGGAGTGGGTGCCCGCCACGCACACCGACATCGGCGGCGGCACGGGCGCGGCGAGCTGGGCGGTCGCGGAGGCCTGGGACTCCGCCGCCCGCACGGTGGTCCTGGACTGGGCGGAGCCCGCCCTCGCGCTGGGCCGGGAGCTGGCCGCGGCGTCGGGGATCGCGGGCCTGGCGGGCGCCGCGTGGCAGCGCTCGCGGATCAGTGCGGAGCTCCGGATCGAGAGCAGTGATCTCGTCACGGTGTCGTACGTGCTCAAGGAGCTGACCGAGCAGGACCGGGCGGCCGTCGTCACCGAGGCCGCCCGCGCCGCGCGGGCCGTCGTCGTGGTGGAGCCGGGCACCCCCGACGGCTACCAGCGGATCATCGAGGCGCGCGCCCGCCTGGTCGAGGCCGGCTTCACCGTCGCCGCGCCCTGCCCGCACAGCGGCGCCTGCCCCATCGAACCGGGCACCGACTGGTGCCACTTCGCGGCCCGGGTCAGCCGCTCCTCCCTGCACCGGCGGGTCAAGGGCGGCTCCCTGGCGTACGAGGACGAGAAGTACGCCTACGTCGCCGCGACCCGCTTCCCCGTCACGCCCGCCCCGGCCCGGGTCACCCGCAGGCCGCAGATCCGCAAGGGCCTGGTGCTGCTCGACGTGTGCGGCGGCGAGGGGCTCGGCCGGGAGACGGTCACCAAGAAGCACGGCGCGCTGTACAAGGCGGCGCGCGACGCGGAGTGGGGCGACGGCTGGCCGCCGCCCCTGGACTGAACCGCCGGCCTCCGCGCCCGCGGTCCCCGGCCCCTCCGCCGCGGGTCAGGCCCGCAGCTCCTGGGTGCAGCACTTCACGCTGCCGCCGCCCTTGAGCAGCTCGCCCAGGTCCATCCCGACCGGCTCGAAGCCCCGTGCGCGCAGCGGCTCGAACAGGCCCACCGCGGCCTGCGGCAGCAGCACGTGGCGCCCGTCGCTCACCGCGTTCAGGCCGAGCGCCGCGGCGTCCGCCTCCTCGGCGATCAGCGCGTCGGGGAACAGCCGGGCCAGCACGGCGCGGCTGCCCGGGGAGAACGCGCCCGGGTAGTACATGACCTCGTCGGCCGCGTCGTCCAGGACGCACAGCGCGGTGTCCAGGTGGTAGTAGCGCGGGTCCACCAGGTCCAGGCCGATCACCGGGCGGCCGAAGAACTCCTGCGCCTCGTCGTGCGAGAGCGGGCTGGAGCGGAAGCCGCGCCCGGCCAGGATCCAGGACGCGGTGACGGCGAAGTCGCCCTCGCCCTCGTTGACGTGGTCCGGCTCGTGGATCTCGGCGTAGCCGTGCGAGCGGAACCAGTCCAGGTGCGCGGCGGCCTCGGCGGTGCGCTCCGGGTAGGCGAAGCGGGCGCCCAGGACGCGGCCGTCGATCACGGTGGCGCCGTTGGCGGCGAACACCATGTCGGGCAGGCCGGGCTGCGGGGTGAGCAGCTCGACGGTGTGGCCGAGCGCGGTATAGCGGTCGCGAAGGTCCTCCCACTGGGTCTGGGCCAGCGGCAGGTCCACGGGCTTCGCCGGGTCCATCCAGGGGTTGATGGAGTACGTGACCCTGAAGTGCGCGGGTGGGCACATCAGGTAGCGGCGCGGCGATGCCTCACGAAGCGATGAGCGCAATGAGGGCTCCTCACGAAGGACAGTGCGCACGGTGTGTGCGTGCGGTCCATGCTCCGCCTGCCGGGGCCCGCGCGCTGTGATCCGATCGGGTGGTTCACAGGGGATCGCAGCGCGGGCACGGGGGGATGGGGCAGACGAGTCGGGCTGTACGCCGGGTTCTGTCCCCCGGGACCTCGCGGTCGTCGGGGTGACGGCCATCCATCTAGGACCGGCGTTGCCGCCGGTCTCGTGCGGTCTACCCGCGAACTCGGGCGGGCAGCCCTCGAACGTTCGCGCAGGGCCGCCTGGGCGGCCCCTCTTGACCTTGCTCCGGGTGGGGTTTACCTAGCCGCCTGGGTCACCCCAGGCGCTGGTGGTCTCTTACACCACCGTTTCACCCTTACCGAGGACCGAGGTCCCCGGCGGTCTGTTTTCTGTGGCACTGTCCCGCGGGTCACCCCGGGTGGCCGTTAGCCACCACCCTGCCCTGTGGAGCCCGGACGTTCCTCGGGGGGACCGGATGATCCCCACGCGGCCGCCCGCCCGGCTCGTCTGCCGTGGTGGACATGCTACCCGGCCCCCGGACGCCCGCCGTCCCCGGCCGTGCTTGACCTTGCCGCAGCGTCAGGGTTTCTACTGAGGGGCATGCGGATCGGAGAGATCGCCGCCCTCGTCGGGGTCACCTCGCGTGCGGTGCGGCACTACCACCACCTGGGCCTGCTGCCCGAGCCCGAGCGGCGCGCCAACGGGTACCGGGACTACTCCACGCGCGACGCCGTGCTGCTCGCCCGGATCCGGCGGCTGACCGAGCTGGGGCTCGGCCTGGACGAGGTGCGGGACGTGCTCGCCGACGACGAGGGGCGCGAGCTCGTCGACGTACTGGAGGAGCTCGACGCGGACCTGGCGCGCCAGGAGGAGCGGATCCGGGAGCGGCGCGCGCGGCTGGACGGGCTGCTGCGGCAGGCGCGGGACGGGCGGCTGCCCGCCGAGGGGCCGGTCTCCCCCGAGCTGGCCGCGCTCTTCGCCGACCTGCGCGACGGGCCCGTCTCGCCGATGGCCGCCCGGGACCGCGAGCTGCTGACCCTGCTGGACACGATCGCCCCGGCCGGTGAGCGCGAGCGGCTGATCGGGGCGATGCGGGCGGTCACCGCCGACCCGGAGCTGGCCGCCCGCACCCACGAGGTGTACGCGCTGCTCGACGCCCTGGAGGGCGCGGCGGCCGGTGACCCCCGGGTGGACGGGGCCGCCCGGGCGCTGGCCGCCTGCCTGCCCGAGGAGCTGCTGCCCGGTCCTGGCGAGTGGGACCCGGCGGCCCTCGACCCGTTCCTCTCCGACTTCTCCCCCGCCCAGGCCGCCGCCGTGCGCGGGGCGATGCGGATCGCCGCGGAGCGGGGGCGGGACCGGTGAGGCGGGCGCTGCGCGCGGCCGCGTACGTCCTGCTGCCCGCGGAACTGGTGCTCGTGGTGTGCGTGGTGGCGGGCGTACGGATACCGGGGGGCGTGCTCCTCGGCGCCGAGGCGCTGGTGCTGGCGCTGCTGGTCGCCGAGGTCGTCATGGTGCTGCGGCTGCGGCGGGCCGGCCTGGGCACCCGTGAGGCGCTCCGGGAGCTGGTGCCGGAGCGGGTGCGGCGGCTGGCCGGGCACGAGCTGCGCCTGCTGCACGCCCTGCTCCTCTGGGCCGCCCGGCGCCGCCACGGCACCGGCCCGGGGGTGCGGGCCTTCGGGCACGCGGCGGACCAGGCGGCCCTGATGTACGGCTTCGCGTTCGTGTGCCTGGTGGAGACGGCCGGGATGTCGTACCTGCTGCGGAACCTGCCGGTGCTGCACGCGGTCGTGCTCGTCCTGGACGTGTACACCGTGCTCTTCGTCCTCGGCCTGCACGCCGCCTCGGTGACCCGCCCGCACACCCTGGACGCGGACGGCGTGCGGCTGCGCCAGGCCGCGCACGTGGACGTGCGGGTGCCGTGGGAGCAGCTGGAGGAGGTCAGGTACGAGCTGGTGTTCACGCACCCCGCGCAGGAGGGCGTGCTCGACCTGGCCGTGGGCTCGCAGACCTCGGTGACCGTACGGCTGCGCGAGCCCGTGGCCGTGCGGGGGCTCCTGGGCGCCACCCGGCGGGTGCACACGGTCCGCTGCCACGCGGACGACGCCCGGGCCTTCACGGCCGCGCTCGGCGAGGGGCTCAGGCGGGCGCGAACCGCACCTTCGCCGTCCCCGGGTCGGCCTGGGTGAGCCGGACCCGCAGGCGCTCGCCCAGCGGGAGCCTCGCCTCGCCGCCCTCGACGCGGGCGACCACGGCGGGCTCCTCCAGGTGCACGGTGCCGACGGTGGGCTCGCGCTCCTTGACGTCGACGACGTACGCGTCGAAGACCTCGCCGATCCGGTCCTTCAGCAGGGCCGCCTCGACGATGTCCACGCACTCCCGCTCCACCGAGTTGGCGCGCCGCGAGCCCTCGGCCATCTCCTTGGGCAGCGCGTCCAGCGCGTCGCGCACCCAGGCCGGGGGCTCCTGGCCCGCGACGGCCGCCACGCACAGCTCGCCCGCGTAGCGGTCGACCAGGCGCCGCAGCGGGGCGGTGCAGTGCGCGTACTCGTCGGCGACGGCGGCGTGCACGGTGGCGGCGGGGACGTTGCCGTCGGTGAAGACGGTGTAGCCCGCGCCGCGCAGCAGGGTGGTGCACTCTTGGAGGAACGCGGCGTGCCGGCCGTCGCGGGGGTCGAGCGAGCGGATCACCTGCGCGTACGGGACGTGGTGCGGCCAGTCCACGCCGAGCGCCCTGGCGCTGCGGCGCAGCCGGGCGACCGCGCCGTCGGGGGCGGTCGGCAGGGTGCGCAGGATGCCGGTGCCCGCGGCGGTCATCAGGTCGGCCGCCGCCATGCCGGTGAGCAGCGAGACCTGGGCGTTCCAGCCGTCAGCGGGCAGCGGGGCGCGGTACTCCAGGGAGTAGGAGCCGCCGCGCTCGACGATCTCCTGCTCGGGCACGTTCAGCGAGATGCCGCCGCGCTCCACCTCCAGGGCCTCGCGCAGCAGGCCGATGTCCTTCAGCAGGGCCACCGGCTCCTCGGCGGTGCCGGAGTCGATGGCCCGCTGCACGCCCGCGTAGTCGAGCTTGGCGCGGCTGCGCACCAGGGCGCGGCGCACGTCGGTGGCGACCCGGCGCCCCTCGGCGTCCAGGTCGATGCGCCACAGCAGGGCCGGGGCGGGCTGGCCGGGGAGCAGGCTGGCGGCGCCCTCGGAGAGCACGGTGGGGTGCAGCGGCACCTTCTCGTCGGGGAAGTACAGGGTCTGCACCCGGCGGTGGGCCTCGGCGTCCAGGGCGCCGCCGGGGGTGACGAACGCGGCGACGTCCGCGATCGCGTAGTGCACCCGGTAGCCGCCGTCGGCGCGCCGGGCCAGGTGCATGGCCTGGTCCAGGTCGACGGAGGTGGGCGGGTCGATGGTGAAGAGCGGCAGGTCGGTGGCGTCCTCGCCGGGCAGCCGGGGCGCCTTGGCGGCGGCCTCGGCCTCGGCGAGCACGGCGCCGGGGAAGGACTCGGGGACGCCGAGCCCGGCGCGCACCGCGGCCAGGGCGGCCCGCAGCGGGGCCTCGGGGGCGCCGGTGACGTGCAGATGGCGGCGTGGCATGCCCCGAGCGTAGGCCGCGGCGGCGGGCGCGGCACGTCGTGCGGACGCGGGGGTACGGGGACGGGGCGGCCTGGGCGGGGAGGGGCGGGGCGGCCGGGGCGGGGGCGGTCGGCGCATAGGCTTGCGGCGGGCCCCGGGTCCCGGGCCGCACCCCGGACCCTCGCCCCTTCCCGTACGGAACACAAGGAGAACCGCTGTGCTCGTGCTGCTGCCGCCGTCGGAGGGCAAGGCCGCTTCGGGGCGGGGCGCCCCGCTCAAGCCGGAGGCGCTGTCGCTGCCCGGTCTCGCCGACGCCCGGGCCGCCGTCCTGGACGAGCTGGTCGAGCTGTGCGCCGCCGACGAGGACAAGGCTTGCGAGGTGCTGGGGCTCAGCGAGGGCCTGCGCGGCGAGGTCGCCAAGAACGCGGAGCTGCGCACCGCGGGGGCCCGCCCGGCCGGCGAGGTCTACACGGGCGTCCTCTACGACGCGCTGGGCCTGGCCACCCTGGACGCCGCGGCCCGCAAGCGGGCCCGGCAGTCGCTGCTGGTGTTCTCCGGGCTGTGGGGCGCCGTCCGGGTGGACGACAGGATCCCCTCCTACCGCTGCTCGATGGGCGTGAAGCTGCCGGGCCTGGGCGCGCTGGGCGCGTACTGGCGCGGGCCGATGGCGGACGTGATGCCCGAGGCGGCGGGCTCCGGCCTGGTCCTCGACCTGCGCTCGTCCGCGTACACCGCGGCCTGGAAGCCGAAGGGCGAGGTCGCCGGGCGGACCGCGTCGGTGCGGGTGCTGCACGCGCCGACCCGCAAGGTGGTCAGCCACTTCAACAAGGCAACCAAGGGCCGGATCGTGCGCGGCCTGCTGGAGTCGGGCACGTCCCCTGCGGGTCCGGCGGAGCTGGTGGAGGCGCTGCGGGACCTGCGGTACACGGTGGAGGCGCAGGACCCGGGCAAGGCCGGGAAGGCGTGGTCGCTGGACGTGCTGGTGGACGAGATCCACTAGCACGCGGGGCATCGCGTTGCAGCATGCGCAACGGCCGTTGCGCAATCTGCCGCACCCCCGGCAGGATGGGCGCATGAGCAGCTCCGTCCTCGACCTCGCCCCCGTCGTCCCCGTCGTCGTCATCGACGACGCCGCCGACGCCGTACCGCTCGCCCAGGCGCTCGTCGCCGGCGGCCTGGCCGCGATCGAGGTGACCCTGCGCACCCCGGCCGCCCTGGACGCGATACGCGCGATCGCGGACGGGGTGCCCGGGGCGGTCGTCGGCGCGGGCACGGTGATCACCCCCGCCCAGGTGGCCGACGCGGTCGGCGCGGGCGCGCGCTTCCTGGTCAGCCCGGGCTGGACGGACGGGCTGCTCGACGCGATGAAGGGCTCCGGCGTGCCCTTCCTGCCGGGGGTGTCCACCACCTCCGAGGTGGTGGCCCTGCTGGAGCGCGGGGTGAGCGAGATGAAGTTCTTCCCGGCGCAGGCGGCGGGCGGCACCCCGTACCTCAAGTCCCTGGCGGGCCCGCTCCCGCAGGCCCGGTTCTGCCCCACCGGCGGCATCTCCGCCGCGTCCGCCCCCGAGTACCTCGCCCTGCCCAACGTGGGCTGCGTGGGCGGCAGTTGGATGCTCCCGGCGGACGCCGTCGCGGCCCGCGACTGGGGCCGGGTCGAGGCCCTGGCCCGGGAGGCCGCCGCGCTCAGGCCCTGATCAGCCGGGCCCGGACTCCAGCCAGGCGTGGTCGGCCACGGGCCGGTAACCCAGGCGCGGATAGTGGGCGTTGCCCGTCGGGTTCGCCAAGTCGGCGAAGAGCAGCACGTGTTCGGCGCCCACCAGGAGCGCGTCACGACCGACCACGGCGGCCACCGCACCCGCGTACCCCCGACCGCGCGCATCCTCGGGCGTGGACGCGCGAGACCTCCGGACACCTGTCGCCCCGTCAGACGGCCGTCATCACCGCGGGCCCACCGGCCGCCTGACGGTCCGTCGGGCCGGGTGGCGGCGGCACGGCCCGGGGCCCGCGCGCACGCGTCGGCGACCGGACCGTGACCGGACCCCTCGCACCGCCGGCCGGACCGCGCGGGCGCGTCGCTTCCGTACGCCGCCGCCTCCAGGGCCCGTCCAGCCTCCGCGACGGCGACCGGGACGGTCTCGCGAGCCGGCCCCCGGGACCCGTACTCCCCTGCCGCCGCAAGGAATTCGGCCGTGTCGGCGCTCGCCGCCCACCCCGCGCGGACCACCCCCCGCAACGGAAGTTGCCCGGGGCACGCGGTTTCCCCCGGGCGCGGCCGTTCGTGTGGATCTTGCGAAGACTCGAACACATAAAAGACGCTTATCGCCCTTTTACGCCACAAGATCACGCCATGCGCCTCTCATCCCTGTACGGGACGGCCACGGCGGCAGCTCTCGCGAGCTCCCTCGTGCTGCTCGGTTCCCCCGCCAGTGCCGCGACCGACGGCTCCGCCGCACTGCGCGGCGGCTCCTGCCCGAAGACCTGCCCCCAGCCGCAGCCGGAGCCCAAGCCGGTCTGCCACAAGCCGAAGCCCAAGCCGCAGTGCCCGGGCCACTGGGACGACACCCTCCAGGTGGACTTCCCCGAGGTCGGCGAGCCGTGGGTCGACATCGACATCCCGGAGATCCCCGAGACCCGCGTCCAGATCGAGGTCCCGGACGTCGACGAGCCGCACGTGGAGATCCCCGAGGTCCCGGCGGCCCCGGACGAGCCCGAGCTGCCCGAGGAGCCGCAGGCCCCCGAGGCGCCCGAGGTCCCGGACGTCCCGGACATCCCCGAGGTCCCGGAGATCCACGTCCCGGAGATCCCCGAGATCCACGTCCCCGAGGTGCCGGTCCCGGAGGTCCCCGAGGTCCCGACGGTCCCGATGCCGCCGGTCACCCCGGACGAGCCGCAGCTGCCCCCGCAGGTCGACACCCCGGACTCCCCGCCGGAGGTCCTGGAGCCCCCGGCCACCCCGGACGAGCCGCAGCTCCCGCCGCAGGTCGACACCCCGGACAGCCCCCCGGAGGTCCTGGAGCCCCCGGCCGCCCCCGACGAGCCGGGCACCCCCGAGACGCCCGACACCCCGGACACCCCGGCGACCCCGGACGAGCCCGGCACCCCCGACGTCCCGGCCACCCCGGACGAGCCCGGCACCCCGGACACCCCCGCCACGCCGGACGAGCCCGGTACGCCGGAGACGCCCGACACCCCGGACGTCCCCGCGACCCCGGACGAGCCCGGTACGCCGGACACCCCCGCGACGCCGGACCAGCCGGGCACCCCGGACGTCCCGGCCACCCCGGACGAGCCCGGCACCCCGCCGGTCCTCACCCCGGAGAACCCCGACGCCCCGGTGACCCCGGACGAGCCGGACATCGAGCCGGACGCGCCGTCCGAGCCGGACGTCCCGGTCAGCCCGGACGAGCCGCAGGGTCCGCAGACCCCGGACGTCCCGGGCCTGCCCGAGGTCCCGGTCTCGGCCGACGAGCCGGGCGTCCCGGGTCTGCCCGGCGCCCCGGTCCCGGCCATGGACGAGGGCGGCCACGAGGGCGGCCACGGCACGGAGCTGGCGGAGACGGGCACCTCGGGCGGTTCGCTCGGGATGCTGGGCGCCGCCGCGGCCGCGCTGGTCTCGGCCGGTGGCGCGCTGGTGTTCCGCAACCGTCGCCGCAGCCTGTAGGGCCGGCGGCCGCGTGAAGTAGTGCGGCGGTACGCGAAGGGGCCGGGCGGCCCGCAAGCCGCCCGGCCCCTTCGTCGTAGTACCCGGAGGTACCCACAGCCGTCAGCGCAGGTGCGAGGTGTCGTTCAGCAGGCGCAGGGACGCGTTGCCGTCGCGGTAGTACGCGATCGCCGACAGCGACGCAGCCGACAGCTCCATCCGGAACAGCGACTCGGGCGGCGCGCCCAGCGCCAGCCGTACGAGCGTCTTCACCGGCGTCACGTGCGTCACCAGGAGCACCGTGCGCCCGGCGAACTCGGCGGCGAGGCGGTCGCGGGCCGCCGCGACCCGTACCGCCACCTCCTCGAAGCTCTCGCCGCCACCGGTCGGCCGCGCGTCCGGGGAGGCCAGCCAGGCGGCCATGTCCTCCGGGTGGCGCTCGCGGACCTCGCCGAAGGTCAGGCCCTCCCAGGCGCCGAAGTCCGTCTCGCGCAGGCCCTCGTCGATCCGCACCGGCAGGCCGAGCCGGTCGCCGACCGCCTGGGCGGTCTGGCGGCAGCGCAGCAGCGGCGAGCTGACGACCTCCTGGACGGTCCCCCGGGCGGCCAGCGCGGCGGCGGCCGCCTCGGCCTGGCGGAGCCCCGCGGGCGACAGCTCGGGGTCGGTGCCGCCGCTGCCGGAGAAGCGCTTCTGCGGGGTGAGCGCGGTCTCGCCGTGCCGCAGCAGGACGAAGGTGGCGGGCGCGCCGAGGTCGGCCGCGCTGCCCCAGCCGACGGACGGGGCGGCGGGCCGCTCCGGCTCCTGGGGCCGCTCGTCCACCGTCATCGCCAGTGCCGCCGTCGCGGCGGCCCCCGCCGCGCCGCCCACTCCGGCGAGCGCCGCGCGGGCCAGGTCGGCGGCCTCCGCCGCCTCGGGGCGGGCGCCCGCGAGGGCCGCGCGGGCCTTCGCCGCACCGGCCGCCGCGTCGCCGACCACCCGGGCCGCGCGCGCGTCGGCGCTGGTGTCCAGGTCGGCCGTGGAGGCGGACGGCGACCACTGCTCGCCGCGCTTGCCCGCGTCCATCGCCTCGTTGGCGAGCCGGTCCGCGTGCTTGTTGCGCTCGCGCGGTATCCACTCGTAGCGCACCCGCGCGGCCGGCAGGACCCGGGCCGCCTCGGCGGCCAGCGGCTTCATGTCCGGGTGCTTGATCTTCCAGCGGCCGGACATCTGCTCGACGACCAGCTTGGAGTCCATCCGCACGTGCACGGAGGCGTCCGGGTCCAGCTCGCGGGCGGCGGAGAGACCCGCCACCAGGCCCCGGTACTCCGCCACGTTGTTCGTCGCGACGCCGATGAACTCGGCCCGCTCCGCGAGGGTCTCCCCCGTCGCCGGGTCGATGACGACCGCGCCGTAGCCGGCGGGGCCCGGGTTGCCCCGGGAGCCGCCGTCGGCCTCGACGATCAGCTCCCTCATTACAGGCCCGACTCCGAGGTGCGCACCAGGATCCGGCGGCAGTTCTCGCAGCGCAGCACGGCGTCGGCGGCGGCCGCGCGCACCTCGTTGACCTCGGTGATGTTCAGCTCGATGTGGCAGCCCTCGCAGCGGCGCTGGTACAGCCGGGCCGCGCCCACGCCGCCCTGCTGCCCGCGCAGCTTCTCGTACAGCTTCAGCAGGTCGGCCGGGACGGACCCGGCGACGACGGCGCGCTCCTTGGAGACACTGGCGGACTCGGCGTCCAGCTGCGCCTCGGCGGTGTCGCGGCGGGCGGTGGCGTCGTCGGCCTTGGCCTGGACGGCGTCGGTGCGGCCGGTCAGCTCGGCGACCCGCTCGGTGGCGGACTCGCGGCGCTCCATGACCTCCAGGACGACGTCCTCCAGGTCACCCTGGCGCTTGGCGAGGGAGACGATCTCCTTCTGGAGGTTCTCCAGGTCCTTGGGCGAGGTGACCGCGCCGGAGTCCAGGCGCTGCTGGTCGCGGGCGGCGCGCTGGCGCACCTGGTCCACGTCCTGCTCGGCCTTGGTCTGCTCGCGGGCGCAGTCGCTCTCCTCGGTCTGCGCGGCCACCAGCAGGTCGCGCAGCTGGGTGAGGTCCTTGTTCAGCGACTCGATCTCGGTGTGCTCGGGCAGGGACGTGCGCTTGTGGGCGAGCTGCGACAGGCGCACGTCGAGGGCCTGGACGTCGAGGAGGCGGATCTGGTCGGCGGGCGCGGCGTTCAGTTGGGGGCTCCAGAGGATTCGTGGGAGGACCAGGGGTCGGTGACCGTCTTCGAGACGTGGACGCGCAGGTCCCAGCCGTGGCGGTCGGAGATCGCGTCGAGCTGGGCGGCGGCCAGCTCGCACCAGGGCCATTCGGTGGCCCAGTGCGCGGCGTCGACGAGGCCGAGCGGCGAGGCCTGGGTGGCCTCGGACACCGGGTGGTGGCGCAGGTCGGCGGTGAGGAAGGCGTCGACGCCCGCCGCCCGCACCGCGTCGAAGAGGCTGTCGCCGGAGCCGCCGCTGACGGCGACGCGGCGGACGGTGGCGCCGGGGTCGCCGGCCAGTCGGACGCCCTGCGCGGTGGCGGGCAGCCGTGCGGCGGCGCGGCGGGCGAAGTCGGCCAGGGTCTCGGGGGCGTCGAGCTCGCAGATCCGGCCGAGCCCGTTCTCCGGGACCAGGGGCCCGGTGACGCGCAGGCCGAGGGCTCCGGCGAGGGCGTCGGAGACGCCGGGGTCGGCGGTGTCGGCGTTGGTGTGCGCGACGTGCAGGGCGACGTCGTTCTTGATCAGGGTGTGCACGACACGGCCCTTGAAGTGGCCGGCGGCCACCGTCGTCGTACCCCGCAGGTAGAGCGGGTGGTGGGTGACGACCAGGTCGGCGCCGAGGGCCACCGCCTCGTCGGCGATCTCCTGGACCGGGTCGACGGCGAAGAGCACGCCGCTGACCTCGGCGTCGGGGTCGCCGCAGACGGTGCCCACGGCGTCCCACGCCTCGGCCCGCTCGGGGGGCCAGAGGGCGTCGAGCTCGGCGATGACTTCAGACAGACGGGGCACGGGGAAAGGCTACCTGCCCGGCGTGCCGGGCCCACCACGCCGTTGTCGCACCGGTACGGGGCGGTGCCGGCCTCCCCGTCCGTCCCGACCGCCCCGTCAGCACAACGGGACCGGTCACTTCAGGAGAATCCCGGCGCGGCCACCCTTATGTGTGAAGAGGCGGGTCTCTTGTTGTCCGGCCGGAAGCGCGAAAACTAGCTTCGTCGCCGGAGGTGACGAGTCGATGACAGCGTGTGCCATCGAACCCGCCGCTGGGGACGGCGGTACGGCACGAAGAGCGGGGCTCACGATCACGGCGGACGGCGCCTACGCGGTCCGCCTCGCCGGCGACGGCCAGGCCCTGTACCCGCAGCGGTGGACGCTGGACGGCCCGGAGGCCTACACCGTGCCGCTGCCCGCCGGGCAGCCGGAGGAGCCGGACGCCCAGGTGCTGCCGCTGGCGGACGGCCGGGTGCTGATCGCGCGGCGGGCGGACGGCCGGGTGCTGTTCTCCCTGCTCTACCCGACCGGACCGGCCACCGGGGACCTGCCGCTGGGCGGCATCGAGGCCGCCGACGTCCGGCTGCTGCCGCCCTCGCCGCAGGGCGCCTGCGCGTACGCGCTGGTGGGCGGCGTGCACGCGACGGCGATCTGGCTGGTGGCGGGCGGCGCCTTCGGCCCCGAGCACGTCGCGGACGTGAAGGGCCGCTGCACGGGCGGGGTCTGGCTGGACCGTACGGGACGGATGCTCGCCCTGGACCGCCAGGTGGACGACGGCCCGGTGAAGGCCGTCGCCGTCGACCTGGAGCGGGGCGGCGAGGTCACGCCGCTGCTGCAGATCGCCGAGGACAGCGACGACCGGCTGCTGCTCGCGGACCCGGAGAGCGGCCTGCTGATGCTGCGCTCGGACGCGCCCGGGCACGAGCGGCTCGGCTGGGGCGTGCTGGGCTCGACGCTGCCGGTGCGCTTCCCGGAGTGCCTGCGCCCGCCCGGCGTGGAGCTGACGCCGTTCGCGGTGCAGCCGGGGCAGACGCTGACGCCGGAGGGCTGCGCGGTGGCCCTGCGGATCGACGGGGCGACGGGCAGCTGGGTGGGGCTGTGGCGGCCGGCCGAGCGGGTGCTGCACCAGCTGGCGCCGCCCGAGGGGTGGCTGGCGGGGGCCGGGGTGTGGAGCCGGGACGGCGAGCTGCGGCTGCCCTGGGCGATCGACGGGCTGGGGGCCGGGGTGGCCCGCCTGGCGATGCCGGAGCCGCCGCCGGTGGTGCGGGTGGCGCCGATGCCCGCGCCCGCCGCGAAGCCGGTCCCGCTGGGCCAGGCGCCGCTGGCCGGACGGGGGTGAGCGGCCGCGCGGGAGGGGTGACTAGACTCTCCGGCCGCACTGGTAAGCGATCGACCACGGGGTGACGTTTCACATGTCCGAGAGCAGCACCGAGTCCGTGCAGACCGACGGACCCGGCAGGCACCGGGGACCCGCAGCGGCGGAGGACGCCGCGTCCGCGCCGCACGGGCGGCATCGGCGGGACAGCGAGTCCGACTAGGGCGTGTTGCGAAAGTAGCGCCGTCCGCCCGGAGGGCGGGCCCCGCGGCGTCTGGTGCGTGCGCTCGCAAGGCGGAGGGTCATCCTCGTACTGGACGTACTTGGATGATCCCGACAACGCAGCGAGCGTGCGTGCCAGGCGTCGCGGGGCAGGCGGGACTTTCGCAACACGCCCTAGGGCGCGCAGAGGAGGGGCGGGGCCGAAGTGGCCCCGCCCCTCGCGCGTTCCCGTCGCTCAGGACCCGTGCTTGAGTCCCAGGACCTCCGCCGCCGCGAAGGTCTCCTTCTCCGGCCGGCCCTCGTAGTACGGGGAGAGCAGGCCGTCCAGTTCGTCGTACGTGAACGCGTCCTGCTTGGTGTCGAACTTCGCGGCCACCCTGGGCCGTTCGACCACCGCGACCATCCCGCCGTGCACCACCAGGAGCTGGCCGTTGACCCGGGCCGCCGCCGGTGAGGCCAGGTAGCCGACCAGCGGGGAGACGTGCTCCGGCGCCAGGGCGTCGAGCTGCCCCGCCGCCGGTTCGGCGAAGCCCGCGAAGACGTCCTCGGTCATCCGGGTCCTGGCGCGCGGGCAGATCGCGTTGGCGGTGACCCCGTACTTGCCGAGCGCCAGGGCCGTCGAGGTGGTCAGGCCGACGATGCCGCCCTTGGCCGCCGCGTAGTTGGGCTGCCCGGCCGAGCCCGCGAGGAACGCCTCCGACGAGGTGTTGACGATGCGGCCGTAGACCGGGCCGCCCGCCGCCTTGGAGCGCTCGCGCCAGTGCACGGCCGCGTGGTGCGTGGTGTTGAAGTGGCCCTTGAGGTGGACCCGTATCACCGAGTCCCACTCGTCCTCGCTCATCGAGAAGACCATCCGGTCGCGCAGGATGCCCGCGTTGTTGACCAGGACGTCGAGCTTCCCGTACGTGCTCACCGCCAGGTCCACCAGGGCGCGGGCGGAGTCGGCGTCGGCGACGTCGCCCAGGTGCGCGACCGCCTGCCCGCCCGCCGCCACGATCTCGGCGGCGACCTCCTCGGCGGGTGCGGCCGAGGCCTCGCCGGAGCCGTCGCGGCCGGGCTGCCCGTAGTCGTTGACGACCACGGACGCGCCGAGCCGGGCCAGTTCGAGCGCCTCGGCGCGGCCCAGGCCCCGGCCCGCGCCGGTGACGATCGCGCTCAGGCCCTCCAGGGGGAGTGACATGCGGGTCCTCTCAGATCTCGATGCACGTGCGCAGCGCGACGCCCGTGCGCATCTGGTCCAGCGCCTCGTTGACGTCCGCCAGCGGCACCCGGTGGGTGATGAGCGACGCGAGGTCGATGCGGCCCGCGCGCCACAGCGCGATGGCCCGCTCGTAGGACCGCAGCACGTCGCCGCCGCCGTACATGGACGGCAGGATGCGCTTCTCGTCGAAGAACAGCTCGAACATGTTGAGCTGGAGGTTGTCGTCCATGGCGCCCGCGCCGACGATGCACAGGGTGCCGCCGCGCCGGGTGGTCTCGTAGGCGGTGCGGGCGGTGGCGGACTTGCCGACGACCTCGAAGACGTAGTCGAAGCCCTCGCCCGCGGTGATGCGCTGCTTGGCGTCGCCCAGCGCGTCCGGGGCGACCGCCTCGGTGGCCCCGAAGCCCAGCGCCGCCTCGCGCCGCGAGGCCACCGGGTCCACGGCCACGATCTGTGCCGCGCCCATCAGCCGGGCGCCCTGGATCGCGGAGATGCCGACACCGCCGCAGCCGATCACGGCGACCGACGAACCGGGCTCCACCTTGGCGGTGTTGACGGCCGCGCCGAGCCCGGTGGTGACGCCGCAGCCGATCAGCGCGGCGATGTCGAAGGGCACGTCCTCGGGGATCGGAACGGCGCACCCGGCGTCCACCACGACCTCCTCGACGAAGGTGCCGGTCCCGGCGAAGCCGAAGACGTCGCCGCCGGGCCGCTTGAAGTTGGGCACGCCCGCGTTCATGAACCCGGCCAGGCAGAGCTGGGACTGGCCGCGCTTGCAGGACGGACAGACGCCGCAGGCGGGCAGCCAGCACACCAGGACCCGGTCGCCCGCGCTCAGACCGGTGACGCCGTCGCCGACGTCCACGATCTCCCCGGCGCCCTCGTGGCCGGGGACGAAGGGGGCGGGCTGCGGGAGCGTGCCGTTCATCGCGGAGACGTCGGAGTGGCACAGCCCGGTGGCCCGTACCCTGATCTTCACCTTGCCCGGTCCGAAGCCCACGGCCTCGACGTCGTCGTGCACTTCGAGCTTGTCCTGACCGGTCTCGTGCAGTACGGCTGCGCGCATGGTGCGGCTCCCTCCGGGAGTGGAGTGCTGGGGCGGGTACGGGAGTGGGGCTGCGGGTGCGGACCCGCGCGGGCGTGCGAGTGCGGGTGCGGGTGGTACGTGCGGGTGCGGACTGCGGGTGCGGGCTTACGGGTCGGGGCCGCGGGCTACGCGTACGTGACGAGCGTGTCGGCGAGGACCGGGGCGTCGTCCCGTTCCACGGCCGTCACCGCCACCTGGATCCGGCCGTCGCCCCGCCACATCCGCACCCGCAGGGTCTCGCCGGGGAAGACGATCCCGGCGAAGCGGGTGCCGTAGGAGCGGACGCGGGTGACGTCGCCGTCGAGCAGGGTGTCGACCACCGCCTTGAGGGTGATCCCGTACGAGCACAGGCCGTGCAGGATCGGCCGGTCGAAGCCCGCGAGCTTGGCGAACTCCGGGTCGGCGTGCAGCGGGTTCCAGTCGCCGGAGAGCCGGTAGAGCAGGGCCTGGTCCTCGCGCACGGGGCGCTCGACGGTGCGGTCCGGGTCGCGGTCGGGCAGTTCGGTGCGCACGGAGGGCCCGCGCTCGCCGCCGAAGCCGCCCTCCCCGCGCACGAAGATCTGGGCGTCGCTCGTCCACAGCGGTCCGTCGTCGTCGGACGCCTCGGTGCGGAGCACCAGGACGGCGGCCTTGCCCTTGTCGTAGACGGCGGCCACCCGCGAACTGGACACCGCGCGGCCCCTGACGGGGATGGGGCGGTGCAGGGTGACGCTCTGGCCGCCGTGCAGCACGGAGGCCAGGTTGATCTCGACGCCGGGTGCGGAGAGCCCGCCGACGACGCCCATGCCGGCGCCCGCGACGGTGGCGAAGCTGGGCAGGACGTGGAGCCTGGACTCCAGGGTGTAGCGCAGTTCGTCGGGGTCGGTCGCGGGGACGCCCGCGCCGACGCCGAGGTGGTAGAGCTGGACGTCCTTGTGGTCCCAGGCGATCTCGGCGCTGCGGGGCTCGGCGGCGACGGCCTTGGCGGCATCGATGGGCATGGGCAGCAGCTCCTTGGGGGCGTCCGTGAGGAGTGGAAGACCTCGGCGCGGCCGTCCGCACCGTCGGACGCGCCGAGGTCGTACGGGGCCGGTCCCGTCGGCCGCGTCCCTCGCTCGTTCTAGAACGCGTTCTAGGGCCGGTGGGCACTATGTATAACGCACCCCGGGGTGGTTGTGAAGGCTGCTGACGGAACGTCAGATCGCCTTCCCGGTCGCTGACTTGCCCGTTCACCGCCCGGGCGCCCAGGACATTTGTCACCGCCGGGTCCGTACATGCGCATCTGCCGGGGCGGCCCCCGTCCTCCGTACCGTCGGGGACATGACGCAGACAGCAGTCCACTTCGACGGGGTCGCCAAGTCCTTCGGCTCCGTGCGGGCGTTGGCCGGGATCGACCTGACGCTGCGGCGCGGCGAGACCGTCGCGCTGCTCGGCCGCAACGGCGCGGGCAAGTCGACCACCCTCTCCCTGCTCCTCGGCCTGGACGCGCCCGACACCGGCCGGGTCGAGCTGTTCGGCGGGCCCCCCGCCCGGGCCGTCGGCGCGGGCCGGGTCGGCGCCATGCTCCAGGAGGGCCGCCCGGTCCCCCGCGTCACCGTGCGCGAGCTGGTCTCCTTCGTGGCCCGCACCTACCCCGCGCCGCTGGACGTCGACGAGGCGCTGCGGCTCGCGGGGATCGCCGAGCACGCGGACCGCCGCGCGGACCGGCTCTCCGGCGGCCAGGTCCAGCGGGTGCGGTTCGCCGTGGCCCTGGCCGGGGCGCCCGAGCTGATCGTGCTGGACGAGCCGACGGCCGCGCTGGACGTGGAGGCGCGCCAGGCGTTCTGGGCCTCGATGCGCGCCTACGCCCGGCGCGGCAACACCGTGCTCTTCTCCACCCACTACCTGGAGGAGGCCGACGAGCACGCCGACCGGATCGTGGTCATCGACCGGGGCCGGATCCTCGCCGACGGCACCGGCGAGGAGCTGAAGCGCGCGGCCGGCGGCAGCCTGGTCTCCTTCGACCTCGCGGGCCGCCCGACCGGGGACCTGCCCCGGCTGCCCGGCGTGGTCGCGGTCGAGGTGCGGGGCGACCGCGCCCGACTGCGCACCGAGGACTCCGACGCGACGATCGTGGCGCTGGCGGGGCTCGGGGCGGTGCGGCGCCTGGAGGTGGCGCCGGTCTCCCTGGAGGACGCGTTCCTGGCCCTCACCTCCCCTTCCTCCTCCCCCACCCACGAACTGGAGACGGCCCGATGATCACCGCGTACGTACGCCTGGAGGTGCGGCGCGCGCTGCGCGACCCCGGGTTCGTCATCTTCGGCGTCGGCATGCCGGTCCTGATGTACCTGCTCTTCACCAACCTGGGCGCCGACGGGTCGGACGGCGGCGCGTGGAAGACCGCGTCCATGGTCGGCATGGCCGCGTACGGCGCGCTGGGCGCCGCGCTGTCCACCGGGAACGGCGTCGCGGAGGACAAGTCCCTCGGCTGGCTGCGGCAGTTGAGGATCACCCCGATGAGCCCGCGCCAGGTGGTGGTCGGCCGGGCGCTGACCGGCTCGGTGGTGGTGCTGCCCGCGATCACGGCGGTCCTCGCGGCGGGCGCCCTGGTCAACGGGGTGCGCCTCGCGCCCTGGCACTGGGCGGTGGTGGCGCTGGCGCTCTGGCTCGGCTCGCTGCCCTTCACCCTGCTCGGCCTGGGCAACGGCTACCGCCTCACCGCCCAGACGACGGGGGTGGTCAACGTGGCGTGCAACCTGGGCCTCGCGGTGGTGGGCGGCCTGTGGTTCCCGCTGGAGCTGTTCCCCGGCTGGCTGCGGGCGGTCGCCGAGTACACGCCCACGTACGGCTTCGCGGAGGTCGGCCGGGCGCTGGCGGACAGCGGCGCGCCGGGCGGCGCGGCGGTGGCGGTGCTGGCGGGCTGGGGCCTGGTGTTCGGCGGGTACGCCGTGGTCTCGTACCGTCGGTCGGCCAGGACGGCGTGACGGGGAACGGGACGGCGTGACGGGGGCCAGGACGTGACGGGCCGCGGGGAACGGAGCGGGTTCATGAAGCAGGGCTGGCGCGCGCGGTGGGCCGAGCTGCGCACCGCGCAGGCGGAGCAGAAGAAGGAGTGGCCGCGGCGCCGGGCCGAGTGGCGGGCGGAGCAGAAGGCCCGCCGCCGGCGCGGCGAGGGCCCGGCCCCCGAGCAGGGCGTCCCGCCGAACGGCTTCGCGATGCTGCCGTGGCTGCTGATGGGGATGGGGGCGTTCTCCAACCTGCTCCAGGGCGAGACGCCGAACCCGCTGATCGGCGGCCTGGGCCTGCTGGCCTTCAACTCCCTCTACATCTCCGTGGTGTTCAGGGCCTTCGACAAGAAGAAGCGGGAGTCCAGGGCCACCCTGTGGCTGCTGGGCGCGCTCGGCGCGGTGACCTTCGGGCTGGCGGCCGGGTACGGCGGCGACTGGCTGACCTTCTTCGCGCTCCTCGGCCTGGCGGTCGGCTCGGTGCTGCGCGGCCGCATGCTGCCGAGGGTGGTCTTCCCGCTCTGCCTCCTGGCGGCGGCGACCGGGGCGTGGCGGGACGGCTGGGACGCGATCAACATCGCGTACGGCACGTTCATCTCCTCGATGGTGACGGCGGCGCTGCTCGCCCTGTCCGAGACGGTGCGCGAACTGCGCGAGACCAAGGAGGAACTGGCCCGCGCGGCGGTGGAGAAGGAGCGGCTGCGCTTCTCCCGCGACCTGCACGACCTGCTGGGCCACACGCTGTCGGTGGTCGTGGTCAAGTCGGAGGCGGCGCGCAGGCTGGCGCCGCGCGACCTGGACGCGGCGCTGGGCCAGGTCGCGGACATCGAGTCGGTGGGCCGCCAGGCGCTCACCGAGATCCGGGAGGCGGTGACGGGCTACCGCGAGGGCAGCCTGGGCACGGAACTGGACCGGGCCCGCTCGATCCTGACCAGCGCGGGCGTGGACCCGGTGGTCCGCCAGTCGGGCCCGCCCCTGGAGCCCCAGGCGGAGGCGCTGCTGAGCTGGGTGGTGCGGGAGTCGGTGACCAACGTCGTGCGCCACGCGGGCGCGACGCGGTGCGTGATCGCGGTGACGGGCGGCCCGGAGCGGGTGCGCCTGACGGTCACGGACGACGGGAGGGGCCCGGGGGCCGCGGAGCCGGGGAACGGGCTGCGGGGCCTGCGGGAACGGGTGGCGACGGCGGGCGGCACGCTGGAGGCGGTACCGCTGGACCGCGGGGGCTTCGAGGTCCGTACGGAGCTCCCGGTGGGCGGCGGGGCGGAACCGGACGGGCCCGCCGAGGAACGGGAAACCCGGACCCGCAGGAGGCGGTGGAGCCGGGTGGGCCCGCGCGACTGCTGAGCTCACCGAAGTCCGGCGGCGGGGTGCAGCGCCTGGTAGGCCTCACGCAGGCCGGGGGCTTCGGGGAGCCGGCGGGCCTCGACGGCGCGTACGACTTCGAGGGCGCGCCAGTGGTTCGAGGGGACGATCCGCCCGGAGAGCACGGCCTGCTGCGCGGCGGCGCAGGCCTCGTCGAGCCGGTCGCCACCGAGGAGGGTGAGGGCCAGGTCGAGGTGGGCGGTCGCGACCCGGCGCGGCCACCGCCGCACGTCGTCACCGGGCCCCAGGAGGGCGATCACTTCACGCGCGTACGACTCCGCCGCCGGATCGCCGAGCCAGGCGAGGGTGGTGGCGGTGTACGAGAGGGACTTGCCCGGGTCGTACTGGTAGTGGTGCTCAAGGCCCTTGCGCGGCTCCAGCGCACCGGCGAGGCGGTGCACCCGCTGGATGGCGGCGTAGGTGGCCGCGGCGTCCCGGAGCCGGGCACTGGCCCGCCCCTCCTGGGCGGCGGCCTGGATGGCGACGGAGGACCCGACGGGGGCGAACGCCCGGGCGGTACGGGAGAGTTCGCGCGCCCGCTCGTACTCGCCGCGGACCAGCAGCTGCCAGGCGCCGGTCTCGTGGCACCACGCGGTGATCTCGGGGTGCCCGACCTCCCGCCCGAGCGCCTCGGCGGCCCGCAACCGGGCGACGGCGGCGTGCTCCTGGCCGAGGTCGACGTGGAGCGTGGCGCCGAGGAGCTGGAGCCAGCCCCCGACGACCAGGAGGCGCCGGTGCTCGGCGAGGGTCATGCGCGCGCCGAGGAGCCGGTGGACGTGGCCGGCCTGACTCCGGACGCGGACCAGGAGGGCCTGGGGCGGGTCGACGGGGTAGCGGGTGGCGAGGTCGTCGAAGGTGGCTTCGAGGGCGTGGAGGGTGGCGGGGGTGAGGTGGTGCCGGTGAGCCATGGCGACTCCGGGCCGACGGTGCCCCCTACGGGGGTGCGGGGTGGTACGGGGCCTTCGCCGCCCGGGGCCGGGGGCGGCGAAGGCCGGCGGTCACCGCTTCAGGGCGGTGACGAACGTGGTCCAGGCGTGGGGGGTGAGGTGGAGACGGGGGCCGCCGGGACGCTTGGAGTCGCGGACGGGGACGGACCCGGCGGCGGACAGAGAGGGGGCCCACTCGACGCATTCGCCGCCTTGGCCGTCGCTGTGGGTGGACTTGATCCAGCGCGTGCTCTGGTCACGGGTGGTGCTCATGTGCGTCACTCCTCAGCTAGTGCGGACATGGAATCTTGCGATTGCGGGTGATCAGTCCTTGAGGCCACCGACGAATACCGTCCAGGCATGAACGCTCAGCTCAAGACGCGGCCCTCCAGGACGCTTCGAGTCGCGAATGGGCACCGTGCCCACGGCGGCGGAGAACGGCGCCCACTCGACGCATTCGCCCCCGCCGTCGCTGTAGCTCGACTTGACCCATATCGCCCCTGGTGAACGGGTGTTGCTCACGCTCGGTACTCCTCAAGAACCTCGGCAATCAGGCGTACGGACCGAGCGGGCGACTCCGCTTCCGCACACAGCCGGTTGAACATGGACGTCAAGTGGTCGACGTCCTCTGCGGCATCACTCGTGAACCCACGACCAGCGGCCTCCGCGTACTTGTACCGGATCCCCCCGCCCATACACAGCAGGATAAATGGAAGGCCGGACATCGGAACAGCGGCCCGAAACGGGTACACCTGCACCGTCACGTGTGGGGTCGCCGCCAGTTCAAGGAGGTAGTCGAGCTGTTCGGCCATGACAGCGCGTGATCCGACGACCATGCGCAACGCCGCTTCATGGGCGACGAGCCACAACAGCGCGGGCATGGGGCGCTCCAGGATGGCGCGGCGCTTCATGCGCTCAGCCACGCGTTCAGCAATCTGTCCGGGGGGCTCATGCGGGTGCGTACCCCTGAAGGCCGCCTCGGCATAGGCCGGTGTCTGCACCAGTCCGGTCAGGAAGAGCGGCGAGTAGCTACTGACCTTCAGCGCCTCCTTTTCCAGAGACAGGTACGGCGCCAACCACGTCGGCGACACCCCGTCGATCATCCGGCGATAGGTACGCCCGATCATGCCTCCCGTACCGAAGACGAAGTCGCACTTCTCCACGAAGCGCGCGCTCGGCTTGATCCGGCCGGCCTCCACCTTGCTCACGTACGACTCGCTGTATCCCGTCGCCAGACCCAACGCCTTCATCGTCATGCGCCGGGCGGTGCGCAGTTCCGCCACGTCACGCCCGAACGCTTGCAGCGGATTCACTTCATCGGGATCGACCTCGTCGCTCATGCTTGCCACCTCTCCTTACCCGTAACCACCCAACTGTCATAGCAGTGACCGAACTTGAAGAAAGGCGTTCAAGTCATTCAAGTGGGGCGCAACGGTGCTTCTCTGGAGCCCGAACGAACCGCTCCGCCGAAAGGGCGCCCCCATGCACCCCTCACGTCCCAGGAACCCCGCCGGGCCCACGCTCGGGGAACTGCACGCCGCCGACCGCGCCCGCGACGACGTCGCCCGGGCCATGGCCCGTCTCGGGCTCACCCTCCCCTCGCTCCGGGTCGACGCGGCCGGGGCGGTGCCCATGGTCAGCCTCGGGGCCTGTTCCGTACCGACCGCCCTCCTCCTGGCGGCGGCCCTCGGGCGTGCCCCCGCCGCCCAGGAGGCGGGGCGATGACCTGGGCGCCCCGGGTCGGTGGGCGTGCCGTCGACCGCAACGGGCGGGTGTGCGTGGTGGTCCGGATCACCGAACTCGCGGTGCATGTCGCCGCGTTGTGGGGCGGGATCTCCTGGGTGGCGTCGCCCGGCACCCTGCGGCCCCTCACCGAGGAGGAGGCGCGGCGGTACGCGTCCGCCCGTGGGCGGTGAGTCGGTGCGGGGCCCGGGCCGCCCGTACGGAACTGCCCCTCGGGGCGCGGGCCTTGGAGTCCCCTCCCCACCCCTTCCCGAAAGCCTCCGGCGGGTAGGGGCGCAGGCCCCTGGGGCTCCGCCCCGGACCCCGCTCCTCAAACGCCGAAGGGGCTGGGATTCTCCGGGGAAACCCAGCCCGTCCGGCGTTTGAGGGCGGACCAAGGCGCAAGCCCCCGGGCCCGAGCCTCCTAATGCGCCGCTCCCCACCCGTTACCGGCCAACCCCGTGTTCCCCGGTCCCGGATGGGACAGCATCGAAGGAAACCGGGATCCGAACACCGGTTCAGTGAGGTGGAGTTGTGAGCCGTAGCGGCAGCATCGCTCGCGTCGCCCTCGTCGTGGTCGCCGTCGCGACCCTGGCCCTGCTCGTCTCGACCGTCGTCCTGCTCATGCGCTGACCGCAGCCGCAGGCCCAGGCGCAGCCAGGCCCCTTCCACCGACCCGAACCGCCCACCTCAGCGCCCCCCGGCTGACCTGCGGATAGCCTGGCCCCATGGACGAGATGCCGCAGCACCACCGCCCCTCCAAGTGCATCAGGGTCCTCCTCGCCGAGGACCAGGGCATGATGCGCGGCGCGCTCGCCCTGCTGCTCGGGCTGGAGGAGGACATCGAGGTGGTGGCCCAGATCGGTACCGGTGACGCCATCGTCGACACCGCCCTCACCGCCCGCCCCGACGTCGCCCTCCTCGACATCGAGCTCCCCGGCATGAGCGGCCTCGACGCCGCCGCGCTGCTGCGCGACGAGGTGCCCGACTGCCGCGTGCTCATCCTCACCACCTTCGGGCGGCCCGGCTACCTGCGGCGCGCCATGGAGGCCGGGGCCGCCGGGTTCCTCGTCAAGGACGGGCCCGTCGAGGAGCTGGCCCAGGCGATCCGGCGCGTCCTGACCGGCGAGACCGTCATCGACCCCGCGCTCGCCGCCGCCGCCCTGAGCGCCGGGCCCAGTCCCCTCACCGCCCGCGAGCGCGACGCGCTCAACGCCTCGGTGGACGGGGCCACCGTCTCCGACATCGCGGCCAAGCTCCACCTGTCGGAGTCGACCGTACGGAACTACCTCTCCTCGGCCATCGGCAAGACCGGCACCCGCAACCGGATGGAGGCCGTCCGGGCCGCCCGCCAGCAGGGGTGGCTCTAGCCCGCGACCCCCTCCGCACCCCGTCGCCCACGAGCCCCCGCCGCGCGCGGCAGCCACAGCAGCATCAGCAGCGCCGCCACCAGCAGCACCCCCGTGCCCACCCGGAACGCCAGGGCGTAGCCCGCCGTCAGTGACTCCGGGCTCGTCGAGGCGCCCGTGCGCGACGCCGCCACCGTCGAGAGCACCGCGAGCCCCAGCGCGCCGCCCATCGTCCGCGACGTGTTGATCAGGCCCGAGACCAGGCCGCCGTCCCCGGGAGCCGCGCCCGAGGTGGCCAGGGTGGCCAGCGGCGTCACCGCCAGGCCCATGCCCAGCATCATCAGGACGCCCGGGCCCAGGACCGCCGTCAGGTACGCCCCGTCCGCCGTCATCCACGACTGCCAGCCGAACCCGGTCGCGGCGATCAGCGCGCCGAGCACCGCCAGGTTGCGCTCGCCGGTGGACGGCATCAGGCGCGGCGCCAGCTTGGAGCCCACCACGACCGCCGCCGAGCTGGGGACCAGGGCGAGTCCGGCCTCCAGCGGGGTGTAGCCGAGGACGTTCTGCGCGTACACCGTCATGAAGAACCACATGCCGAACGACGCCGAACCGCACACCAGCATCGCCACGTTCGCCGCCGACACCGCCCGCGAGCGGAACACCTTCAGCGGCATCAGCGGCTCCCCCGAGCGCGCCTCCACCACGACGAACAGGGCCAGCAGCGCCAGGCCGCCGAGCAGCGGCACCAGGGTCGCGGGCGCGCCCCAGCCCGCCTCCTCGGTCTGCACGATGCCGTACGCGAGGGTGGCCAGGCCCGCCGTCACCAGCACCGCGCCCGGCAGGTCCAGGCGCCTGCGCGGGCCGGCCTCGCGGCCCTCGCGCAGCCAGAGCGTGCCGCCGGCGAGCACCAGGATGCCGATGGGGACGTTGATGAGCAGGACCCAGCGCCAGTTCAGGAGGTCGGTGAGCACGCCGCCCACCAGGCCGCCCGCCGCGCCGCCGCCCGCGCCGACGGCCGACCAGGTGCCGATCGCCCGGGTGCGGGCCGGGCCAGGCGCGACGGCGGCCGTGACGATGGTGAGGGTGGCGGGGGCGAGGACGGCCGCGCCCAGGCCCTGCACCGCGCGGGCGGCGAGCAGCTGCCAGCCCTCCTGGGCGATGCCGCCGAGCAGCGAGGCGAGGGTGAAGAGGGCGAGGCCGGCCAGGAAGACGCGCTTGCGGCCGAAGAGGTCGGCGGCGCGGCCGCCGAGGAGCATGAAGCCCGCGAAGGCGATGGAGTAGGCGTTGACGACCCACTGCAGCCCGGTGGCGGAGAGGCCGAGGTCGGTGCGCATGGAGGGGAGGGCGACGTTCACGACGGAGACGTCGAGGACGACGAGGAACTGCCCGGCGCAGGCGGCGAGGAGGACGAGCCAGGGGCGGGGGGTGGAGGTGGGGGGCGGTATGAGGTCGGGGGAGGTGGGGGTGGTGGTGCGGGTGCTGGGTCGGGGCATGCTTGTCATGGTCGCAGGTGGCGCGTGGGCCGTACATCGGGATTTGGCCGTACGGGGGCGGGGCCCGCTGGTCCTAGGACCCGGGGCCCCGCAGCCGCAGGCCCTGGGTGACCCCGTACCCGCAGGCCCCGGGTGCCCCCGCGCCCGCAGGGTCCGGGTGCCCCGCCCCCGCGGGCCCCCTCGCGCTACGCCCTCCGCAGGAGCGTCACCACCGCCGCGCCGCCCAGACCTATGTTGTGCGCCAGGCCCACCCGCGCGCCCGGGACCTGGCGCGCCCCCGCCTCCGCGCGGAGTTGCCACACCAGTTCCGCCGCCTGCGCCAGGCCCGTCGCGCCCAGCGGGTGGCCCTTGGAGATCAGGCCGCCCGACGGGTTCACCACCCAGCGGCCGCCGTACGTGGTGGCCCCCGACTCCACCAGCGCGCCCGACTCCCCCTCGCCGCACATGCCCAGCGCCTCGTACGTGAGCAGCTCGTTGATCGAGAAGCAGTCGTGCAGTTCGACCACGTCCACGTCCTCGATCCCCAGGCCCGCCCGCTCGTACGCCTGGCGCGCCGCCTCCCGCGACATCGGCTGTCCCACCGCGTCGATGCAGGTCCCCGAGGCGAAGGACTCCTCCGTGTCCGTCGTCATCGACTGGGCCGCGATCTCCACCGCCCGGTCGCCGAGCCCGTGCCGCTCCACGAAGCGTTCCGAGACGACGACCGCCGCCGCAGCGCCGTCCGACGTCGGGGAGCACTGGAGCCTGGTGAGCGGTGCGTGCACCGGCTTCGCCGCCAGCACCTCGTCCGTGGAGTACACCTGCCGGAACTGCGCGTTCGGGTTGTCCGCCGAGTGCCGGTGGTTCTTCGCGCCCACCGCCGCGAGCTGCTCCTCCGTCGTCCCGTACCGCTTCATGTGCTCGCGCGCCGCGTTGCCGAAGATCTGGGCGGTGGGCGGGGACATCTCGAAGCCGTGGGCCGCCGCCATGATCCCGTAGTGCCGCGCCACCGGGGACGTCTTGAAGTCGCCGCCGTCCGAGCCGCCGCCCAGCGCGCCCCGCTTCATCTTCTCGAAGCCCAGCGCGAGCACGCAGTCCGAGCCGCCGCCCTCGACGAACTGGCGGGCCAGCATCAGCGCCGTGGAGCCGGTCGCGCAGTTGTTGTTGACGTTGTAGACGGGCACGCCCGTCAGGCCGAGTTCGTACGCGGCGCGCTGCCCGGCCGTCGACGCCTGGAAGCAGTAGCCGACCGGGACCTGCTCGACCAGGTCGTAGCCGATCCCGGCGTCCGACAGGGCCGCCCTGCCGGCTTCCCCGGCCATGTCCCAGTACTGCCAGTCCCGCGTCTCCGGCTTCTCGAACTTCGTCATGCCGACGCCGACGATGTACGACTTCATCCGTCCCAGAGCCCCTCGGTCGTTGCGTTCACGAGTCGGTCCTTCAGTCCCTGGGCAGGCCCAGGATCCGTTCCGCCACCACGTTCAGCTGCACCTGCGTCGTCCCGCCCGCGATCGTCAGGCACCGCGACAGCAGGAAGCCGTGCACCGCCCGCTCCCCCGGGCCCTCCCGCACCGCGCCCGCCGGGCCGAGGAGTTCCAGGGTCAGCTCGGCGACCTTCTGCTGGTGCACGGTCTGCACCAGCTTGCGGACGCTGGCCCCCGCGCCCGGCTCCAGGCCGGAGACCTGCTGGAGCGTGGTGCGCAGGCCGACGCAGGACAGGGCGTGCGCCTCGGCGAGCAGTGCGCCGAGCCGGGCGCGGGTCGCGTCGTCCAGGGCGTCGGCCCCTTCCAGCAGGGCTTCCAGGCCCGTGTCGAAGGCGACCTGGTCGGCCATGTGGACGCGTTCGTTGCCCAGGGTGTTGCGGGCCACCCGCCAGCCGCCGTCCACCTCGCCGACCACCGCGTCGGCGGGCAGCGGCGCCCCGTCGAAGTACACCTCGTTGAACATCGAGTCGCCGGTGATCTCCTTCAGCGGGCGGATCTCGATGCCGGGGGTGGACCGCATGTCGACCAGGAAGTAGGTGAGCCCCTTGTGCTTGGGCGCGTCCGGGTCGGTGCGGGCCAGCAGGATGCCGTGGTCGGCCCGCTGGGCGGCGCTGGTCCACACCTTCTGGCCGGTGATCCGCCAGCCGCCGGTCTCCTCGTCCCGTTCGGCGCGGGTGCGCAGGGAGGCCAGGTCGGAGCCCGCGCCGGGCTCGGAGAAGAGCTGGCACCAGCGCAGTTCGCCGCGCAGGGTGGGGCCGAGGAAGCGTTCCTTCTGCTCCTCGGTGCCGTACGCGAGGAGGGAGGGGATGACCCAGGTGGCGATCGACAGGTCGCCGAGCCGCACCCCGGCGGCGGCGAGTTCCTGCTGGACGGTGAGCTGCTGGAGCGGGCCCGCGCCCAGGCCGTAGGGCGGCGGCAGGTGCGGGGCCGCGTAGCCGGTGGGGGCCAGGGCGCGGCGCGCGGCGGCCGGGTCGAGGCCCCGGGCCCCGGAGGCGGCCTCGCGCGCCCCGGCCCGGTGGGCGTCGGCCTCCGGCGGCAGCTCCAGGCGCAGTTCGCGGCGGGCCCCGGCGGCGGCGAGGCGGACGGCGCGCAGCCGGTGGGCGTCGCCGGTGCCCAGGAGCTGGCGGGCGACGAGGGCGCGGCGCAGCTGGAGGTGGGCGTCGTGCTCCCAGGTGAAGCCGATGCCGCCGAGGACCTGGATGGAGTCCTTGGCGCAGGTGTGGGCGGCGTCCAGGGCGGTGGCGGCGGCGAGCGCGGCGGTGAGGGAGCGCGCGGCGGGGTCCCCGGACTGGGCCGCCCGGGCCGCGTCCCAGGTCAGGGCGCGGGCCTGTTCCAGGCGGACCAGCATGTCGGCGCAGAGGTGCTTGATGGCCTGGAAGCGGCCGATGGGGTGGCCGAACTGTTCGCGCACCTTGGCGTACTCGACGGCCGTCTCCAGGGCGCGCGCCGCGGTGCCGCAGGCGTCGGCCGCGTACAGCACGGCCGCGAGGTCGGTGACGAGGTCCGGGTCGAGGGCGAGCAGGCGCCCCGGTGGTACGGGGACGTGGGCGGCGACCGCTTCGGCGGTGGGGCGGGTGGGGTCGGCGCTCTCGTGGGCGCGCACCGCGAGGGCGTCCGCGTCCAGGGCGGCCCACAGCGGGCCCTCGGGTCCGGCGGCGGTCAGGAGCAGCAGGTCCGCCTGGGCCCCGCCGAGCACCGGGGGCGCGGTGCCGTCCAGGTGGAGGGTGCCGTCGGCGGCCCGGGTGGCGGTGAGGGTGCCGGGGCCGGGCGCCACGGCGGCGGCGCGCTCCCCGGTGGCGAGGGCGCGGGCGAGGCCGGTGTGCCCGGCGCGCAGCAGCAGCTCGGCGGCGAGCGCGCTGGGCAGGTGGGGGCCGGGGAGCCCGGCGCGCCCGGCCTCTTCGAGGACGACGGCGAGGTCGGTGAGCGTGCCGCCCGCGCCGCCGTGCTCCTCGGGCAGGTGCGGGGCGAGGAGGCCCTGCCCGGCGGCGGCCCGCCAGTAGCCGGGGAGGCCGGTGGGCGGTGCGGGCACGTCGAGGAGCTTGCGGGTCTGCTCGGGGGGTGCGGCGCGGGCCAGCCAGCCGCGCACGGACCGGGCCAACTCCCGCTGTTCTTGCGTGATTCCGATGCCCATGGACGGCAGACTAGAACACGTTCCAGTGCTTCGGAAGAGGGTTTCTGACAGTGCGTCAGACAACCGTGCGCGGGGCGTGCTCCCGGCCGCCGCCCCCGTGGCGCCCAGGAAAAGGTCAAGTCGTTCCCAAGTCGGCCCCGAGCCGGAATAGTCGTACCGGTACAGAAGGTTGCACCGTGCACGTATAGGGGGTGTCGATCCGGCCTGCCCCGCACCACACCCCCGAGGACCCCTGGAGGCCCACCCCCATGACGCGCACCCCTCGCGACCCTTCCCGCACCGGCGGCACCGTGGCCGTCCTGGCCTTCTCGGGAATCGTCGTCGCGGTGATGCAGACCCTGCTCGTCCCCGTCGTCAAGGACCTGCCCCAGCTGCTGTCCGCCTCCCCCTCCGACGCCACCTGGGTCCTCACCTCGACCCTGCTCGCGGGCGCGGTCGCCACCCCCGTCATGGGCCGGCTCGGCGACCTGTACGGCAAGCGCCGGATGCTGCTCATCAGCCTCGCCGTCATGGTGGCCGGCTCGCTGGTCTGCGGCTTCACCTCCGACCTCGTCGTGATGATCGCCGGCCGCGCGCTCCAGGGCTTCGCCATGGGCGCCATCCCGCTCGGCATCGGCCTGATACGCGACGCGCTGCCGCCCGCCAAGCTGGCCTCCGCGATGGCCCTGATGAGCTCCTCCATCGGCGTCGGCGGCGGCCTCGCCCTGCCGCTGGCCGCGCTGGTTGCCCAGCACGCCGACTGGCACGCCCTGTTCTTCGGCACCGCCGTCCTCGGCGTGCTGGCCATGGCGCTGACCCTGGCCTTCGTGCCCGAGACCGGGAGCCGGGCGCGCGGCAGCTTCGACGTGCCGGGCGCGCTCGGGCTCTCCGCCGGCCTGGTGCTGCTGCTCCTGCCGGTCACCAAGGGCGCCGAATGGGGCTGGGGCTCGGCCCGCATCCTCGGCCTGTTCGCCGCCGCCGCGCTGGTGCTGCTCGGCTGGGCGGCCTTCGAACTGCGCACCCCCGCCCCGCTGGTCGACCTGCGCACCAGCGCCAAGCGCCAGGTGCTGCTGACCAACCTGGCCTCGATGATGGTCGGCGTCGCCTTCTACGCGGTCTCCCTGGTGCTGCCCCAGCTGCTCCAGCTGCCCGCCGCGACCGGCTACGGCCTGGGGCGGTCGATGGTCGTCGCGGGCCTGTGCGTGGCGCCGCTGGGCCTGACGATGATGCTGACCGCGCCGCTGTACGCGCGCCTGTCGGCGACGTACGGGCCCAAGACCACGCTGCTGCTCGGCATGACGGTCATCGCCGTCGGGTACGCGGCCGGGCTCGGCATGATGAGCGCCGCCTGGCAGACCGTGGTGGTCTCCACCGTGCTCGGCGCGGGCATCGGCCTCGCCTACTCCTCGCTGCCCGCCCTGATCGTGGGCGCCGTCGACCCGTCCGAGACCGGCGCCGCCAACGGCCTGAACACCCTGATGCGCTCCATCGGCACCTCCGTCTCCAGCGCCGTCGTCGGCATGGTGCTGGCCCGCACCGCCCAGCCGCTGGGCGCGGTCCGGGTGCCCACCCTGGAGGGCTTCCGGCTCTCCTTCCTCATCGCGATCGTCGCCGTGGTGCTCGGCGCGGTGTGCGCGGCGTTCCTGCCCCGGCACCGGGAGCGGATGACCCTGCTGGCCAGCAGCGCGCGGGACGCGGCAGGGCGCACCGAGGAGGGCGCCGAGCGGGTGGCCCCGGCGCAGGCGTGAGGCGGGCGGTACGGCACGATGGGCCCGGCCCCGTACCCGTACCGCCCCTTGGGCACGGACCCGTACCGCCCCTTGGGCACGGACCCGTACCGCCCCTGGGCACGGACCCGTACCGCCCTGATCCGCGCACCACTCCCCGTACCGCCACCCCCGCCGCACCGCCCGGCACCCCTACCGCTGGAGGACCCCATGGCCACCGACGTCGCCCCCGCGCCCGGGACGCTCGCCGCCTTCGAGGCGGCCAAGGGGTTCATGCCGCTGGAGGAGGGCCTCGCCCTGTACGCGGCGGCCGTCGAGGCCGGGCGGCTCGGGCTGCCGCTCCTGGAGGTCGGCACCTACTGCGGGCGCTCCACGATCCTGCTCGCCGACGCGGCCCGGGCCGCCGGGGTGAGCGCGGTCACCGTGGACCACCACCGGGGCAGCGAGGAGCAGCAGCCGGGCTGGGAGTTCCACGACCCCGCGACGGTCGACCCCGAGCTGGGCGTGATGGACACGCTGCCCACCTTCCGGCGCACCCTGCACCGGGCGGGCCTGGAGGACCACGTGATCGCGGTCGTCGGCCGCTCCCCGCAGGTGGCCAGGGCCTGGGGCGGCGAGCTCGGGCTGGTGTTCGTCGACGGCGGGCACACCGACGAGCACGCCGGCGCCGACTACGAGGGCTGGGCGCCGAAGGTCGCCGTCGGCGGGCTGCTGGTCATCCACGACGTGTTCCCGGTGAAGCTGGACGAGTTCACCGGCCAGGCGCCGTACCGCGTGTACCTCAGGGCACTGGCGTCCGGCGCGTTCACCGAGGTCTCGGTGACCGACTCGCTGCGCGTCCTGCGGCGTACGGCACCGGGGATCTGACCGCGCGGCATAGCATCGCGAGGTGTCGTACGACGAGCCCCCCACCGCACCCCGCCGTCTCGCCCGCTCCAACCTCGCGATCGCGGCCGCCGCGCTCGTCCCCACCGCCCTGGCCGGCTGGCTGGTGTGGGAGGCGATGAGCGGCCCGGCGAGCAGCGCGCCGCCGCCGAAGGCCGTCGCGCTGCCCGGCGCGACGACGCCCGGCGGCGACGGCAAGTCCGCCGCCACCCCGGACGGCCGGCCGTCCTCCGCCCCCGCGTCCGCCTCCGGCGCCCCGCGCGGGCCGCTGGCCGGTAAGGTCATCGTGATCGACCCCGGCCACAATCCCGGCAATTTCTCCCATTCCCGGGAAATCAATAAGCAAGTGGACATCGGGACCAATCGCAAGGAATGCGACACCACCGGAACGTCGACGAACGCCGGTTACACGGAAGCCGAATTCACCCGCGATGTTTCACAACGTCTCCGCACCCTGCTGCGCGGCCGGGGCGCGACGGTGGAATTCACCTGGGACGGCGACCGGGCCTGGGGCCCGTGCGTGGACGAGCGGGCCAGGATCGGCAACAAGGCGAAGGCCGACGCGGTCGTCTCGGTGCACGCCGACGGCTCGGCGCGTGGCAACCGCGGCTTCCACGTGATCCTTCCGGCCCTGGTCAAGGCGGGTGGCGCGGACAACTCGGCGATCGTGGGGCCGTCCCGGGCGCTCGGCGAGCGGCTCGTCGACCGGTTCGCGCGCGCCACCGGCAGCGCCCGCTCGAACTACGTCGGCGACGGCACCGGCCTCGACGTCCGCAAGGACCTCGGCGGCCTCAACCTCTCGACCGTCCCCAAGGTCTTCATCGAATGCGGCAACATGCGGGACTCCGGGGACGCCGCATTGCTCACGAACCCGGCGTGGCGCCAGAAAGCGGCCCAGGGAATCGCCGACGGCATCGGGACCTTTCTGAAGGGGTAGGTCGGACGGGCGATAGATTCGTCCGTACCATGGGGGGCCGCCCCCGTGCTTCGCGCCACCCCGACGAGACGACCGACGAAGGACATTTCACGTGAACATCCGCTCCCTCACTAGAGGCGATGGCGTGGTGATCGGAGCAGCGGTGCTGCTGTTCATCGCCTCGTTCCTCGGCGTCAGCAGCTGCAGCGGCGCCTTCTGCGACAAGATCGACACCCCGAACGCCTGGGAGTTCTCCCAGCTCGGCTGGGGGTCCTTCTTCCCCGCCATCGCCGGGGCGGCCCTGATCGTCGTGGCGCGCGGGCTGCCGCAGCCCCGCAAGGTGGCGGGCCTGGAGCTGGCGCACATCGGCATCGTGCTCACCGTGGCCTCCGCCTGGACGCTGCTGATGTGGGTCTTCGAGACGGACAACGCGGGCGCGGGCCTGGTCCTCGGCCTGATCGCCGCCCTGGTGCTGGCCGGCGCCGCGGTCGCCACCCCGCTGGTGCCGCCGCTCAAGGCCGCCCTGATGCCGGCCCCGCGCCCGCAGGCGCCGCAGCCCTACGGCCAGCAGCCGCAGGGTGGTTACGGCTACCCGGGCGCCCAGCAGCCCTCGTACGGCGGCCAGCCCGGCCAGCCCCAGCCGTACGGCCAGCAGGCCGCCGCACAGCCGGCCCAGCCGCAGGCGGCCGCCGCCCCGTCGGGCGACTTCGCCCCGTTCTGGTTCGCCGTGCCGGTGGCCCGCCCGCTGTACGCGGAGGACGGCTCGCCCGCGCCGATCGCCGAACTGGCGCCGGGCACCTGGTACCTGGCCGTCGAGCAGCGCGGCCCGGGCCTGGTGGCCCAGACCCAGGACGGCCGCCGCGGCGTCCTGCAGGACACCTCGGGCATCCAGCGCGGCTGATCCGCGCACCCGGTCCACGACGGCCCCCCGCCCTTCCGGGCGGGGGGCCGTTGCCGTACGCTCGCCCCCTGAACTGACGGTCCGTCAGAAAGGTTGTGGGGCATGCGACTCGGACTCGCGCTCGGCTACTGGGGCCGCGGCCCGAACCCCGGCCACCTGCACCTCGCCCAGGAGGCCGAGCGGCTCGGCTACGACTCGGTGTGGACCGCCGAGGCCTGGGGCTCGGACGCCTTCACCCCGCTCACCTGGATCGCCGCGCACACCTCCCGGATCAGGCTGGGCACCGCGGTGGCGCAGATGGCCGCCCGCACCCCCACCGCGACCGCCATGCAGGCCCTGACCCTGGACCACCTCTCCGGCGGCCGGATGATGCTGGGCCTGGGCCTGTCCGGGCCGCAGGTGGTGGAGGGCTGGTACGGGCGGCCGTTCCCGTCCTCGCCGCTGACCGCGACCCGCGAGTACGTCGACGTGATCCGCCAGGTGCTGCGCCGCGAGGGCCCGGTGGAGCTGGCGGGGCGCTTCCACTCCCACCCCTACGCGGGCACCGACGGGCCGCGCGGCACCGGCCTGGGCAAGCCGCTCAAGCCGATCACCCACCCGCTGCGGGCGGACCTGCCGGTGCTGCTCGGCGCGGAGGGCCCCAAGAACGTCGCGCAGACCGTGCGGATCGCCGACGGCTGGCTGCCGCTCTACTGGTCGCCCACCCGCACCGACGCCTACCAGGCTTCCCTGGACGGGCTGCGGGAGGGCTTCCTGATCGCCCCGCTGGTGCGGGCGCAGGTGTGCGACGACGTCGCCGAGGGGCTGCTGCCGGTGAAGGCGATGCTCGGCTTCTACATCGGCGGCATGGGCCACGCGGCCCGCAACTTCCACGCCGACCTGATGGGGCGCATGGGGTACGAGGAGGAGGCGCGGCGCGTCCAGGAGCTGTTCGCGGCCGGGCGCCGCCAGGAGGCGGTGCTCGCGGTGCCGGACGCCTTCGCGGACGAGATCTCGCTGGTGGGCCCGCGGGCCCGGATCGCCGAACGCCTCGACCTGTGGCGCAAGGGCCCGGTGACGGACCTGCTGGCCACGGCACCGGACCCGGAGACGCTCAGAGTGCTGGCGGAGCTGAACTCCTAGTACTACCCGCCCAGTTGGGAGACGCTGGGCACCTTGTCGGTGACCTCGGCGCCCGCGCTCTTCCCGGCACCCTTGACGTCGTTGATCACCTTCTCGAAGGCGCCGACGTCCGCGTCCCCGGCCTCGCCCTTGCGCAGCTTGGTGCCCAGGTCCTTCAGCGACTCGATGCCCGCCGACAGCGGCGCGACCGCCTTGGACAGCAGCTCGTCGCCCTTGGCGTTGTTCACCGCCGCCTTGAGCCTGTTGTACGTGAAGGCGCCCGCCAGGCCCGCCTTGACCAGCGCGAACTTCCGGCCGTCGGCACCGGCCTTGAAGGTGCCCGCGCGGTAGGGCTTGACGATCCACTGGTAGGCGGCGCCCGCCGCCAGGCTCGCGTTGGCCACGAACCGGGTCTTGGCGAACTTCTGCGCCTCGGCCGAGCTGGTGGGCGTCGCGTTGCCGCTCGCGCCGTCCTTGTCGTCGCCGTTGCAGGCGGTGGCGCCGGCGATGAGGGCGCAGGACATCACGAGCGCGACGACCGCGCGGCGCAGCTGACCGGAAACGGGCACGGGAACCTCCCAGGAGCAGTTGGTCCCACACTCGCCCCGGGAGCGCACCGGCGCCACCGGAGCGCGTCCGGACGGGTTTCGCGCCCCGGAAGGCGGCAACACGCCCTCCATGTCCCCTCGTCATCGCAGTGGCAGCAACTCGGCGGCGACGGCCATCGTCGTGATCGCCGACATCATGGCCGTCATCCTCGGCCTGTGGATCCTGATGTACCTGCTGGACGCCAACCGCGCCAACGACCTGGTGAACTTCGTCCAGGACGCGGCACGCTGGCTGGCCGGCTGGTCCTACGACCTGTTCACCTTCGACGAGGCCTGGGCCCGGGTGGTCGCCGGGTACGGGCTCGCGGCCGTGGTGTACCTGCTCGTCGGGCACGCCATCGCCGGCCGGCTGCGCAGGTACTGACCGGTCGGTGAGCCGGGGGCCCGGCCCCCGGACCGCTGCGGCTCAGCAGCAGTCCGGTTCCAGGCCCCTCGGCAGCCGTTCTCCTCCGAAGACGGCGGTGGTCGCCTCGTCCCCCCCGAGCGCGGCCACCGCCAGGAGCAGCGAACCGGCGGTCCAGGTGGTGAGCTCCTCGGGCCAGACGGCCCGGTCGCCCTCGAAGACGTACCCCGTCCAGTACATGCCGCCCTCGGCGCGCAGGTGCTTGATCGACTGCAGCACCTCCAGGGCCCGGTCGGACTCCCCCGTCACCCACAGGGCCAGGGCCAGTTCGCAGCTCTCGCCGCCGGTGACCCACGGGTTGGGCAGCACGCAGCGCACGCCCAGGCCCGGCACCACGAAGTCGTCCCAGCCCTCCTCGATGCGGGCCTTGGCCGCGGCGCCGTCCAGCGCGCCGCCGAGCACCGGGTAGTACCAGTCCATCGAGTAGCGGGACTTGTCCAGGAACCGCTCGGGGTGGCTGCGTATCGCGTGGCCGAGCGCGCCCAGTGCCAGCTCCCAGCCGGGCTGCGGCTCCTCGCGCTCGTCGGCGATGGCCAGCGCGCAGCGCAGCGCCTGGTGGATCGACGAACTCCCGGTCAGCAGCGCGTCGTTGACGGCCGTGCCGTCGTCCTCGCGCTTCCAGCCGATCTGCCCGCCGGGCTGCTGGAGGGCCAGGACGAACTCCACGGCGGCCAGCACCACGGGCCACATCCGGTCCAGGAACGCCTCGTCGCCGGTGGCCAGGTAGTGGTGCCAGACGCCGACGGCGACGTACGCGACGAAGTTGGTCTCCCGGCCGCGGTCGGTGACCTGCCCGGCGTCGCCGTCGTGGTAGGCGGCGTACCAGGAGCCGTCCTCGTTCTGGTGCTCGGCCAGCCAGGCGTAGGCGCGGGCCGCCGCCTCGTGCTCGCCGGCCGCGTCCAGGGCCATCGCGGCCTCGGTGTGGTCCCACGGGTCCAGGTGGTGGCCGCGGAACCACGGGACGGCCCCGTCCGCGCGCTGGGCGGCCAGGATCCCGGCGACGGTCTCGGCGGCCTGCTCGGCGGTCAGCACGCCGGGCAGGACGAGGTGCTCGGTACGCTCCGGCGAGGTCACTTGGCGGCGTCCACCGGCAGGTGGGGCTTGGTCGCGTAGGCCACGAAGCTCTTGCCCATCACGGGGTTGAGCGCCTGCTCGGCGAGCCGGGTGGCCAGCGGCTTCTTCATGATGTCCCAGACGAGCAGCTTGTGGTACGCGCGCACCGGCAGGGCCTTGTCGTTGTCCACGCCGAAGGCGCACTTGAGCCACCAGTACGGCGAGTGCAGCGCGTGGGCGTGGTGGGTGCCGTACGGCTTCAGGCCCGCCTCGCGGATCTTGGCGACCAGCTCGTCGGCCTTGTAGATGCGGATGTGCCCGCCCTCGACCTCGTGGTACGCGTCGGAGAGCGTCCAGCAGACCTTCTCGGGGCCGTACCGGGGCACGGTGATCGCGATCCGGCCGCCGGGCCTGAGGACCCGGACCATCTCGGCGAGCACGCCCTTGTCGTCGGGGATGTGCTCCATCACCTCGGAGATGATCACCACGTCGAACGAGGCGTCGGGGAAGGGCAGGTTGAGCGCGTCGCCCTCCATCGCGGTGGCGGTGGCGCCCGCCGGGGCCTCGCCGGCCTCCTTCATCGCCGCGAACCACTTGGCGACCTCGCGGATCTCCTCGCCGTTCTGGTCCAGGGCGACCACCTGCGCGCCGCGCCGGTAGCACTCGAAGGCGTGCCGGCCCGCGCCGCAGCCCAGGTCGAGGACGCGGTCGCCCGGGGCGAGCGGGAAGCGGGTGAAGTCGACGGTCAGCATCAGGCGTTGCTCCCAGTGGGGGTGCTCGTGGTTCGGCTGTGGGCGGCTCGGGCGGCGATCGCCTCGCGGTACAGCTCCGCGGTCCCCTGGGCGGCCCTGGCCCAGGTGAACCGGTCGAGCACCCGCTGCCGCCCGGCCGCGCCGAGGCGGCGGCGCAGGTCCTCGTCGGCGAGCAGCCGGCCGAGCGCCCCGGCGAGGGCGCCCGCGTCGCCCGGCGGCACCGCCAGGCAGGTCTCGCCGTCGGGCCCGGCGACCTCGGGGATGGCCCCGCCGGTGGTGGCGACGAGCGGGGTCCCGGTGGCCATGGCCTCGGCGGCGGGCAGCGAGAAGCCCTCGTAGAGCGAGGGGACGCAGGAGATCTGCGCGGAGCGGACCAGGTCGACGAGCTCGGCGTCGCTGATGCCCTTGACGAACTCCACGGCGCCTTCCAGCCCGTACTTCTCGATGGCGCGGGCGACCGGGCCGTCCTCGGCGCGCTTGCCCACGACGACCAGGTGGGCGCCGGGGTGCTCGGTGCGCAGCTTGGCGAGCGCCTCCACCAGGTGGACCAGGCCCTTGAGCGGGACGTCGGCGCTGGAGGTGGTGACGATGCGGCCGGGGACCTCGGGGACCGACGCGTCGGGCGACCACAGGTCGGTGTCGGCGCCGATGTGGACGACCCGGATGCGCTCGGGGCGCACCCCGAGGTGGTCGACGATCTCCTGGCGGGAGGAGCCGGAGACGGTGAGCACCGAGGGCAGCCGGCGGGCGACGCGCTTCTGCATGCGGGTGAAGGCGTACCAGCGGCGGACCGAGGCGCGGCGCTTGAGGTCGGGGGCGGCGTCCAGCTCCAGCTGCCGGTCGACGGTGATCGGGTGGTGGATGGTGGTCACCAGCGGGGCGCCGAGGCCGCCGAGGAGGCCGTAGCCGAGGGTCTGGTTGTCGTGGACGACGTCGAACTGCCCGGCGCGGGCGGCCAGGTGGCGGCGGGCGCGCAGCGAGAAGGTGAGCGGCTCGGGGAAGCCGCCGGTCCACATGGTGGCGACTTCCAGGGCGTCGACCCAGTCGCGGTACTCGCCGCGCCCGGGGGTGCGGAACGGGTCGGGCTGGCGGTACAGGTCGAGGCTGGGCAGCTCGGTGAGCGGGACGCCCTCGTCGAGCACCGGGTAGGGCTGGGAGCCGATGACCTCGACGCGGTGGCCGAGGCGGGCGAGCTCGCGCGAGAGGTGCCGCACGTAGACGCCCTGGCCGCCGCAGAACGGGTTGCCCTTGTACGTCAGGAGGGCGATGCGCAGGGGTCGGTCCCCGTCGCCCGTGGCACCGGCACGGGGGCCCGTCTCTATGGCCTCTGCGGTCACTCGCGGCCCCCTTCTCGCAGCGTGTTCGCGGGAGCGTAACCGCTCGCGCTAATCTAGAACAAGTTACAGACTTGATCGTTCGAGGAGCTTCGAATCTACCGGCAGGTAGCGCCCCTGTAAGGGCTGGATCAGGTGATTCGCGCCACGACCGGTGCCCCGCCATACTGTCGCGAACCGATGCCACGGAACGGGACCCATGCCTGCGGAAGCCAAGCCCACGTCGCCGCCCCTGACGGAGCGCCAGGAAGCGCGCCGGCGGCGCATCCTGCACGCCAGCGCGCAGCTCGCCAGCAGGGGCGGCTTCGACGCGGTGCAGATGCGCGAGGTGGCCGAGGCGGCCGGGGTCGCGCTGGGCACGCTCTACCGCTACTTCCCCTCCAAGATCCACCTCCTGGTCGCCACCATGCAGGACCAGCTCGGCCACATGCACACCACGCTGCGCAAGCGGCCCCCGGCCGGGGACGCGGCGGCCGAGCGGGTCGCCGAGACCCTGATGCGGGCCTTCCGGGCGCTCCAGCGCGAGCCGCACCTGGCGGACGCCATGGTGCGGGCGCTGACCTTCGCCGACCGCAGCGTGAGCCCGGAGGTCGACACCGTCTCCCGGCAGACCACGCTGATCATCCTGGACGCGATGGGCCTGGAGGACCCGACCCCGCAGCAGCTGTCGGCGGTCCGGGTCATCGAGCACACCTGGCACTCGGCGCTGATCACCTGGCTCTCGGGCCGGGCCTCGATCGCGCAGGTGAAGATCGACATCGAGACGGTCTGCCGGCTGATCGACCTCACCGACCCCGGGCCGGCGTCCGGCTCCGGTCGCGCTTCCGGCCACTGAGCGCTTTCCGGCCACCTCCTCCTCCGCTTCCCGGCGTCCCGGCCCCGGTGCACCCGGGCCCACCTCACACTGTCTCCTGGCCCGCACCAGGGCCCGTCATTCCGTGCGTACGCCCATGCGCCCGCTTCGGCTCGGTGCGCGGGGCGTGCGCCCCCCGTACCACCCGTTGGCCGGTTCCCCGGGCCCGTGCCAGGGGTACTCGCCGCTAGGAATGATTCGCGTGCGAAATGAAGCAACCGGGTAAGCGGGGAGCTGAGGGGACTGAACGTGATCCGGGTACTTCTGGTGCACGATGTCGGACTGCTGAGATCGGCGCTGGCCCAGCGCCTGGCCGTCGAGACGGACTTCGAAGTCGCGCACACCCCATGGAGCACCGCGCCCTCCCGGGCGCGGTCCTTAGGCCCCGACGTGTGCGCGGTGGACCTGGAGTGTACGGAGTCGTACGGCATCGCCCCGCTGGGCGAGCTGTGCGACCGCAGGCTCCTGGTGATAGCCGCCGCCCACCGGCCCGGCCCGCTGCGGCGGGCCGTGGAGGCACAGGCACTGGGGTTCGTCGACCGGGACGGGACGCCGGAACAGCTCGTGCAGGGCATACGGCAGGTGGCCCGCGGGAAGCGCTTCGTCACCGACTCGCTCGGTTTCGGCTTCCTGCGGGCCGCCGAGATGCCGCTGACCAGACGTGAGCTGAGCGTGCTCTCACTGGCGGCCGGCGGCGCCTCCATCTCCGACATCGCGCACAGCCTGCACCTGTCCAACGGCACGGTGCGCAACTACATGGCGGCGATCACCCGGAAGACCGGGGCCCGCAACCGGGTCGACGCCATCCGCATCTCCCGGGGGGAGGGTTGGCTCTGACAGGCCCGTCAGCTCGCGGTAGAACGCCGAGTCCGCGAGCAGCTCCCGGTGCGTGCCCCGGTACGCGCGGGAGCCGTCGAGCAGCAGGACCCGGTCCGCCCGGCGGGCCGAGCCCGGCCGGTGGGCCACCACCACCAGGGTCGTGCCGGGGCGGGCGGCGAACGCCCGCTCGGCGCGGGCCTCCGCCGCCGGGTCCAGGTGACAGGTCGCCTCGTCGAGCAGCACCACCGGCGCCGGGGTGACGTACGCCCTGGCCAGGGCGATCAACTGGCGCTCCCCGGCCGAGAGACCGGCAGGGGCCAGCGTCGCGCCGAGCCCGCCGAGCCGCTCCACGAGACGGTCCGCGCCGACCGCCTCGACGGCCGCCCGCAGCTCCGCGTCGCCCGGGGGCAGGGGGCACAGGTGGACGAGGTTGTCGCGGACGGAGGCGGTGAAGACGTACGCCTCCTGCGGTACGAGGACCCGGTCGCCGCTGATCGACACCTCCCCCTCCCCGGGGCGCAGGACTCCGGCGACCAGCGCGGTCAGCGTGGACTTGCCGATGCCGCTGGGGCCGACCACCGCGAGGTGCCCGCCGCGCGGCACCGACAGGTCCAGGCGGTCCAGGACCGGGGCGGCCCCGGGCCCGTACGCGAAGGTGACGCCGCGCAGCCGGATCGCCTCCGGCACCGGGGTGAGCGGCAGCGGCCCGGACGGCTCGGGCGCCCGCACCGACAGGCGGCGCAGCACCACCGCGAGCCGGGCGCCCGAGGTGCCCAGGCCCTGGGTGAGGGCGCTCAGGGCGGGCGCCAGCGACTGGGTGAGGTAGGCCAGCGCGCCGACCAGGGCGCCCGCGGTGACCCCCTGGCGCAGCAGCCAGGGCGCCGTCGCGAGGAGCAGCACCACCGGCAGCCGCCCGCCGACGGCGACGGCGAGGACCCGCACCGCGCTCCAGCGGGCCAGCACCCGGGCGGCGGCGTACTCCGCCTCGATCCGGTGCTCCCCCGCCGCGGCGGCCCGCTCCTCGCCCCCGGCCGCCGTGATGTCCCGCAACCCGCCGGTGACCAGGGCCAGTTCGGCGGCCAGCCGCTCGTCGGCGACCAGGAAGTCCTGCTGCCTGCGGGCCAGCGGGCGCAGCGTGAGCAGGAACAGCGCCAGGCCCGCCAGCAGCGGCGCGAGCACCAGCGGCAGCAGCACCGGCGCCAGCGAGGCCAGGCCGATCAGCGCCCCGGCGGCGGACAGCACGAAGGTGCGGGCGACCATCACCAGGCCGCCGAAGGTGTCCCGGGCGATCTCCACCTGGTGGGTGAGCCGGGAGACCGCCGCGTCGTCGGCGTCCCGCAGCGCCCGGCGCACCACCCGGCGCACCAGGTCGTCGCGGAGCGGCTCGGTCAGGTCGGCGACCACCAGGTGCACCCGGCCGGTGCCGTACGCGCCGAGCAGCACGGCGGCCCCGGCGGCGGCCAGCCAGCCGAGCCCGGTGCCGGGCCGCCCGGCCAGGAAGCCGCCGTCCAGCGCCCGGGCCAGGGCGAAGCCGAGCAGGAAGACCTGGCCGCCCTCCAGGGCCGACCAGGCGAGCAGCCGGACCAGGACCGGCCCGCGCAGCACCGCCCGCAGCGGTCCCGCCGCCCCGGCTTCCTGCCGCTCCTTCCCAGGACCCTTCACCGTGTCCTGTTCAGGACCCTTCACCGTGCGCCCCGCCGTCATCGCGCTCCCCCTCGGCGGCGAACACCGCCCGGTAGTCCTCCTCGTCCCGCCACAGGCGCGCGTGCGAGCCCACCGCCCGCACCCGGCCCCCCTCCAGCCAGACCACCGCGTCGGCCCGGGCGGCCGTGGCCGGGCGGTGCGCGGTGATCAGCCGGGTGTGCCCGGAGCGCAGCAGCGCGTCGGTCACCTTCAGCTCGGTCGCCGAGTCCAGGCTGGACGTGGCGTCGTCCAGCACGAGCAGCCGCACCGGGTGGGCGAACGCCCGTGCCAGGCCCAGGCGTTGCAGCTCTCCGCCGGAGAGCGGGGCCCGCGCGCAGGGCGTGCCGTAGCCGTCGGGCAGCCGGCGCACGAAGTCGTCGGCGCAGGCGGCCCTGGCGGCCCTGATCACGTCGCGGCGCCCCGGGTCGTGGGTGCCGAAGGCGAGGGTGTCGCCGATGGTCTCCCCCAGCAGCACCGGCCGGTCGAAGGCCTGGCCCACCGCGCGGCGCAGCGTCCCGCGCGACAGCCGGTCCAGCGGCACCCCGTCCAGCAGGACGGTTCCCCGGTCCGGGTCGGCGAGCCGGCCGGCCAGCTCGGCGAGCTGCGACTTGCCGCTGCCGGAGCGGCCGACCACGGCGACGGCCGCGCCGCCGGGCACCGTCAGGTCCACCTCGCGCAGCACGCCCCGGCTGACCCCGCGCAGCTCCAGGCGCCCCGGGCCCGGCGGCAGCCGCAGCGACCCGTGCTCCGGGACCGGCAGCGCGGCCAGCTCGTCCAGGCGGCGGGTCGCGGCGCGCGCCCTGACCAGCGCGTTGAGCCGGCCGACCAGCACTCCGGTGCCGGTGGCGAGCACCCCGTACCGCCAGGCGGCGACGACCCCGCCGACGGTGAGCCCGTGCTGGGCCAGGCGCAGTCCGGCGACGGCGATGACGGCGAGCTGGAGCAGCGGCAGCAGGGCGGCGGCCTGGGCGGTGGAGCGGCCGATCACCCGCCACATCAGGTGTCCCTGGCGGGAGAGTTCGGCCAGCGGGGCCAGCACCCGGGCCTCGTCGCGGTCGTGGGTGCCGGAGGCGGCGATGGTGCGGGCGCCGCGCACGGCCTCCAGGAGCCGTTCGGCGAGTTCGCCCTGGGCGGTCAGGTAGCGGGCACCGTTCTCGCCGGAGGCGCGTACGAACACCTTCAGGAGCACGGCGAGCAGCGGCAGTCCGGCGACCACCACCAGCGCCGTCCACACGTCGAGCAGGAACAGGGCGACCAGGCCGCCCAGCGGGGTGAGGACCGCGGCGACGGTGGCCGCGGCGGCGCCGGGCACGGTGCCGGCCTGGGCGGCGTTGCCGGTGAGCCGGGCGACGGTGTCACCGGGGCGGGCGCCTCCGGCGGGTCCCGCGTCGATCACGCGCCGCAGCACCCGGCCGCGCAGCCAGGCCGTGGTGCGGGCGTCCAGGGTGCCGGTGACGACGCCGTCCACGGCGTCCAGGGCGACGGCGGCGCACACCACGAGCACCGTCCAGGTGAGCCAGGGGTCCGCGGGGCGCCCGGAGACGAGCAGGTCGAGGGTGCGGCCCAGCAGGGCCGGCAGGGCGAGCGCGGCGGCGGACTGGCCGCAGGTCAGCAGGAGGACGAGCAGGGCGCGGGCGGCTCCGTGGCGGACGCTGGCGCGCAGGGACAAGGCAACCCCCACGAAGCGGTGAGGCGGGACGGTCCGGACGGCGGCAGCGGAGAGGGCCCCGGGCGGCGAGCGGTGCCACCCGGGGCCGAACTCACTGGGTCTGCGTCAGAGGCAGAGCAGCTGGCTCAGGTGGCTGTTGGTGTCACAGAGCAGCAGGCTCGCGGTGCTGTTGTCGCCACCGCCGCCGCCACCGCCGCCGTGGCCGTGGGTCTCGGGGGTGTCCATCTTCTGCAGGTCCAGAAGCGCCATGGTGCTCTCCTTCACAACTGCGTCCGTGGGGACGGGATTCACTGCGGTTCGACCCCGGTCGGGGCCGTCTGTGGGGCCGCCTCCTCGGTGAGGGGCGGCAGGAAGGGCAGCGAGGGGCGCGCGGCGTCGCGCGCGGCTGCCGCCGCGAGCAGGACGCCCGCGGTTCCGGTGGCCAGGTCCATGGACAGGCGCATCATCTGCTCGCCCGGGAAGGCGAGGTGCCCGGCGTGGGGCACGGCGTACCAGTCCAGTGCGGCCAGTTGGTCGTCGAGTCCGGCGGCGCGGGTGCGCGCCAGGTGCAGGACCATGCCGGCGCGGCCGTTGAAGAGGTTCGGCTGCGCGTAGTAGCGGGAGCGGGCGGCCAGCAGGGCGCCCTCGCGGGCCCGGGCGAACTCCTCGTCGGGGCGGTGGCGCAGGTAGTCGTCGAGGACGAGCCCGACGCCGACGCTGCCGGAGGCGAGGTAGGGCATGCCGCGGTTGCCCTCGTCGACCTGGAGGACGCCGTGGCGGTTGGTGGTGCAGCGGGCCAGGTCGTGGCGGAGCGCGTCGGCGGCGTGGTCGAGCAGGGCGGCGTCGCCGGTGCTCTCGTACAGCCGCAGCAGGAACAGGGCGACGCCGCTGGATCCGCGCAGCAGTCCGTTGAGCTTGCCGTGCGCCGGGCGCGAGGTCAGCACGTCGGCGGCCTCCAGGGCCTCGCCGCGCAGTCCGAGGGAGTCGAGGACCAGGCCGATCCCGGCGAGCCCGCCGTGCAGTTCGGGGGCGAGCCTGAGCCACTTCTCGTCCAGGACGCGGCCGATCAGCTCGCGGGCGCGCTCGGCGTGGCCGAGCCGGTCGAGTACGTACGCGACGCCGGCCATGCCGTCGTACAGGCCCAGCGGGGTGCCGGTCGGCGGCGGGTCGGTGTGGTCGAGGAGCCACTGCTCGCCCTCCTCGTAGCGTCCGGCGCCGGCCTCGGCGAGGGCGTACAGGACCCCGGCGGCGCCGTGCGCGAGGCCGAGTCCGCCGCCGTCGGCGAACTGGGCGATGTCGCCGGGGAACAGCCGGTCGTCGCGGCCGGGCGTGGCGGAGGCCAGGATCGCGGCGGCCATCGAGTCGCGGACCTCGGGCCAGGGCGAGGCGGCGGTGCGCACCGGCAGGTAGGGGGCGCCGCCGTCCGGTTCGGGGGCGATGACCGCGACCGCCTCGGCGAGGTAGGCCGGGGGCAGGTCGGGGAACGACTCCCGGGCCACGTGGGCCAGGTGGGCGGCCTTGCCCCGGTCGACGACGAACAGCGAGGTCATCGGCAGGAACAGAGCGAGCCGCAGGCAGGCGAGTGCGTAGCGGTCCACCTCGAACCCCTCGCGGTCACCCGGCGCGATGAATCCGGGATGGGCCATCGCCTGCCCGCGGTGCTCCCCCACTGGGGTCGCGGCCTCGAAATCGAGGAGTCGTACGCCCTGTTCGTCGGGGTCCACCATGATGTTGAACATGTGGAGGTCGTTGAAGACGATGCCGCGTTCGTGGACGGCCGCGACGGCCTCCTCGACCGCGCCCAGGACCCGCAGCGCCCACCGGGTGTAGTCGGCGACGGCCTCGGGGTCGGGGTCGACGGCGATCAGCGGGTGGCGCTGGGCGAAGAAGGAGTTGAGGGTGCGGCCCTCCAGGAAGTCCATCACCAGGAAGCGGTGGTCGCCGAGGGTGAACCAGTCGCGTACCCGGGGGGCGACGCCGGTGCCGTCGAGGGCCTCCAGGGCCGCCTTCTCGCGCTCCAGGCGGGTCACCGCGTCGGCCCCGTCGGCGGCGAGCCCGGCGTGCGGGCGGGCCTCCTTGAGGACGACCTGCTCGCCGGTGCGGGTGTCGGTGCCGGCGTAGACGCCGCCGCCGTTGGAGAAGTGCAGGGCGCGCTCGATGCGGTAGGGCAGGTCGCTGACGGTGGTCGCGTTGCGCGCTTCGAGCTGGGGCGCCAGGAACTCGGGCAGCTCGACCCAGTCGGGGAGCTGGAAGACGGGGTCCCTGCGGTCGGGGACCAGGACGCCGTCGGGGTTCTCGATCGCGGGGACGAGCAGGCCGTTGTCGTCGACGCAGTGGCGGGCCAGGAAGCCCCCGTAGCGGACGTAGAGCGGTCCCTCGTTCCAGCGCAGGTCGGTGAGGACGTACGGGCCCTGCTGGCCGTCGAGCAGTCCGCCGAGCTCTTCGAGCACCTGCTTCAGCTCGGCGTCGTCGGCGGGGTAGAGGGTGGCGAACTTGCCGCTGGAACCGCGCCCCGCGTACTTGGAGTTGCGCAGGTGCAGCGGGCGCCGTCCGGGTACGAGCTTGAAGGGCAGGGCCCTGGGCACGCAGTAGTCCCGGACGACGTCGGCTATGTGCTCGGCGTTGTCGAGCCGGGCCGAGACGTGGATCTTCCAGCCCTGGGCGGGGCGCAGCACCCGGCCGGGCACCGCGTCGGGCAGGAAGTGCAGCCAGTCGCCCTTGAGTTCGTGCCGCCAGCCCTCGGGCAGCGGCCGCTCGGCGGCGGCGAAGAGCGTGCCGCCGGCGGCGGGTGCGGAGCCGGTGCGGCCGCGCGCACCGGACAAGCGGTCCGGGGTCTCGTAGAACCGCCTGTCCCCCAGGCAGTAGACCTCGTACCGCTTGTCCATGGTGTGCTTCCCCCCTCGTGGGCCTCATCGGCGTGGCAATGAGATTTCCACGCCGGGAGGAGGGGGGACAGTCGCTCTTGTCACGAGGTGACCGTGCGATACGCACGCGTTAATTTCTGTTTCGGGCGTGTTCGAACGACCTCTCAGGACACGGTACTTCGAGGGTCACTCCTCGGGCGGGAACACCGGCTCCCCGCTGCCCAGGAGCGTGATCAGGATGGCCTCGACCGGGCAGCCCTCGGCCGCCGCCAGTACCTTCTCGTTGGCGTCGGTGTCCGGATGCACCGGGTGGGACTGGCGGGCGGAGTCCAGGGTGAAGCCGTCCGGGGCGTGTCCGACGCACTGGCCGGAGCCGATGCAGACGCCCCGGTCGACCTCCACCCGCCAGCGGTCGCCCATCAGGCACCCCCGGCCTGGTAGCCGGCGGGCAGGTGGATCATCTTGTGCTCCAGGTACTCGCTCAGGCCCTCGGGGCCGAACTCCCTTCCCAGGCCGGAGTTCTTGTAGCCGCCGAAGGGGCCGAGCATGTCGAGGCTGAAGGTGTTGACGTTGTACGTGCCGGTGCGCACCCCGCGCGCGAAGTCGATGCCGCGCTCGGTGTCGCCGGTCCACACGCTGCCGCTGAGCCCGTAGTCGGAGTCGTTGGCGAGCTTGAGGGCCTCGGCCTCGTCGCCGTACGGGATGAGGCAGATGACGGGCCCGAAGATCTCCTCGCGGGCGATCCGCATGGAGTTGTCGACCCCGCCGAACAGGGTCGGCTCCACGTACCAGCCGCGCTCCAGGCCCGCGGGCCGTCCGCCGCCGGTGAGGAGCTTGGCGCCCTCCTCCTGGCCGATGCGGATGTAGTCCAGGGAGCGCTGCTGCTGCCGCTTGGCGACCAGCGGGCCGATCTGGGTGGCCGGGTCGAGCGGGTCGCCGACCTTCAGGGCGCCCGCGGCGGCGGCGAGCGCCTCGGCGACCTCGTCGTAGCGGGAGCGGGGCGCGAGGACGCGGGTCTGGGCCACGCAGGCCTGGCCGTTGTTCATCCAGGCGGCCGGGACGATCCCGGCGACGGCGGCGTCGAGGTCGGCGTCGGGCAGGACCACCGCGGCGGACTTGCCGCCGAGTTCCAGGGTGACCCGGGTGAGGTTGCGGCTGGCGACCTCCATCACGCGCTTGCCCGCGGCGACCGAGCCGGTGAAGGACACCTTGTCGACGCCGGGGTGCCCGACCAGGTACTCGCTGACCTCGCGGTCGGCGGGCAGGATCGACAGGACGCCCTCGGGCAGCCCGGCCTCGCGGGCGATGTCGCCGAGGATGTACGAGTCGAGCGGCGACTCGGGCGAGGGCTTGAGCACCGCCGTGCAGCCGGCCAGCAGCGCGGGCGCCAGCTTGGCGGCGGCCACGAACTGCGGGACGTTCCACGGGATGACGGCGGCCACCACGCCGACCGGCTCGCGGCGGACCAGGATGGGCCCGAGGACCCCGGCGCGCTGCCCCTCGTACGGGAAGTCGCGGGCGACGGAGATGGCGGCGTCCCACACCATCATCGCGCCGAGCGCCTGGGCGAGGACGCTCCAGGAGTACGGGGAGCCGTTCTGCGAGGAGATCGAGCGGGCGATCTCCTCGTGGCGCACGGCGATGGCGTCCTTGATCCGGGTGACCACCTCGATGCGCTCGTCGAGCGTCATGCGGGGCCAGGGCCCCTCGTCGAAGGCGCGGCGGGCGGCGGCGACGGCCCGGTCGACGTCGGCCTCGGCCGCGTGCGGGACGCGGCCGATGACCTCCTCGGAGTGGGGCGAGACCACCTCGATGACGCCGCTGCCGAGCGGATCCGCCAACTCCCCGCCGATGAACAGTTGTCCGTGCTCCACAAGCTCGGTCATGACTGACCCTCCCTGACGGCGTTTCAGAACTGATACCAGTTCTAGTTCGCACAGTCCACGGCCCGGACGGGCCGAAACCCCAGGCAGAGTCGTCTACTTGGGCGACCATTGGAACGGGTTTCAGTTATCGTGGTGGGGCCGGCCGGACGCCGGACGACGGCCGAGAGGGGACGCGCATGTCAGGGGTCATCGACCACGGCGGGGGCGTCTGGTCCCTGCGCGTGCCCATCCCGGACAACCCGCTGGGCCACACCCTGGTGCACGTCCTGGACACCGACCGCGGCCCCGTCCTGATCGACACCGGCTGGGACGACCCCGGCTCCTGGGACGCGCTCGCCGAGGGCCTCGCCGCCGTCGGCACCTCCCCCGGCGAGGTGCACGGCGTGGTCGTCACCCACCACCACCCCGACCACCACGGCCTGTCCGGCAAGGTCAGGGAGGCCTCCGGCGCCTGGATCACCATGCACCCCGCCGACTCCGCGGTGGTGCGCCGCACCCGCGAGGCCGAGCCCGGCACCTGGCTCGCCTACCTCGCCGACAAGCTGGAGGCGGTCGGCGCCCCGCCCGGCCACACCGACCCGCTGCGCGCCGCCCGCGCCGCCGGACGCGGCCACAAGCTGCCCGGGCTGCGCGCCGCGCTGCCCGACCGCGAGATCGTCCCCGGCGAGCTCCTGGACCTGGCCGGGCGGCGGCTGCGCGCGGTCTGGACGCCCGGGCACACCCCCGGGCATGTCTGCCTGCACCTGGAGGAGGAGCACCCGGCCGGACTCGCCGGGAACGGGCGGCTGTTCAGCGGCGACCACCTGCTCCCCGGGATCACCCCGCACGTCGGCCTGTACGAGGACCCCGACAGCGACACGGTCACCGACCCCCTCGGCGACTACCTGGCCTCCCTGGAGCGCATCGGCCGCCTGGGCGTCGCCGAGGTGCTCCCGGCCCACCAGCACGCCTTCGCCGACGCGGCGGGCCGGGTGCGCGAGCTCCTGGAGCACCACGAGGAGCGGCTGGCCGACCTGCGGCGGTTGCTGGCCGCGCCGCTCACGCCCTGGCAGCTGGCCGAGCGGATGGAGTGGAACAGGCCCTGGGAGCAGATCCCGTACGGCTCGCGCAACATCGCCGTCTCCGAGGCCGAGGCCCATCTGCGCAGGCTGGTCAAGCTCGGGCACGCCGAGGCGGTGCCGGGCAGCGACCCGGTGGCGTACGCCGCGGTCTGACCCCGGCGGCGGGCGCCCGGGAGCGGCCCGGGGCGGACGCTGCCGCTCCGCCCGGGGCACCGCCCGGTAGAGTGTGCGAGTCGATTTCATGCCCGTACGGGGGGAAGCCGGTGCAAATCCGGCACTGACCCGCAGCCGTGTCCCAGCCCACTGGGAAGTCGGAATGCCCCGTACGCGCACGTGACCGGCTCGTGCCCCCGGGATCCGCCCGGTGGCCGGCACCGTCGAGGTACACGGGGCCGGAGCCCAGGTGCCCTGAGCGCGCCCGCGTCCGGTTCCAGGAGGGCAAAGCCGCTCATGTTCACCGTTCGCCGCAGCGCCACGGCGCTCGCCGCCGGCGCCGTACTCGGCGCGGTCGGCGCCGCGTCACTCGCCCCTGCCGCGTACGCCGCGCCGTCGCCCACCCCCAGCCCGTCCGTCCAGCTGCCCACGGGCCTGTACGGCACCACCGACCCCACCTACGACGGCGTCTGGCGCCAGTCGCTCGCCTTCATGGCGCAGCGCACCACCGGCGTGAAGCCCGCGCAGGAGGCCCTGGACTGGCTGGTCGGCCAGCAGTGCGCGAGCGGCGGCTTCCCCGCCTACCGCGCCGACGCCTCCAAGGCCTGCACCCCCGACACCTTCCTCGACGTCAACGCGACCGCCGTCGCCGTGACCGCGCTGACCGGCTTCGGCCCGGCGCTGCCCTCCGAGGAGCCCTCCGACGGGCCGTCCGACGGCGCGACCCCCAGCGCCTCCTCCACCGGCGCGCCCACCGACCCGGTGGGCGCCGCCCTGGTCACCGCGGTCGACTGGCTCAAGGGCAACCAGAACAAGGACGGCGGCTGGGGCTCGGGCCCCGGCGCGCCGAGCGACGCCAACTCCACCTCGCTGGTGATCGGCGCCCTCGCGGCGGCCGGCCAGCGCCCCGGCTCGGTGAAGTCCGTCGACGGCCGCACCCCCTACGACGCGCTGCTCACCTTCGCGCTGCCGTGCACCGACAAGACGGCCCCCGGCGCCTTCGCCTTCCAGCCCAAGGACGGCAAGCTCACGGCCAACGACGACGCCACCGCCGCCGCGGTCCTGGGCGGGCTCGGCAAGGGCCTGTCCGTGCGCGGGGTCGACCCCAGCCAGCCGGTGGGCTGCGAGACGCCCGCCAAGCCGACCGCCGAGCGGGCCGCCCGCAACGGCGCCTCCTACCTGGCCGGCGTCCTCACCAAGAGCGACCACCTGGCCATGCCGCCCATGCCGGGCGCCGCCGACAGCACCCCGCAGCCCGACACCGGCAACACCGCGGACGCGGTCGTCGCCCTCGGCGCCTCCGGGCACAAGGACAAGGCCGCCGCGGCGTTCGCCTGGCTGAAGCGGAACGGCGTCGCCTGGGCCGAGAAGGCCGGGCCCGCCGCCTGGGCGCAGCTGGTCTTCGCCGCCCAGACGATGGGCACCGACCCGCGCGCCTTCGGCGACGTGGACCTGGTCGAGCGGCTGAACGCGACCGGGCCGAAGCCGGAGAGCCGGGCCACCTCCTCCACCGACGCCGAGGAGGCCATCGGCCCGCGCGAGTGGGTCGGCATCGGCGCGGGCGTCGTCGCGATCGCCGGTCTCGGCTTCCTGCTGGCCGGCCGCCGGAAGGGGCAGCAGTGACGCGCACCCGGGCAACAGCGATCCGCACCCGTTCCCTCGCCCTGCTGGTGGCCGTCGGCGCCGCGCTGACCCTGTTCGGCGCGGGCCCCGCGCTGGCCGCGGGCTACCGCTACTGGTCCTTCTGGGAGTCCGGCAAGGGCTCCTGGGCGTACGCCACCGAGGGCCCGGCCACCGCCCGGCCCGCCGACGGCTCGGTCAACGGCTTCCGCTTCGCGGTCAGCGAGGACTCCGGCGACGCCGCCAAGCCGCGCACCGCCCCCGACTTCGCGGCGATCTGCGGGAAGACCCCCGCCAAGGACGGCAGCAAGCGGGTCGGCGTGGTCGTCGACTTCGGCACGCCGCAGGACTCCGCCACCGGCGAGCAGCCGCCCGCCCAGCGGACCGCCTGCGCCCAGGTGCCCTCCGACGCCTCGGCCGCCGACGCGCTGGCCGCGGTGGCCAAGCCGCTGCGCTACGACAGCAAGGCGATGCTCTGCGCGATCTCGGGCTACCCGGGGACGGGCTGCGGCGAGCAGGTCGCGGACACGCCGAAGGCGACGGAGAAGGGGACGGACAAGAAGGAGACGCCCGCCGCCCAGGAGAAGGACGGCGGCAGCGGCCCGTCCGTGGGCCTGATCGCGGGCGTCGCCGCCGTGGTCGTGCTCGGGGCCGGGGCCGTCTGGCAGGCCCGCCGGCGCCGCGGCTAGCGCCCGGCCGCCGTGGAACTGCGCGCCCCCGAGGCCAACCGCTCCAACGCCCTGCACGCCGGGGCCTGGTGGCTGTGGGCCCTGGGCCTGGCCACCGCCGCGTCCCGCACCACCAACCCACTGCTGCTCGGCCTGCTGGTCGGGGTGGCGGGGTACGTGGTGGCGGCGCGGCGCACCGACGCGCCCTGGGCCCGCTCCTACGGGGCGTTCGTCAAGCTCGGCCTGTTCGTGGTGGCGGTCCGGGTGCTGTTCTCGATGGCGCTCGGCTCCCCGATCCCGGGCAGCCACCTGCTCTTCACGCTGCCCGAGGTGCCGCTGCCCGACTGGGCGCGCGGGGTGCGGATCGGCGGCCGGGTCACCGCCGAGCAGCTGGTCTTCGCGCTGTACGACGGCGCGAAGCTGGCCACCCTGCTGATCTGCGTGGGCGCCGCCAACGCGCTGGCCAACCCGGCCCGGCTGCTGAAGTCGCTGCCCGCCGCGCTGTACGAGGCCGGGGTCGCCGTCGTCGTCGCCATGACGTTCGCGCCGAACATGGTCGCCGACGTGGTGCGGCTGCGCACCGCCCGGCGGCTGCGCGGCCGGCCGACCGGCGGGGTGCGGGCGGTGCTCCAGATCGGCCTGCCGGTCCTGGAGGGCGCCCTGGAGCGCTCGGTCGCGGTGGCCGCCTCGATGGACGCGCGCGGCTACGGCCGCACTGCCGAGGTCCCGCCCGCCGTGCGGCGCACCACGGCCGCGCTCACCCTGGGCGGGCTGCTCGGCGTGTGCGCGGGCACCTACGGGCTGCTGGCCGCCGAGGGCGCCGGGTACGGGCTGCCGCTCGTCGTGCTCGGGCTGCTCGCCGCGCTGGCGGGCCTGCGCCTGGGCGGGCGGCGCTCGGTGCGCACCCGCTACCGCCCCGACCGCTTCGGCGCCCGCGCCTGGCTGGTGGCCGGATCCGGCGCGGCGGTGGCGGCGCTGATGATCCGGGCGGGTACGTACGACCCGGAGGCGCTGCGCCCCGGGGTGGTCCCGCTGACGGCCCCGGCGCTGCCGCTGTGGCCGGCCCTGTCCGTCCTGGTGGGGCTGCTCCCGGCCGTCGTGGCCCCCGTTCCCAAGGAGCCCTCGTGATCCGCTTCGACAACGTCTCGGTGCAGTACGCGGACGCGGACGCGCCGGTGCTGTCCGGGCTCGACCTGACCGTGCCCGAGGGCGAGCTGGTGCTGCTGGTCGGTCCCTCGGGCGTCGGCAAGTCCACGCTGCTCGGCGCGGTCTCGGGCCTGGTGCCGCACTTCACGGGCGGCACCCTGCGCGGGCGCGTCACCGTCGGCGGGCGCGACACCCGCACGCACAAGCCGCGCGAGCTGGCCGACCTGGTCGGCACGGTGGGCCAGGACCCGCTCGCCCACTTCGTCACCGACACCGTCGAGGACGAGCTGGCCTACGGCATGGAGTCGCTGGGCCTGGCCCCGGACGTGATGCGCCGCCGGGTCGAGGAGACCCTGGACCTGCTGGGCCTGGCCGAGCTGCGGGAGCGGCCGATCGCCACGCTCTCGGGCGGCCAGCAGCAGCGGGTCGCCATCGGCTCGGTCCTCACCCCGCACCCCCGGGTGCTGGTCCTGGACGAGCCGACCTCCGCCCTGGACCCGGCCGCCGCCGAGGAGGTCCTCGCGGTGCTCCAGCGCCTGGTGCACGACCTGGGCACCACGGTGCTGATGGCCGAGCACCGCCTGGAGCGGGTCGTGCAGTACGCGGACCAGGTGGTCCTGCTGCCGGACGCGGTGACGGGCCCGCCCGCCGAGGTGATGGCCGTCTCCCCGGTGCACCCGCCGGTGGTGGCGCTGGGACGGCTCGCGGGCTGGTCGCCGCCGCCGCTGTCGGTACGGGACGCGCGGCGCCGGGCGTCCGGGCTGCGCGAGCGGCTCGCCGGGCTCACCCCGCCCGCGGCGCCCGCCCCGGTGGCCGCGGCCCCGGCCCGTACCGCCCGGGCCCCCGAACCGGCGCGCGGCCTGCTGTCCCGGCTGCGGCGCCGTCCGGACGGCCCGGCGCCCGACCCCGCGGGACCCGCCGCCGCCCTGGCCCGGGTCGAGGGGCTGGACGTGCGGCGCGGGCGGGTGGAGGCGCTGCGCGGCGTCGGCCTGGAGATCGGGCCCGGCGAGACGGTGGCCCTGATGGGCCGCAACGGCGCGGGCAAGTCCACGCTGCTCGGCGTGCTGGTCGGCACGGTCGAGCCGACCGGCGGCACGGTCCTGACCGGCGGGCGGGTGCCGCACCGCACGCCGCCGCGCGAGCTGATCCGCGAGGTGGGCCTGGTCCCGCAGGAGCCGCGCGACCTGCTGTACGCGGACACGGTGGCCGCCGAGTGCGCGGCGGCCGACGCCGACGCGGGCGCCCCGGCGGGGACCTGCCGGGCGCTGGTGGGCGAGCTGCTGCCGGGCGTCCCGGACGCCACCCACCCCCGGGACCTGTCCGAGGGCCAGCGGCTGGCCCTGGCGCTGTCCGTCGTACTGACCGCCCGGCCCCCGCTGCTGCTGCTCGACGAGCCGACCCGGGGCCTGGACTACGCGGCCAAGGGCCGGCTGGTGCGGGTGCTGCGGGGCCTGGCCGCCGAGGGGCACGCCATCGTGCTGGCCACCCACGACGTGGAGCTGGCCGCCGACCTGGCGCACCGGGTGGTGATCCTGGCCGAGGGCGAGGTCGTCGCGGACGGGCCGACCGCCGAGGTGGTCGTCTCCTCCCCCGCCTTCGCCCCGCAGGTCGCCAAGGTCCTGGCGCCCCAGCCGTGGCTGACCGTGGCCCAGGTGGAGGCGGCCCTGTGAGCGCCCGCCCGGTCCGGCTCGGCCCGCGCGCGGTGGCCGCCCTCGCCCTGATCACGGTGATCGGGGTGCTCGCCTTCGGCTGGCCGCTGCTGGCCGACCGGGGCTCCCAGGTCACCGCGCACGCCGCGGACGCCCCCTGGCTGTTCGCGGCGCTGCTGCCGCTGCTGGTGGCGGTGGTCGTGGCGACGGTCGCCGACGGCGGCCTGGACGCCAAGGCGGTGGCGATGCTGGGGGTCCTGGCGGCGGTCGGCGCGGCGCTGCGCCCGCTGGGCGCGGGGACGGCGGGCCTGGAGCCGATGTTCTTCCTGATGGTGCTGAGCGGACGGGTGCTCGGTCCCGGCTTCGGCTTCGTGCTGGGCGCGGTGACGATGTTCGCCTCGGCGCTGCTGACCGGCGGGGTGGGCCCGTGGATGCCGTTCCAGATGCTGTCGATGGGCTGGTTCGCGATGGGCGCGGGGCTGCTGCCGGGCGCGGACCGGCTGCGCGGGCGCGGGGAGGTGATGGTGCTGGCGCTGTACGGGTTCGTGGCGGCGTTCGCGTACGGCACCGTGATGAACCTGCAGGGCTGGACCACGATCGGCGGCATGTCGTCGGGGGTGTCCTTCCACCCCGGTGACCCGCTGGCCGACAACCTGGCCCGGTTCATCGCGTACTGCCTGGCCACCTCGATGGGCTGGGACCTGGGCAGGGCGCTGCTCACGGTGGTGCTGACCGTGGCGGTCGGGCCGGTGCTGCTGAGGGCGCTGCGCCGGGCCACCCGGCGGGCCGCCTTCGAGACGCAGGTCACGTTCGAGGACCCTCCGGGGGTCCCGAGGGGGTGAAGCACCCCACAGGACCTTGGTCCTCCACTATCGCGGGTAGTGGACCGCGAGCGGGTGCCGAGCGGCCCCCCGCGACCCGCTCCGACCTGCGGCGATGACCCCGATGTCCGGTTCGGGACCTCCGGCCCCCGATGCGAGCACCACTAGTACAGGGGGTCGTTGCGACGGCGCCGGGGGCCTGCTCTATTGGAGTGGTCGCAGGGCGCCGCACGGCACTCGCCGAGGCGCCCCCCTCGCGGCCGGAACCCCTTCTCGCAGGAGACAGCGTGGTTCCGCCGCGTCCGCGACGCCCCTGTCCCCGACGTTAGGTCGCTTACGTGTCCCGCTCGCTCGCCGCCCGCCTCGCCCCGAAGACCCTGGTCGCCACCGCGGCCGCCGTGCTCGCCGCCGGCGCCACCGTGATGGGCGCCCAGAGCGCCTCCGCCGCGCCCGGTGGTGGTTCGCAGCAGATCGCCCGCGGGATGGTCCCGGCCGGCCAGTTCCAGTGCTTCAGCAACATCGTGTCCCACGAGTCCGGCTGGAACCACACCGCGTCGAACTCCTCCTCCGGCGCCTACGGCCTGGTCCAGGCCCTGCCCGGCTCCAAGATGGCCTCGGCCGGCGCCGACTGGCGCACCAACCCGGCCACCCAGATCAAGTGGGGCCTGGACTACATGAACGGCCGCTACGGCAGCCCGTGCGGCGCCTGGTCGCACTGGCAGGCCAACGGCTGGTACTGAGCCGACACCTCTGCCCTTCAGAGGCGCCTTCAGGAGCGCCTTCAGGAGCGCCTTCAGGAGCGCCTTCAGGAGCGCCTTCAGAGGCGCTGGATGATGGTGCCCGTCGCCAGCGCCCCGCCCGCACACATGGTGATCAGGGCGAACTCCTTGTCCCTGCGCTCCAGTTCGTGCAGGGCCGTGGCGATCAGACGGGCGCCGGTGGCCCCCACGGGGTGCCCGAGCGCGATGGCCCCGCCGTTGACGTTCACCTTCTCCAGGTCCTGCTCGAAGACCTGGGCCCAGCTCAGCACCACCGACGCGAAGGCCTCGTTGATCTCCACGAGGTCGATGTCCCGCAGGGACATCCCCGCCTTGCCGAGCACCGCGCGCGTCGCGTCGACCGGCCCGTCCAGGTGGTAGTGCGGGTCCGAGCCGACCAGGGCCTGCGCCACGATCCGGGCGCGCGGCCTGAGCTTGAGGGCCCGCGCCATCCGCTTGGACGCCCACATGAGCGCGGCGGCGCCGTCGGAGATCTGCGAGGAGTTGCCCGCCGTGTGCACCGCGGTGGGCATCACGGGCTTCAGCCGGGCGAGCGCCTCCATCGAGGTGTCCCGCAGCCCCTCGTCGCGGTCGACCAGGCGCCACATGCCCTGTCCCGCGGCCTGCTCCTCCTCGGTGGTGGGCACCTGCACCGCGAACGTCTCGCGCTTGAAGCGCTCCTCGGCCCAGGCGACGGCGGCCCGTTCCTGCGACAACAGCCCCAGCGCGTCGACCCGTTCGCGGGTCAGGCCCCGGTTGCGGGCGATCCGCTCGGCGGCCTCGAACTGGTTGGGCAGGTCCACGTTCCACTCGTCCGGCATCGGCTTGCCCGGCCCGTGCTTGGAGCCGGAGCCCAGCGGCACCCGCGACATCGCCTCCACGCCGCAGCTGATCCCCACGTCGATGACGCCCGCCGCGATCATGTTCGCGGTCATGTGGCTGGCCTGCTGCGAGGAGCCGCACTGGCAGTCGACGGTGGTCGCGGCGGTCTCGTACGGCAGGCCCATGGCGAGCCAGGCGGTGCGCGCGGGGTTCATGGACTGCTCGCCGGCGTGGGTGACCGTGCCGCCGACGACCTGCTCGACGCAGTCGGGCTGGATGCCGGTGCGCCCGAGGAGTTCACGGTAGGTCTCGCCCAGGAGGTAGGCGGGGTGCAGGTTGGCGAGCGCGCCACCGCGCTTGCCGATCGGGGTGCGTACGGCTTCGACGATGACGGGTTCCGCGGCCATGAGCTCGTCCTCTCCTCGCACATCGGCCAGGTGTCCCGGCACCCGGCGATGAACTAGTACGCGTTCTAGTTATGAGTGCAGTCTTATGACTGGCCCCCCGGGTACGCAAGGGTCGTGCACCGTCGCCCCGTGCAACAGTTCCGGCCACGGCCCTTGCGACTTGTAGAACTCGTTACTACCTTCACGCCCACCTGACGCCCTGTCAGAAGCGATCCGCCCCCATCCCCTCCCCGCTCCCCGCTCCCCGTTCTCCGCTCCCGCTCCCGCTCCCGGACACCTGGAGTTGCCGATGTCCTGCCCCGCGCTCCCCGAAGGGTTCGACGCCACCGACCCCGATCTGCTGCAACAGCGCATTCCCTTCCCGGAGTTCGCCCAGCTGAGGCAGACCGCACCGGTGTGGTGGTGCCCGCAGCCGCGCGGGATCACCGGCTTCGACGACGAGGGGTACTGGGCCGTCACGCGGCACGCGGACGTCAAGTACGTCTCCACGCACCCCGAGTTGTTCTCGGCGAACGAGAACACCGCGGTCATCCGCTTCAACGAGCACATCAAGCGCGAGCAGATCGACGTCCAGAAGTTCATCATGCTCAACATGGACCCGCCCGAACACACCCGGGTGCGCCAGATCGTGCAGCGCGGCTTCACCCCGCGCGCCATCCGCGGCCTGGAGACCGCGCTGCGCGAGCGGGCGGCGCGGATCGTGGCCCGGGCCAAGGAGACGGCGGCGGCCGGGGACTTCGACTTCGTCACCGAGGTGGCGTGCGAGCTGCCGCTCCAGGCGATCGCCGAACTCATCGGCGTACCCCAGGAGGACCGGTCGCGGATCTTCGAGTGGTCGAACAAGATGATCGCGTACGACGACCCGGAGTACGCCATCACCGAGGAGGTCGGCGCCGAGGCCGCCCTCGAACTCATCGGCTACTCCATGAACATGGCCGCCGCCCGCAAGGAGTGCCCGGCCAAGGACATCGTGACCCAGCTGGTGGCGGCGGAGGGCGAGGGGAACCTGTCCTCCGACGAGTTCGGGTTCTTCGTGCTGCTGCTCGCGGTGGCGGGCAACGAGACGACGCGCAACGCGATCAGCCACGGGATGCACGCCTTCCTGACCCACCCCGACCAGTGGGAGCTGTACAAGCGCGAGCGCCCGGCGACCGCGGCGGAGGAGATCGTGCGCTGGGCGACCCCGGTCATCTCCTTCCAGCGGACGGCCACCCAGGACACCGAACTGGGCGGGCAGAAGATCCGGCGGGGCGACCGGGTCGGGATGTTCTACTCCTCGGCCAACAACGACCCGGAGGTCTTCCGGGACCCGGAGGCCTTCGACATCACCCGGGACCCCAACCCGCACCTGGGCTTCGGGGGCGGGGGCCCGCACTTCTGCCTGGGGAAGTCGCTGGCGATCCACGAGATCGACCTGATCTTCAACGCGCTGGCGGACGAGATGCCGGACCTCCACCTCTCCGGCGCCCCCCGCCGCCTGCGCGCGGCATGGCTGAACGGCATCAAGGAACTCCGGGTAACCCACGGCTGAGGGGCACCCACGGTCTCCGGGGGGCGCCCCGGGCTCCCGGTTCGGCCGCCGGACCGGGCCCGGGCTTCCCCGTGCGGCCCGCACGACCCACGCACCCCGGGGACCCTCACGGCCCCCGGCACCCCAGGAAGCCGGGCCCCCTCCCCCCTACGCCCGGCCCCGGCTTCCTGGCGGGGTGCGGGGCTTCGGATCCCCTCCCCACCCCTTCCCGAAAGCCTCCGGCGGCGGGAGGGGCGGCACCGTGCGGTGCGGGGCTGCGCCCCGGGCCTCGGAGCGGTCGGGCAGATCCAGCCCCGCCGGCGTTTGAGGCGCGGGGTCCGGGGCGGAGCCCCGAAGCAGGGCGCAGGGGCGCAGCCCCGCACGGGCACGCGGGGTCCGGGGCGGAGCCCCGAGGGGTGCAGGGGCGCAGCCCCGAGGGGGCGCAGGGGCGCAGCCCCGCACGGGGCCCGGGGGCGCAGCCCCCGACGAAACCCTCGCCCCCAACCGCCGGAGGCTTTCGGGAAGGGGCGGGTCGGGGACCCCAAGGCCCGCACCCCGCGCACCCGGCCCCGGCATGAGCCACGCCCACGCGCCCCAAGCCCCGCACCGGTGCACCCCGCCACAGGAGGTGGACCGCCCACAGGCCCCCAGCCCCTACCCCGTCCAGGCGGACCGGGAGTGGGCAGCGCCCACGGGGTACGGGGACAATGGCCCCGTGACACACCGCCCCGCCCTCGACTACACCGCCGACTGCTCCCGCTGCTTCGCCCTCTGCTGCGTCGCCCTCCCCTTCTCCCGCTCCACCGACTTCGCCGTCGACAAACCCGCGGGCACCCCCTGCCGCAACCTCCTCGCCGACCACCGCTGCGGCATCCACGACCGCCTGCGCGACAAGGGCTTCCAGGGCTGCACGGTCTTCGACTGCCTCGGCGCCGGCCAGCAGGTCTCGCAGGTCACCTTCGGCGGGTCCGGCTGGCGCGACGACCCGGCGGCGGGCGCGCGGATGTTCCAGGTGTTCCCCGTCATGCGCCAGTTGCACGAGCTCCTCCGGTACGTGACCGAAGCCCTCGTCCTCCCTCCCGCCCGCCCCCTGCACGCCGCCCTGGCCCCCCTGCGCGACCGCCTCGACGCCCTCAGCAACGCCGACGCCGACACCCTGCTGGCCGCCGACACCGCCTCCCTCCGCGCCGAGGCCAACGAACTCCTGCTCCAGGCCAGCAAACTGACCCGGGATCAGCTCCCCGGCCGCAAGAAGGACCACCGCGGCGCCGACCTCATCGGCAAGCGCCTGCGCAAGGCACCGCTACGCGGCGCGAGCCTGCGCGGCGCGCTCCTGATCGCCGCCGACCTCTCCGGCGCGGACCTGCGCGACGCGGACCTGACGGGCGCGGACCTGCGCGACGCGAACCTCGCCGGGGCGGACCTGACGGGCGCGCTGTTCGTCACCCCCGCCCAGCTGGCCGCCGCGCGCGGCGACGCGACGACCCGCGTCCCGGAGGGGATGACCCGCCCGGCGCACTGGTCCTGACGTACGGGAGGGGCGCCCGGCTCGAAACGGACCCCGGCGCCCCCGGCGGGCCCCGTCGCGCGGGTACGTTCGCGGTCATGACCGACCAAGAGCGCTGGACCGAGATCGACACGTACCTCACCGACCGCCTGGCCCCCGCCGACGAGGCGCTGACCGCCGCGCTGGCGGACAGCGAGGCGGCGGGCCTGCCCCCGATCGCCGTGGCCCCCAACCAGGGCAAGCTGCTGCACCTGCTGGCCCTGACGCAGGGCGCGCGCCGGATCCTGGAGATCGGCACGCTGGGCGGCTACAGCACCATCTGGCTGGCGCGCGCCCTGCCGGCGGACGGCCGCCTGGTCTCGCTGGAGTACGACCCCCGGCACGCGGACGTCGCCCGCGCCAACCTGGCCCGCGCGGGCCTGGACCACCTGGCCGAGGTCCGCACGGGCGCGGCCCTGGACTCGCTGCCCAAGCTCGCCGAGGAGGAGGCCGGCCCGTTCGACCTGGTCTTCGTGGACGCGGACAAGCAGAACAACCCGCGGTACGTGGAATGGGCCCTCCGGCTCACCCGCCCGGGCAGCCTGATCGTCGTGGACAACGTGGTCCGCGGCGGCGCCCTGGTGGACCCGTCGGCGTCGGACCGCGCGGACGTACGGGGCACGCGCGAGATGTTCGACCTGATCTCGGGACACCCGCGCCTGGACGCGACGGCGGTCCAGACGGTCGGCGCGAAGGGCCACGACGGCCTCCTCCTGGCCCGCGTCACGTCCTGAGCGGGAGGGTGCCTCATGACCACCTCACGCAGGTCCCTGGGCGACTGGCTCAAGGACTTCGAGCGGGAAGCGTTCCGGCTGGAAACGCTGGACGACTACAGCCAGTCGGGCGGAGTGGAGGCGTACCGGGCGTTCCTCGCCGGGGAGCCGCAGCCGGAGGAGTACGGAACAGCCGGGTGGCTCACCACGGTCGGGAACGCGACGCGCTCCGGCAAGCGCATGTACCGCGTCCACGTCGTCTCGCGCCCGCTCACGGACCACCTGCGCTTCGAATTCGGCTGGGGGTACGTCCGCAACATGACCGCCGGGGAGGAGTTCTTCGTCCTCGACGTCACCGACCAGGAGAACCCGATCCCGGAGGCCCCCGACTTCTGGCTCTTCGACGACACCACGGTCGGGGCGATGCGGTACGACGACGCCGGGAAGTTCCTGGGCGCTGACTTCGTGGACACGGGGACCAGGCCGGAGTTCCTGGAGTACAGGGACGCGGCCATGTCGGCCGCTGTTCCGTTCTCCACGTGGTGGGCGCGGCACTCCGCCTGAACGGTCATGCGCTCAGCCGTGCGTCCCGTACGGAACAGGGGGTCGGCCCCGACTGGCGTACGCCGGGCCGGGGCCGTCCCCTTGCTCCGTTCATGCCCTCTCGATCGCCTCGAAGATGTCCGCGTCCGTCTCCTGTTGCCAGGCGGGGAGGTCGGGCCGGTCGGCGACGTACCCCGGCTTCGGGTCGTCGAAGTGCTTGTACATCTGCGCCGTCCAGCACGTCGCCAAGAAGCGGCTCTTCTGCTCGCGCGAGAGCCTTGCGGCGTGGCCGCCGCTGGCCTCGACGAAGTGGCGCACCTGCTCGTACACGACCCCGGCGGCGTCGCGCTCCCACTGTGGCGTGGCCTCCCAAGGGGTGACGTACCCCGGCTTGGGCTCACCCGGGAAGTGCTGCCGCACTCCTGAGATCCACGCCTCACGGAACAGCCGCGCACCTTCACCCTCCGCCATACCGACCCCTCTCGTCGTGGCGCACGCGGCGCGCCGCCTCCACCAAGCCTCCCCGCACACGGGCGTGGCTCGTCGCGAGATCGGCGAACTCGCCGCCCCCACCGGGGGGCGAGACGCTGCCGCGACCGGGGTGCCGGGGCCCGGGCCTGACAACGAGGGTTCAGCGGCCCACGTACGCCGCGAACGCCCGCCACGCCTCGCGGCTCACGGCGACCGTCCCGGCGTCGCGGTCCTTGGTGTCCCGCACCATGACCACCGGGAGGTTCGTCGCGCACTCGACGCAGTCGTTGGTGTTGCCGCTGCTGTACGTGCTCTTGTGCCAGTTGGGAGTGCTCACGTGAACCTCTGCTTCAGCCGTGATTGAGGTGACCCGTCTCCATGAACGTGGACAGTCAGCTACCCACGTACACCGCGAACACCCGCCACGCCCCACGGCTCACGGCAACCGTCCCGGCGTCACGGTCCTTGGTGTCGCGGATCATGACCACCGGGGTGTTCGTCGCACACTCGACGCAATCGTTGGTGTTGCCGCCGCTGTACGTGCTCTTGTGCCAGTTGGGAGTGCTCACGTGAACCTCTGCTTCAGTGCCTCAGTGATCCGGACAGTGGTCGCCTCAGCCGTCAACGCGCTTGCGGCCAGGCGATCATAGACCCGCTGGTAATGCAGGACGATCTGCGTTTCTTCCGAGTAGCTGCCCGTTGAAAACCCCTCCGTGTACGCCCCCCTCACACCATCGGGGAGGGACAGCAGATAGATGGACCCGTTGATCGTTCCGGCGTTGAACGGGAGGAACTGCACGCTGATGTGGCGCAGTTCCTGAACATCCCGCAAGCGCTCCAACTGTTCCTGACCTGCTTGGTGCAGGACTGCCTCGGAGATCACAGCGGACATCCATGGCGGGTCGTCCCGCTCCCACACGTCTTGCCGCGCCATTCGCGCCTCGACGATGGAATCGATCTTGTGCGGGTCTTCCTGGCCGACCAGCAACAGATCACGCGCGTAGTCGGCAGTCTGAAGCAAGCCGGGCACTGTGAAGCCCGCAGCATGAATCAGCGACGCCCGCCCCTGCTTGACCACGAAGTCCTGCGCATAGTCCCGGACGGCCTGGTTCTCGATGATCACGAGTAGATTCCCGATCGCGCCCCGGCCAAGCTCCAAGGCGTCCTCCAGCCGTACGGCGAGGCTCCGATCCGGTGGGGTCCCGTTCTCCACATCGGAGATCGTCGTCTTGTTGCTGTACGACTTCACCGCCAGCTCAGGCTGCGACCAGCCGCGCGCCTTGCGGGCTACGCGAACCCTCTCCCCGATGTACGCCTGGATGCTCTGGGTGGGGTCCAGATCCGACTCCCCTGGCATATGCCCGGTTCCCCCTCTCCTGCCGGAATCGGTACATCTAGTGATCGTATGGCGACGCAGGCAGGGTGGGACCTGAAACACCCCAACTCCTCGCACAAGGCGCCCCCATGACCGCACCCTCCAGATACCCGCAGCCACCCGTACTACTGCCCGTACGCGACCACAGCGACCCTGACACCGAACCCGGATGCGCGCACTGTCGGCACCTCGCCGAACGACGCGGCGCCGCGTACCTCCGGGGGGACCTGTCCACCGTGTCCGACGCGAACGTCCTGATCCTCCGCCACCGGAATCACGCCCACTCCCACCCCCACCCCCGGAAAGCGGCGCGGTGACCATGTGGGCCGTGCCCCCTCCGAGGCTCCCCGTGATCGTCAGCCTCAGCGACTGCCCCCACTGCCGCAAGGCCCTGAACTACGGGCCCCGTGAGCAGCGCTGCGCCTGTCCGCCGCAGGATCCTCCCGCCCCCGCTGGGCCCCACCTCGCCGCCCCGGCCCCGTCCAGCCGGGACAGCCGCGACGCACCCCCTTCACGTCTCCCCGACGTCACCCCCTGCGATGCTGTCCGCATGAGCATCGTGAAGATCAACGTCCTGTCCGTGCCGGACGAGCAGCGCAAGGTCCTCGAAGAGCGGTTCGCCTCGCGGGCCGGGTCCGTCGAGAACTCCGACGGCTTCGAGTGGTTCGAGCTGCTGCGCCCGGTCGAGGGCACCGACCAGTACCTGGTGTACACCCGCTGGCGCAGCGAGGAGGACTTCCAGAACTGGATGAACGGCAGCATGCGCGCCGCCCACCAGGGCGGCGGCGAAGGCGGTGGCGAGCGGCCCAAGCCCGCCGCCTCCGGCTCCACCCTGTGGTCCTTCGACGTCGTGCAGCAGGCCTCGCCCAAGGGCTGACCCGCGCGTACGGACGCGAAGGGGCCCGCACCGGATCGAAACGGTGCGGGCCCCTCGTACGTACCGCTCGTACGTACCGCGCCGCCTACAGCTTCAGCAGCCTCTCCGTCATCTCGCGGTACGTCCGCAGCGCGATCCGCAGCTCCTCCGTGCCCGACGGGCCGTCCCCGTCGTCCCACGCCGCCCGCAGCGTCCGGCGCCGCTCGGTCAGGGTCGCCGTGAGGTGTTCCGTGACGTCCTCCAGGACCGACGCCGCCTCCCTCACCGCCCCGCGCGGCTCGTCCACGAAACCGCCCAGCGCCTGCTGGAGGCGCAGCGCCAGCTTGTCGCGCTCGCCCTGCGGGAACAGCTGGCCCGCGTGCTCAGCGGGCGCGTGCGGTACGGCTTCCGCGGCCGCGGCCGGAGTCGGAGCCGTCACCGGCGTGCGGTGCTTCCCCGGGGCCACCCCCGCAGCCGCGCCCGTGTCCGCGGGCGCCGCGTGGGGCGCCGCGTGGTGCCCCGGTGCCGTCGGGTCGGCCGGCGGGGTCGCCACCGGGGCTTCTGGCGCGCGGCCCGGTGTGGTCAGCGGGGTGTCCGGTGTGCGGCTCGGCGCGCCCGGCTGTTCCGGGATGCGGGCCGCGCCCGGGCCGGTCGGGGCGGCCGGGGCCGCCTCCGCGGGCGGGACGTTCCTCGGGTCGGTCTCGCGTGACATCAGGCACCACTCCCCTTCGCCTTGAGCGTGTGCCGCTGCCCGAACCCACGGCGCCCGGCCGGTTCCGGCCGGCGCGGGGTGTCGCCGAGCAGCGCCTCGAACATGCCGCGCGCGTTCAGCATCGCCGCGCGCAGTTCCTCGGTGGCCTCCGGGCCCGTCCGGTCACCGGCCGCGTCCGCGACCCGGTGCACCTGGCGGTAGCCGTCGACGTGCGGTGCGTGGTGCACGGACAGCGCGGCCAGGTGCTCCTCGTGGTCCGTGGCCGGCGGGAAGCCCCGCTCGGTGGCGAGGCGCGCCACGAGCCGGTCCGCCTCGGCGACGGCGGCGCGCGGCGAGTCGACGAAGTGCTCCTGCAGGGCGGTCCACTCGGCGGCGTACCGCTCCCGCTCGGGGCCCTTCAGGGGTGCGGGCCGGATCGCGCCGTGCCGGCTGACCCGTTCGGACAGTTCGTGCTCGGCGGCCTTGACGTCACCGTCGTGCAGGGCGACGGAGCGGTCGTACTCCGGGCCGAAGCGCCGTTTGAGCCCGGACCTGCCACTGCTCCGGCCAGGACCGACCCAGAGGACGGCGGCGACGACGAGGATGAACACCGCGACCAGTACGACTACGATCAGGATGGTCGACATGAACTCCGGGTGACCCGTAATCCGTTGGTCAAACGGGTGCACATGGGGGGTCAATTCGACGCTCAACTCCAGCCAATCGAGCGGATGTTGAGCTCCAGCCGACCATCGGGCCGTCGAGCCCGGCTAGCGGGCGCGGTGGTCCCCCCGCGGCTCCGGTCCCGGCGGGCGCTCCGCGTCCGAGCCGCTGAGCTCGGCCGTCAGCTCCTCCACCAGGCGCACCAGGTCGGTCGGCCGGTCCGGTCCCCACCAGTCGCCGAGCAGCTCCGCCAGCGACTCCTCGCGGGCCTTGGCCAGCACCGTCGCCGTCCGTACTCCCTGCTCGGTCAGCACCAGGTGCACCCCGTCGCGGCGAGCCAGGCCGCGCTCCTCGACCTGCCGGGCCGCGTCCGTGATGACCTGGAGCGGTACGGGCGCGGTCTCGGCCAGGTGGCCGGGCTCGACGGCCCCGTGGCGCCGGATCCGCAGTACCAGCCAGCTGGCGCCGGGCAGCAGGTCCAGGCCCGCGCGCTCGGTGATCTTCTCGTAGATCGCCTTGCGGCCCTCGCGGGAGCCGAGCACGGACAGGGCCCGGGCGCACTCGTCGTACGAGGAGCGCTCGACCGGGTTGGAGGCGACGGTCTGGCTGACGTCGGGCGCGGTGACCGAGCCGCGCAGCTTGTCCTCCTTCAGGAACCAGGCGACGGCGAAGGCGAGCAGCACGACCGGTGCCGCGTACAGGAACACGTCCGTGATGGAGGTGGCGTACGCGTGCAGCACGGCCGGGCGCAGCGCGGGCGGCAGCAGTCCCATGGAGCGCGGGTCGGCGGCGATCTCGCCGGGTCCGGTGCCGGGCGGCAACTGCTGTCCGGCCAGGGCGGATTCGAGCTTCCCGGTGAGCCGGTTGGTGAAGACCGTGCCGAAGATGGCGACGCCGAAGGAGGCGCCGATGGAGCGGAAGAAGGTGGCGCCGGAGGTGGCGACGCCGAGGTCCTGGTAGGAGACGGCGTTCTGCACGACGAGCACCAGGACCTGCATCACCAGGCCGAGCCCCGCGCCGAACACGAAGAAGTACAGGCTCATCTCCCAGGTGGAGCTGGTCTCCGACAGCCGGTGCAGCAGCACCAGGCCGACCGCGGTGATCGCGGTGCCGGCCAGCGGGAAGACCTTCCAGCGGCCGGTGCGCGAGACGACCTGGCCGGACGCGGTGGAGGTGAGCAGCATGCCGAGGACCATCGGGAGCATGTGCACGCCCGACATGGTGGGCGTGACGCCCTGGACGACCTGGAGGAAGGTCGGCAGGTAGGTCATCGCGCCGAACATCGCGAAGCCCACGATGAAGCTGATCACCGAGACCAGCGCGAAGGTGCGGATGCGGAACAGCTTCAGCGGCAGTACGGGTTCGGCCGCGCGCCGCTCCACGTACAGGAAGCACACCAGCAGCACCGCGCCCAGCACGGCGAGGCCGATGATCTGCGCCGAGCCCCAGGCCCAGGTGGTGCCGCCGAGCGAGGCGACCAGGACCAGGCAGGTGGCGACCGAGGCGATCAGGAAGGTGCCCAGGTAGTCGATGGTGTGCCGGGTGGTGCGCACCGGTACGTGCAGCACGGCGGCGATCACGAAGAGGGCGACCACGCCGACCGGCAGGTTGACGTAGAACACCCAGCGCCAGGAGAGGTGTTCGGTGAACAGACCGCCCAGCAGCGGCCCGAGCACGCTGGTCGCGCCGAAGACGGCGCCGAACAGGCCCTGGTACTTGCCGCGTTCGCGGGGCGAGACCAGGTCGCCGACGATCGCCATCGACAGCACCATCAGACCGCCGCCGCCCAGGCCCTGGACCGCGCGGAAGGCGATCAGCTGCGGCATGTTCTGCGCGAGGCCGCACAGCGCGGAGCCGATCAGGAAGAGGACGATCGCCGTCTGGAACAGCTTCTTGCGCCCGTACTGGTCGCCGAGCTTGCCCCACAGCGGGGTCGCGGCGGTGGACGCCAGCATGTAGGCGGTGACCACCCACGACAGGTGCTCCATGCCGCCCAGTTCGCTGACGATGGTGGGCAGCGCGGTGGACACGATGGTCTGGTCGAGGGCGGCCAGCAGCATGCCCAGGAGCAGGGCGCCGATGGCGACCAGGACCGTGCGGTGGCTCTGCCCGGCCCCCGGCTCGGGGGGCGGTGGGCCGAGGGGTATCGGGCCGCTGTTCGGGTTGCTCGTTCGCTCCTCCATGGGACCCATCCTGGGCGCTGTGTCCCGTTATGGCCTGCCGGGAACCGCCGGGAACCGCCCGGGTCGGGCGAGGCCGTGGGGGCTCGGGGGGCGGGGCTGCATAATCGCTGCATCCGAGGGAGGGGGCCCACGATGACCGGACTTGTCTGCTCCGAGTGCGGGACGCCGCGGGGGGCCGACGGCAGGCCGGGGCCGGGCTGCGGCTGCGCGGCGCGCGAGCGGGCCGCGGCGGAGGACTTCGACCCGCTGCGCATACGCCCGTACGTGAACCTGCCGGCCCCGCCGGGCGGAGAGGCGGCCGAACCGGCCGACGCGACGGTGCCCCTGTTCGTACGCGGCGAGCCGCCGGCCCCTCCGGTACGCGAGCCTGCGCCCGGGGCGGCCGGGGAGCCCACGGGCCCGGAGCCGGTGGCGCACCGGGGGCGGCGGGTGCTGGCCGCGCTGGGCGTGGCGCTGGCGGCGGTCGCGGTGGCGGGCACGGGGGCGCTCGCGGCGGGGCTGTTCTCCGGGGACGGCGGGGGCGACGGGGGGCCGGACCGGGCGGTGCCCGAGCTCGTCTCCGCGTACCCCTCCGACGCCGCCGGGTCGCCCAGCGCCCGGGTCTCCCCGGCGCCGTCCTCGCGCGCGGCGGGGGCGGCCGTGCCCCGGTCGCCGTCGGCGCGGACGCCGCAGCGGGAGCCCGAGCCCTCGCGGGCCTCGCCGAGCCGCTCCCGCCAGGCGCCGCCCTCGCCGTCGGCGACCGCGCGGGAGACGGCCACGGTGTCGGCATCCCCGTCCACCCGGGTCCCGACCCCGGGCACCACCCTGCGCCGGGGCGACCAGGGCCCGGAGGTGGCCGAGCTGCAGCGGCGCCTGGGACAGCTGTGGCTGTACCGGGGTGACGCGGACGGACGGTTCGACGAGCGCACCGAGCGCGCGGTGGCGATCTACCAGTCGTACCAGTCGATCGAGGGGGATCCGGCGGGGGTGTACGGGCCGGAGACGCGGGAGCGGCTGGAGCGGGAGACGGCGGAGCCTTAGGGGGCCGGGGTTACGAGGTCCGGGCCGGGGTGCAGGGGCCGGGTGCGGGGGCCGTGGGCCGGGTCCGGGGGCCGTGGCCCCTGCGGCCCGGGCGGGCCCGCGACAGGCGGCGGCTACGCGACCCGCAGCTCGATCCCGCCCTCCCCGTTCGCGGCGACCTCCAGCTCGCGCAGGTCGAGCACGTGCACGTCCGGGGCGAAGGCGGCGGCCCTCGGGCCCACCCCCACGACCCGCATCCCCGCCGCCCGCGCGGCCTCGATCCCGGCCTGGGAGTCCTCGAAGGCCACGCAGTCCGCCGGGGCGAAGCCCAGCTCGGCGGCGCCCTTGAGGAAGCCCTCCGGGTCGGGCTTGCTGGCGCCGACCCGTTCGGCGGTCACGCGCAAGGCGGGCATCGGCAGTCCGGCGGCGCCCATCCGGGCGGTGGCCAGGGCCTCGTCGGCCGAGGTGACCAGGGCGTGCGGCAGCGCGGCGATCGCGGCCATGAAGGCGGGCGCCCCCTCGATCGGGACGACCCCGTCGAGGTCGGCGGTCTCGCGGGCGAGCATCACCTTGTTGTCGGCGTGGTTCTGCTCCATGGGGCGGTCCGGGAGCAGGGCGGCCATGGTGGCGTACCCCTGGCGCCCGTGGACGACCTTCAGCGCCTCGTCGGGGTCCAGGCCGTTCTCGACGGCCCAGTCGCGCCAGCAGCGTTCCACCACGGCGTCGGAGTTGACGAGGGTGCCGTCCATGTCCAGGAGGAGGGCGCGGGCGGTCAGAACGGGCATGCGGGGCTCCCGGGTGTCGCGTGTGCCGCGCGGGGGCGCGGAGGAACAGAGCGGCCCGCCCACCGGTCAGGGAGTGCGGGCGGGGCCACTTTGTTCCTTCACGATACAAAACGAGGTCCGCCTCGCGCCACCCGGGTCCCGCGGCCCGCCCCCGCGCCACGCCTCCCCGCTGCTCCGTACGGGTCACCCCCGGTGCAGCCGCCCCCGCGCCACCAGTTCCAGCACCACCGCCACCGACACCGCCTGTACCGCCATCAGCGCGACCAGGACGAAGAGCTGCACCGCCCCCGCCTGGAGCGGGGAGGCCCCGCCGAGCAGCATCCCCACGAACGCCCCCGGCAGCGTCACCAGGCCCACCGTGCGGGTCTGGTCCAGGCCCGGGAGCAGCGCGTCGGCGGCGGCCGGGCGGGCGACCTCCAGCCGGGCCTCGCGCTCCGGCAGCCCCAGCGCGAGGCCCGCCTCCACCTCGCCGTGCCGGTCCCGCAGCTCGTCCAGGGCGCGGCGCCCGCCGAGCACGGTGGCGGTGAGCGCGCCGCCGAGCAGGATCCCGGCGACCGGGACCAGGGCGACGCCCCGGAGCGGGACCAGGCCGGTGAGCAGCAGTGCGGCGACGGCGGGGACGACCCCGGCGGCCAGCGGGGCCGCCGCCCACCACCAGGTGCCATTGCCGGTGACCCGGCGCCCTGCGGTGCGCACCGCGACCGCGTACATCAGCAGCAGGAAGCCGAGCAGCGCGGGCAGCCGGTGCACGACCCAGCCGATGACCACGGAGACGGCGGCCAGTTGGACGGCGGCGCGCAGTCCGGCGGTGACGATCTCGCGGGAGCGGCCCAGGTGCGCGAGGGCGGCGACGGCGGCCGCGACGGCGAGCAGGACGGCGAGCACGGCGGCGAGGACACCGTTGACGGGCAGGAGCACCCGCCCACCCTAGACACCGCCCGACCACCACCTGACGGCACATCAACCCCGAAGCAGGACAAAGCACATGACACCGCGACGGAGATCCACCGCACCCCTTGATGTGACGTGCCCATGTCGCCACCCTGTAACCCGGCGCACCCCCCACCGCAATCTCGCGCCGTGAACATGGCCGGGCCCCACGGGCCTCTCCGGCCAACACCCCCACATCCTCAGGGAGTTCGCATGTCTGGTGTCTACGCGCGTCGCACCTCGCGCGCCGCCGTGCTCGCCGCCTCCGCCGCCCTCACCGTCACCGGCCTGCTGGCCACCGCGCCCGCCGCCCAGGCCGCGCCGCCCACCCCGGTGAGCGCCGCCACCGCCCGTACCTACCTCGCGGGACTCACCGTCCAGGCCGAGGGCTCCTCCTCCGGCTACAGCCGCGACAAGTTCCCCCACTGGATCACCCAGTCCGGCGCCTGCAACACCCGCGAGGTCGTCCTCAAGCGCGACGGCTCGAACGTGCAGCAGGACTCCAGCTGTGCGGCGGTCAGCGGCAGTTGGTACTCGGAGTACGACGGCGCCACCTGGACCGCCGCCTCCGACCTGGACATCGACCACGTGGTCCCGCTCGCCCAGGCCTGGCGCTCGGGCGCCAGCTCCTGGACCACCGCGCAGCGCCAGTCGTTCGCCAACGACCTGAGCCGCCCGCAGCTGATCGCGGTCACCGACAACGTGAACCAGGCCAAGGGCGACAAGGACCCGGCCCAGTGGCTGCCGCCGCGCACCGCCTACCGCTGCACCTACGCCCGGATGTGGACGCAGGTCAAGCACGACTGGAACCTGACCGTGGACTCCGCCGAGAAGAGCGCGCTGCAGTCGATACTCAACGGCTGCTGACGACCGCCCTTCCCCCGGGCCCCGTCCCGTGACCAAGGGCACAGGCCCCCGGCGTCGGGCCCCGCGCAGGACCGCCCGTCCCGGACCCCCTGCGCCGGAACCGCCCCGCCCGCCCCCTTCGTTTCCGTACCGTACGTACGAACGACGGAGGGGGCCTCTCATGGCGGCGGGACTGCGGCTCGGACCACTTCTGAGGTACGTCGACTGGGAGCGCGGCGACCGCGCGACCGTCTGGGTGGAGGCCGACCGCCCGTGCGCCGCCGAGGTGCGCGCGGGCGCGGCGGGCGGCAGCACCCGTACCTTCCAGGTCGCCGGGCACCACTACGCGCTGGTGCCGGTGACCGGCCTGGCGCCGGGCAGCTCCACGCCGTACGAGGTGCTGCTCGACGGGCGCCGGGTGTGGCCGCCCGCCGACCCCGAGGAGCAGGCCGGGTTCCCGGCGAGCACCATCCGCACCCCGCGGGTGCCCTCGCACGAGGCCCGGATCACCTTCGGCTCCTGCCGCTGGGCCGCCAAGCCGCAGGGCGAGGCGCACGACCCGGTGGGGCCCGACGCGCTGGACACCCTGGCCCTGAAGCTGCTGTCCTCGCCGGACGCCGACCGGCCCGACGTGCTGCTGCTCCTGGGCGACCAGGTGTACGCGGACGAGACCTCCGAGGCCACCCGCCGCTGGCTGGCCGCCCGCCGCGACCTGCGCGACGCCCCGGGCGCGGAGGTGGCGGACTTCGAGGAGTACACCCGGCTGTACGACGAGTCCTGGCGCGACCCCGAGGTGCGCTGGCTGCTGTCCTCCGTACCGAGCTGCATGATCTTCGACGACCACGACGTGATCGACGACTGGAACACCAGCGACGCCTGGGTCGCCGACATGCGCGCCACCCCGTGGTGGCGCGAGCGGGTGCTGAGCGGCCTGATGTCGTACTGGGTCTACCAGCACCTGGGCAACCTCTCCCCCGACGAGCTGGCCGCCGACGAGGTGTACGCGGCGGTGTGCGCGGCGCCCGACGGGACGGACGCGCTGCGGGCGTTCGCGGCGGCGGCCGACGAGGACCCGCGCCGGGCCCGCTGGAGCTACCGGCGCGACTTCGGGCGCACCCGGCTGATGATGATCGACTCGCGGGCCGCCCGGGTCCTGCGGGAGAGCGAGCGCGCGATGCTCGACGAGGACGAGGCCGCCTGGGTGCGCGAGCAGGTCCTGGACGAGGCGTGCTCCTACGACCACCTGCTGCTCGGCACCTCGCTGCCCTGGCTGCTGCCGCCGCTGGTGCACGACGCGGAGAGCTGGAACGCGGCGCTGGCGCGCGGCGGCCGGGGGCGGCGGTGGGCGCGGTTCGCCGAGTACCTGCGGCGGCGGGCGGACCTGGAGCACTGGGCCGCGTTCCCGGCGTCGTTCTCCTGGCTGGCCGCGCTGATCCGGGAGGCGGGCAGCGGCCCGGACGCCCCGGCGACGGTGTGCGTGCTCTCCGGGGACGTCCACCACGCGTACGTGGCCGAGCCCGAGTGGCCCTCGCGCGGGCCCGACGCGCACGTGCTGCAGCTGACCTGCTCGCCGGTGCACAACTCGGTGCCGCGCTCGATACGGCTCGGCTTCCGGTTCGGCTGGAGCCGGGCGGGGCGGCGGCTCGGGCGGGCGCTGGCCCGGCACGGCGGGGTGCGGCGCCCCCCGGTGCGCTGGCGGCGCACGGGCGGCCCGTGGTTCGGCAACCAGCTGATGACGCTGACGCTGCGCGGGCGCGGGGCCGAGCTGGGCCTGGAGCAGGCGCGCGCGACCCGGGGCGGCGCCCGGCTGCGGACGGTGGAACGGCGCACGCTCAGCCGCCGGCGCTGAGGGCGGCGCCGGAACTCCGCGCCCGGTCGGGCGGGGCCCGAGGCTTCCGGGACGGGGCCGGTTCGGCGGGATCCGCGGCTTCCGGGAAGGGGCCCGTGGGGCGCCCGCGGGCGCATGTGAAGCCCGCGTGACCATCCCAACCGCAAAGTGTGAAGCTCCGGCCAGAGGTTCGTTCTCGAAGGCGGCGGCGGCATGATGTGCCGGACGATCACCGTCCAGCGCCGAACGCTCCCGGGAGTCACCACCTTGTCGTCTGCACCGATAGCCCTGGTCGGCGCGGGTCCGCGCGGCACCTCCGCCCTGGAGAGGCTCTGCGCCTCCCTGCCGACGCTGGCCCCGGACACCCCGCTGACCGTCCACGTGGTCGACCCCAGCCCGCCCGGCGCGGGCCGCGTGTGGCGCACCGACCAGCCCGCCGAGCTGCTGATGAACACGGTCGCCTCGCAGGTCACGGTGTTCACCGACGCGAGCGTGCGGTGCGCGGGCCCGGTCCGCCCGGGGCCGAGCCTGTACGAGTGGGCCGCCGCCGGGGCCGACGAGCGCCTGGGCCCCGACGACTACCCCACCCGCGCCCAGTACGGCCGCTACCTGGAGTGGGCCTTCGCCCGTACGGTGGCCACGGCGCCGGACGCCCTCACGGTCCGCGTCCACCGCGCCCGGGCGGTCCGGCTGACCGACGAGCCGGGCGGCCTTCAGGCGCTCGACCTGGACGACGGGACCCGGCTGCGCGGCCTCGGCGCGGTCGTGCTCGCCCAGGGCCACCTGCCCGCCCGGCCCGGCGCCGAGGTGGCCCGGCTCTCGGCGTACGCGGTCCGGCACGGGCTGCGCCACTTCCCGCCGGCCAACCCCGCCGACCTGGACCTGGCCGCGGTCCGCCCCGGCGAAACGGTCCTGCTGCGCGGGCTCGGGCTCAACTTCTTCGACCACATGGCCCTGCTCACCACCGGCCGCGGCGGCTCCTTCGTCAAGGGGCGGCACGGTCTGGCCTACCGTCCCTCGGGCCGTGAGCCGCGGCTGGTCGCGGGCTCGCGGCGGGGGGTCCCGTACCAGGCGCGCGGCGACAACGCCAAGGGCGCCTCGGGGCGGCACGAGCCGCTGCTGCTGACGCCGGGGGTGATCGCGGCGTTCCGCGAGCGCGCGGCGGCGGGCGACCCGCCTGACTTCCTCGCCGACGTCTGGCCGCTGGTGGCCCGCGAGGTGGAGACCGTCTACTACGAGGCGCTGCTCCCGCCGCACCGGGCGCGGGAGTTCCGGCGCGCGTTCCTGGACGCCGCGCCCGGAGACGTACATGACATCCCGGCCAGATTCGGCCTGCCGGAATCGGCCCGCTGGTCCTGGGAGCGGGTCACCCGCCCGCACGGCAGGGCGGCGTTCGCCTCCCCCGCCGAGCACCGCGCGTGGCTGCTCGGGCACCTGAGACGGGACGCGGCACAGGCTGCCCTGGGGAACGTGGCGGGCCCGCTCAAGGCGGCCCTGGACGTCCTGCGGGACCTGCGCAACGAACTGCGCCTGATCGTGGACCACTCGGGGCTCAGCGGCTCCTCCTACCGCGACCACCTGGACCGTTGGTACACACCAATGAACGCGTTCCTCTCGATCGGGCCGCCGCGCCGGCGCGTCGAGGAGATGGCCGCGCTGATCGACGCGGGCGTGCTGGACGTCGTCGGTCCGCGCCTCACCGTCCGCGCGGAGGACGGCGCGTTCACCGCCCACTCGCCCGACGTCCCCGGTTCGGCGGTGCGGGCGACCACCCTCATCGAGGCCCGGCTGCCGGAACCGGACCTTCGGCGCAGCGGTGACGAACTGCTCGGCCGGCTGCTGCGCGGCGGCGCCTGCCGACCGCACTCCGTGGGCGGCTACGAGACCGGCGGGCTCGACGTGACGGCCCGCCCGTACCGCATGATCGACCGTCACGGCAGGCCCCACACCAGGAGGTTCGCGCTCGGAGTGCCCACCGAGGGGGTCCACTGGGTGACGGCGGCGGGCGCCCGCCCGGGCGTCGACTCGGTCCTGCTCTCGGACACCGACGCGGTCGCGCGGGCCGCCCTGCTGGCCGCGACCGGGGCGCAAACGGAATCCCCGGCGGAAAGTAACCGACAACTAAATGTTGAACTTGCAAGCATAGATTAGGCGTGCCTAACCTTGAGGCTCTCATCGGTTCACGTCCCCAACCGAAGGAGCCACCCCCCTCATGCGTACCCTCACCCACCGCCTGAACCACGCACAGCCGTACGCCGTCGGCCTGTTCCGCGTCGTCGTCGGCCTGCTCTTCGCCTGCCACGGCGCCGCCTCGCTCTTCGGCGTCCTGGGCGGCGGCCCCGGCGGCGGCACCGTCGCCGCCGGCACCTGGCCCGGCTGGTACGCCGCGGTCATCCAGCTGGTCGCCGGCCTGCTGGTGCTCGTCGGCGCCGGCACCCGCGTCGCCGCCCTCGTCGCCTCCGGATCGATGGCGTACGCGTACTTCAACGTGCACCAGCCCGAAGCCCTGTGGCCGCTGCAGAACGGCGGCGAGGCCGCCGCGATGTTCAGCTGGGTCTTCCTGCTGCTGGTCTTCACCGGCCCGGGCGCGTTCGCCGTGGACGGCCTGTTCGCCGGGCGCGCCGCGTCGGACACCGAGCGGGAGGCCGAGGAGCGCAAGGCCACCGTCATGGCCTGACGCACACCGGTACGGGAAGGGGCCCGGGCGCGAGACGCGCCCGGGCCCCTTCCCGTACTCCCGTACCCCCGCGTCCCGTGGACTCAGACGCCCCACAGCGAGACGTCACCGAGGACCACGCCGTGCGGGTCGTCCAGGGGCGCGGCGGACGCGGGCGCCGCGGGCCCGCCGAGCAGGACGGCGAACAGGACGGCCGGCGCGGCGGCGAGGGTGACGGCGAGCCCGGCCGCGAGGCGCTCGCGGCTCACCGCCCGCGCACCCGGCCGCACGGTCGGCCCTGCGTCTGCACCAGACACCATCTGCCACTCCTCACGCTCTGCCTCCCCCCTGTCACTCCTCCCAGACTGCCCCCATCCGGCGTGAGGTGCACGACATCACCCCACCCCGGGCGGCGGGCTCCCCCCTCACAGGCGTACGCTGTATAGCTGTTCAAGCCGCCCCTGCCGCTCCCCTGCGACGTCGCGGCGTTGTCACGTAACACCGGGGAGTCAAGGTGCTCGATAGCGTGGGGTCGCTGACCGGCAGCCCATGGATCTACGTCGTGGTGGCGGTCTCCGTCGTCCTCGACGTCTTCCTGCCGGTACTGCCCAGCGGCGTCCTGGTGATCACGGCCGCGACGGCCGCGGCCGCGGGCTCCACGAGCGTCGTCGACGGCCAGGTCGCCCACGACGCGCCCTCGCTGCTGGTCCTCGCCCTGTGCGCGGCCACCGCCTCGGTCCTCGGCGACCTGGTGGCGTACCGCCTCGCCTGGCGCGGCGGGGAGCGCCTGGACCGGGCCATCGCCCGCTCGCGCCGCCTGACCAGCGCGCAGGAACGTCTCGGCAGCGCGCTCGCCAAGGGCGGCGGCGTCCTGGTCGTCATCGCCCGCTTCGCCCCCGCCGGACGCTCCGTGGTGTCCCTGGGCGCCGGGGCGGCCCACCGCAAGGTGAAGGAGTTCCTGCCCTGGTCGGCCCTGGCGGGCGTGGCGTGGGCGGGCTACAGCGTGGGCCTGGGCTACTTCGGCGGCCAGTGGCTGGGCGCGGGCTGGTTCGGCGCGGCGGTCTCGCTGGTGGCGCTGTTCCTGGCGGGCACGCTGGCGGCGTACGTGATGCGGCGCCCGGCGGCGGAGCCCGCGGCGGTCACGGCTTCCTGAGGCACCGGAGCGCCGAACCGGGGATCGTCACTTCCGGGCCCCCGCCCCCCGCACCTCGATCCCTTCGAGCAGCTTGCGGGTGGCCTCGGCGACCTCGTCGACGGCGCGCTCGAAGACCTCGCGGTTGTGCGCGGCGGGCGCGCGGAAGCCGGAGATCTTGCGTACGTACTGGAGGGCGGCGGCCCGGACGTCGTCCTCGGTCGCCTCGTGGTCGAGGAGCGGGGGGCGGAGGGTCTTGATGCTGCGGCACATGCCGTCAGTGTTCAGCCGCAGCAGCCCCCGCCGCAACAGCCGCCACCGCCTCCGCCCCCACCCGCGGCGGGAGCGGCGGACCCGCCGACGGCGACGGCGGACAGCAGCTTGACGGTGTCCTCGTGCCCGGCGGGGCAAACGGCCGGGTCGCTGGACTGGGCCATGGGCCTGCTGACCTCGAAGGTGTCACCACAGGACCGGCAGCGGAACTCGTAACGGGGCATGGGGCCACTGTAGGGGGCGCGGCGCGGGGGCCGGGCCGGGGCGGGAGAAGCCGGCCCGGGCGGGGGCGGGGGAAGCCGACCCAGGCCGGGACGGGACAAACCGGGCCCGAGCGGGGTCCCCCTTCCCTCTGGCTAGCTGGCTAGCGGGCTAGCGCCCCTGACCGCCCCGGTCCTCGCGGATCGCGTCGACGACGCGGGAGGCGGCGTCGCGCACGGCCTCGGTCTCGGTGAGGAAGTGCCAGTAGTCGGGGTGGCGCCCCTCCAGACCGGCGACGGCGCGCTCGAGACGGGCGACGGCGGCGTCCAGGGGGCGGGCGTGGCGCGGGTCGGGGGTGTGGCGGCCGGTCATGGCGAGGCGCTGGGCGTCGCGGAGCGCGAACCGGGTGCGCTCGATCTCGGCCTGGGGGTCCTTGGAGACGGCGTTGAGGCGCTGGAGCCGGTCACCGGCGGCGGACACGGCCTCGTCGGTGGAGTTGAGCAGCGCGCGGACGGTGGTGAGCAGGGCGGTGGCGTCGGGCCAGCGCTGCTCGTCGCGGGCCTTCCCGGCCTCGGCGAGCTTCTCCTCGGCCTGGCGCACGCTGCGGGCGGCCTGCTCGGGGACCTGCTGGAGGTCCTGCCAGCAGGCGGCGCTGAAGCGGCGGCGCAGCTCGCTGAGGACGGGTTCGACGCCGGAGGCGCGGTTGGCCAGGGCCTGGGCGCGGGTGCGCAGCGAGACCAGGCGCTTGTCGGTCTCGGCGGCGCGCTCGGGGAGCCGCTCGGCCTCGGTGCGTACGGCTTCGGCCTCGCGCAGCACGCGGTCGGCGCGCTGGAGGGTCTCGGGCACGCCGTGCTGCCCGGCGCCCTGGTTGAGCCGGGTCAGCTCGGGGCCGAGGGCGGCGAGCCGGGCGGCCAGGTCGTCGGCGCGCAGCCCGGCGCCGCGCACCGCGTCGAGGGCGCCACTGGCACCCCGCAACGCCTGCCGGGCCCGCTCCACGGCGGGCGCGAGGCGGGCGAGCTGGGTCTCGGCGGTGTCGAGGAGCGGCCCGAGGCCCTGGGCGAAGCGGTCGAGCTCGCCCTTGACCCGTACGAGCTCGTCCTTGGCCCGGTCCAGTTCGGTACGGGCTCGGGAGGCGGCCCCGGCCTCCAGCTCGTCGCGGTCGAGGTCGTGGGCGTCGACGGCGGTGATGTAGGCCCCGCTGACCTCGTCGATGCGGCGCCCGAGGGCCTCGAAGTCCTCGACGGCGCGGCGGGCGGCCGGGGAGGAGTCGACGGCGGTGATGGTCTCGATGGAGATGCGCAGGTCGCGCTGGGCGGTGTCGAGCTCGTAGAAGGCGGCGGCCGCGGCGTCCTTGGCGGCCTGCGCCTCGGCGCGCTGGTTCTCGGCGCGCCCGCCGAACCAGCGCCGGGTCCCGCCACCGGTGTACGAAGCGGCCAGCACGCCGACCGCGAGGGGCACGGGCGCCACGACCATCACGGCCAGCTCGCCCACCCCCCGCAGGAACCCGACGACACCCAAGCCCGCGCCCCCAGCGTGTGTCGCCGCCACATCCCTCTCCCGCGCCGTGTCCGTCGTGCCCGGTCCATTGTCCCACCAGGGACTGACGAACACACGGCCCGGTCGGTTCACACGTCACACGGTCAGTTCACACCGCGGACGGCGACCGTCCCGTTGTCGCTGCGGGCCTTGACGACGTGGGCGCTGGCGGGATCGGTGGGGACGTCGACGCGCACGTCGCCGTTCTCGCTGCGGGCGTCCACGGCGTAGGGCCCCTTGCCCGGCAGCTCGACGAGAACCTCACCGTTGTCACTGACGACATCCACACTCCGCGGAGGAGCATCGAACCGGAGCCGTACCTGCCCGTTGTCGGCATTGGCGACGACGGAGGACGGCGACGACTTCTCCACGACCACCTGCCCGTTGCCGCTGTCGAGCCGGAGGGCCCCGGTGACGTCGCGGACGGTGACGCGCCCGTTCTCGGAACGCAGCCCGAGGTCGGTGTCGAACCCATGGGCGAGAACGTCCCCGTTGCCGTCCTCGACATCCACGGCGACGCCACGGGGCACCTTGACGACGTGCGAGGCCTGGCAGTCGGAAGCGACGCCATCGCAATCGACGTCGAGGGTGAGCACGCCCTGCTCCATCTTCCACACGGCATGCGGCCCACTGCCGAAGACGACCCACCCGTCGACCTGCCGGCTGACCTCGACGTCCTTCACGTCGGCGGCCATGACCTCGACACGCGAGTTCCCGCTCTTCACACTGAGCTTCTTCCCCTCCAACGCGAAGGACTTGCGCTCCACGGGAGCGGAGTCGACATCGGTACTGCCGCACCCGGCGAGGGCGAGCGAGGCGAACACGACCCCGCCGACGACAACGGCAGTACGGACACGGAAACGGACACGACCCACGCTCACAACGACGAACCCCCCGATCAACCAGCACGGCACCCACCGCACCCCGAGAGCCTACGACCGCCCCCGCCCCACCACGATCCGGCAACCCACAGCACGGGGGTGGGGCTATCCCCCGGCCGCCCCCACACGGCCCCGCCCCACCGGAACGGGTTTGCGGCACCCACCCATGGTCCATGTAAGCTTTTGCCTCATTCCCGGGTGCGTAGCTCAGGGGTAGAGCGCTGCTCTTACAAAGCAGATGTCGGCGGTTCGAAACCGTCCGCGCCCACCAGTAGTGCTTGGCAGGTCATAGGCAGTTCGAGGCCCCTTCGTAGAGATCGCGAAGGGGCCTTCGCCGTGCTCGGAATCCACATAGGGTCCACAACCCCGACGATCAGGGGGCCGGTCTTGCACCGTTCCGTGTGGGGCGCAGGCCAGAGAGCGTCGAGGGCCGACCAGACGTTGCTGGCGGGATGAGGCGAGCCCGGCAGCAGAGGCGGACACCGCCGACGCACCCCACGCCGTACCCCCGACGTGACCCGTACGCGCCTACCCGGGCGGCCAGCGCTCCTGGGACCATGCCCTGTTCCGTCCACGGCGATCCGTACGCAGGAGGGGCACATGACGCAGTCGAAGTGCGGAGCACCCACCCAGAGCGGCAAGCGGTGCCAGAACAAGGCCGTCATCGGCACCTCACGGTGCTCCAAGCACCAGGGCGCCTGGTCCGCCTACGGGGTGCAGCAGCGCAAGAAGAAGGAAGCCGAGGCCAAGATGAAGAAGATCCGCAAGAAGCGGTGAGCCCCGGCGCCGGGCTGCTCGGCTGACATCCACAGCTGACATCAACCGGGGTGGACCGGGCCGTTCCCCGGTGCCCGCGAGCACGGCCCTCACCGGGCGTCGGCAGCACCACCGCGCCCCGCCGGGCGAGCTCACAAAGCAGATGTCGGCGGTTCGAAACCGTCCGCACCCACGAGCACGGACCATCCAGAACACCGAAATGGCGATCTGGATGGTTCGTCACGCCCACGGCCGTATCAGTGGTCGCCATCGATACGTCGTGACCATGCCTGCATCAGCCCTATGCCCACCGCAGCCCGTACGCGCGACGGAGGGCTCCTTGGCGTAAGCCTGTGCTTCGCCGTACTCCCGTGAAAGATCTTTTCTCGCCTGCAAGCCGCAGCGCTCGGGCCTCTGGGCTTCTACAGGCCAGGGGCGGATGGATGTCGCCATCAGTGATCCAGGTCGACCTACACCAAGGCCGAGCACGCCACAGTGCGGCATCGTTCATGTGGTCGATCAGACATGGGGTCTATCCAGAAGAGGCTGAAGGGGGAGGGTCCATGGGCGAGACTACACAGAGCGTTCGCTTAATTGCCCAGCACGCCAGCAACGTTCATTGGGTACGGGAGCTGCCTGAAAAAGCCACGCTTCGAGATCGCTTCCGCCGCTGGGTGTACCCCGAAGAGTACCAATTCGACAAGGAAGCCCGGCCTCCCAAGCCTTGGGTCGATCGGCCGGCAGGACACTACGAGAGGACTGGTTGGCGCATTCGTGCGGCCTACCACGCGGACGAACTGGCCTTCGAGGTCGAGTACGTGGTCTGCCATCCATGCCGGATCGCCTGGGTTGAGTCACCGCACACCTACGAGGAGTACAGACGGTGCGGACTGGCTGCTGCCGCTTTAGCGGCCCTCAGGGAGGCTTATCCCGACGCCCAATGGCACACAGCAGGCGGTCACTTCCGTGAATCCGAGCCCTTTTGGACCAGGGTCGGTCAGGGTGTCGCGGGCGAATACGCACAACGTGAACGTTGCCACCACATCGAACCGCGGCGCGCGCGGTGAACGGACACCAGCCGACGAGTTACCCTCACCGTCAACCTCTCCTGGCCCCGAAGGGCGAGGTCGACGGATGAGCGACTGGAGCGAACTCGCAAGTCAGGCAATCAGCGCTCTGATGGGAACCCTTGCCGGTGGCGCCATCACCATTCTGGTCGCGCGGTGGCAGACGGCACGGACCATCCATGCTCAGGCGCAACTCGCAGCCTCACAGCAGTCCGCCACTGCCACCCTGGCCCGCAGTGAGTGGACCCAGCAGCGCGCTGCTGAAGCAGCCCAGCAGCTCCTGGAGCGGCTTGCGACCTTGTACTCGTGGCTGCCGTCTCTGCCGGACCTCGACTTGGACCAGCCACAGTTCAGCATCGAGGCCCGAACCAAGTGCGGCACAGCCGTTGAATCGCTTCGCCATGGCATGCAGACTGAGCTGCTCTCCATCCCAAATGACCAAGTACGCTTCCGTTACCGCACGTTGGTGAGGCTCTGCTACGACGTGGGATACCGGAGGGTTGGGCACGAGAATCGCGCTCGCCAGATTCGAGACGTACGCGCCTACCTCCGATACGTTCAGCTCACGCTGGAGGCCGTGATCGACGCCAAACCCGCCCCGGCTGACTGCCCACCGCCGGCTTTGGACCGCAGCGACTCCGAAAGCTGGGTGCCGCCCGCGACCCCTTGGTACTGGCAGGACCCTGCTGACAACTGCTGAAGGCCTTCGGCCGCAACCCCCGCCGATCATGACGGGGGTATTCCGCATCCGCTGCGTCCACGTCCATGGGCAGGAGCGCACGACTCACTGTCAGTGGCAGCCCTTACCCTTCCGCCATGCGCAAAGGTGCGATCAGCCAGCAGGACATTCTCAAAGCCATAGAGGAGTGCGACGACTTGGGCCGGGAGCGGTTTCTCTCGGAGTACGGGTACAAGCCTGCAACCGGGTACCTCCTCGTCCATGAGGGGCGGACGTACGACTCGAAGGCCATCGCCGGCGTGGCCCACAAGTTCGGTCAGGGCCGGGCTCTGAGGCCGGACGAGTTGAGTGGTGGGAGGTCGCACGCTGCGAGGTGGCTCAGGCAACAGGGGTTCCTGATCCGTGCGGCTCGGAGCCCGGACTGGACGCGCGACGAGATCATCCTCGCCTGTGACCTGGCGAGGTCCAACGGGTGGAAGCGGCTGGAGTTCGATGATCCGCGCGTGATCGAGCTGTCCGCTCTGCTGCGGACCATGCCGATCCATCCTGAAGAGGTCAGGAACGAGTTGTTCCGGAACCCCAACGGCGTAGCCCGCAAGACCGTCGACATCACCTGCCGGCACCCGGACTACTCGGGGAAGCCCACCAATGGCAACGCCCTCGATGTCGAGGTCCTTCATGACTTCCTCGCGCGCCCGGCCGAGATGGCGGAGGTGGCCCAGCGCATTCGACTCGGCCTCGTCGCCGGTGAATTCGAGGATCTGCCCGCGGAGACCGAGGAGGACAGCGACTACAGCGCCCCCGAAGGCCGGCTCCTCGTGCGCCGGCACCAGGCCCGTGAGCGCAACAAGGGGCTGCGCAGGAAGAAGATTGCGTCCGTACTCAAGAGCGGAGGGCACCTGGCGTGCGAGGCGTGCGGGTTCGACTTCGAGGCGGTCTACGGTGAACGCGGTGCCGGGTACATCGAATGCCACCATGTGATCCCGCTGCACGAGGCAGGCGAGGGGCGGACCAAGCTCAGCGATCTCGCCCTCATATGCGCCAACTGTCACCGCATGGTGCACCGACGCGCGCCATGGCCGAGCCCCGCGGAGCTGCGGGCCTCCATGGAGCAGAAGCATGCAGATGACGCACGCGCAGCGACGATCGTGGCGCAGCCGCACAGGCCTGGCACAGCCGCACGGGACGACAACTGAGTCGGTGCGCAGCTGGTAAGAGGGGTCCACGCCCCGGCTTCAGCCCCCCTTCAGCCGGCGGTCCCTACCGTGGGCGCATGGAACGCTGGATCAACGGCCTCATGGACGTGCTCGGGGCTCCCGGGGCCGGGCTCGCCATCGCGTTGGAGAATCTCTTTCCGCCGATCCCCAGTGAGGTCATCCTGCCGATGGCCGGGTTCGCGGCCGCCAGTGGGCGGATGGGGCTGGTCGCCGCGTTGTTGTGGACCACCGCCGGGTCCGTCGTCGGGGCGTTCGCGCTGTACGGGGCCGGGGCGCTGCTCGGGCGGGAGCGGACCGTCGCGATCGCGGCGAAGCTGCCGCTGGTGAAGGTCAGTGACATCGAGCGGACCGAGGCCTGGTTCCTGCGGCACGGGACCAAGGCCGTGTTCTTCGGGCGGATGGTGCCCGTCTTCCGCAGCCTCGTCTCGGTGCCCGCCGGGGTCGAGCGGATGCGGCTGCCGGTGTTCCTGCTGCTGACCACCCTCGGCAGCGCCCTGTGGAACACCGTGTTCGTGCTGGCCGGTTATCTGCTCGGCGACAACTGGGAGCAGGTGACGGGGTACGTCTCCGTGTACTCGACCGTCGTCCTCGTCGTCGCCGTGGCCGCCGTCCTCGCCTTCGTGGCCGTCAGGGTGTTCAAGCCGGGGTCGGGGGTGCGGAGGGGGCGGGGGTGAGCAACCCCCGCCCCGCCTCAGGGGTTCCCCGGTCGCCTCAGGTGCAGGCTCCCAGGAAGCCGCGGAGGATTTCCTCGCCCGCTGCCACTCCGCGCTCGGCCAGTACCTCCACGTGCGGGGCGCGCCAGTCGGTGTCCGCCAGTTCGCCGTGGCCCGGGCGCCAGGCCCGGTCGGCGGCCAGCAGCAGGTCCGCGTCCAGGAGCGAGTCCCCCGCGGCCAGCGTGAGTTCGGCGTCCGTGCGGCGGGCCACCTCGCGCATCGCGGCGCTCTTGGTGAGCGGTACCGGCACGGCGTAGATCTTGCGGCCCTGGAGCGAGACCTGCCAGCCGCGCGGTCCCGCCCAGGCCGCGAACTCCGCCACCCAGTCAGACGGCAGCGCCTCCCGGTCCACGACCAGGTACGCGAACAGGTCCTCCGCCACCCGCTCCTTCAGCAGCCACAGCGGGTCCGCCCGCTTGACCAGTTGCTCGCGGACCTCCGCGAGCGAGGCGCACTCGTCCGCGAGGCGGGCGTCCACCGCGCGCCGCCAGGACGGGTCCGGTTCGCCGTCGACCAGGAGCTGGCCGCCGTTGGCGCAGATCGCGAACCTCGGCGTGGGGCACGGGAGTTGGATGCGCTCGTACTGGGCGATCGTGCGGGTGGTCGTGGGGACGAAGACGGCCGCCCGGGCCAGCTCCTCGAGGAGGCCGGCCGCCGCCTCGGTCATGAAGGAGAGCGGCTTGCTGTCGTACACCTCCACGCTCAGCAGCCGTGGCGCCTCCGCGTCGGGGCCGGCCAGCGCGAGCGCGGCCGTGGAGTAGATCAGCGTACGGTCCAGGTCGCTGGCGACGAGCACGCTCACGGGGTCTCCACCGCCCGGCCGTCGGCGCCGGTGGCGCCGCGGGTGTACTTCGGGTGGATCAACCCCACGCAGGTGTACGGGAGTTCGTCGACCTCCTCGACGGGCACCCCGCGCTGCGCGGCCAGCAGCCGCACGTGGTCGAGGTCGGCGCCCGCGCCGCGCCGGGACAGGATCTTCCAGGGCACCCGGCGCAGCAGGACGCGCGTCGTCTCGCCGACGCCCGGCTTGACCAGGTTGACGTCGTGGATGCCGTACTCCTCGCTGATCCGCTCCACCGCGGCCCAGCCCTCCCAGCTGGGCGTCCGGTCGGCGCCCAGCAGCTCCTTGACCTCGGCGTCCACCGCGTCCGCGACCGCGTCGAAGTGCGCCGACACCGCGTCGAGGAACTCCACGGAGACGTCCGCGCCGGACAGCTCCCGGTAGAACTTGGCGCCGTGGAAGTCGTCCGCCCCGACCAGGTCGGCGCGGAGCACAGTGCGCGAGATCAGGCCGGAGACGGTGGAGTTGAGGCAGGCGGACGGGATGAGGAAGTCCTCCCGGGTGCCGTAGGTGCGCACGCAGGAGCCGGGGTCGGCGAGCACCGCGATCTCCGGGTCGAAGCCCTCGAACTCCGCGAGTGCGGCGGCCAGTTCGCGGGTGATGGCGCCCTTGCCGGTCCAGCCGTCCACGAAGACCACGTCGGCCGGGTCGTGGTGGTCGCGCAGCCAGCGCAGCGCGTTGGCGTCGATGCCCCGGCCGCGCACGATGGACACCGCGTAGTGCGGCAGGTCCAGGCCGTGGCGCCGCTGGGCCCAGCGGCGCATCAGCACGCCGACGGGCGTGCCCGCGCGGGCCAGCGAGACCAGGACCGGGCGCGGGGAGCGCTCGGCGAGGACGGTCTCGGTGACGGTCCCCACGGCGCGCGCGATCCGGGCCGCCGAGGTGTCCAGGGCGGCCCGGAAGAGCTCCTGGTACTGCGCGCTGGGCTGGTACTCCACCGGCAGCGACTCGGCGTAGTGCGCGCCGCCGCTCTGGATGGCCTCCTCGCGCTCCTCGGTCGGGGCCTCGAGTTCGACGTCCGAGAGGTCCTGGAGCAGCCAGCCGACCTCCTCGGGCGCGTACGAGGAGAACGCGGGTCCGCGCAGGGGCTCGGGCAGCATGGGGGCCCTTTCATCGGATGCGGAGGCGGCAGCTGAGGCGCGGGGCGCGGAGGAGGCGAGGGGCCCGGAGGAGGCAGTGGGCGCCAACGAGGTGGTGGGCCCGGAAGCAGTAGCGCGCCCGGCGGGGGCGGAGGTGGCAAGCCCAGTGGCAGGCGTGGTGCGCCCGGCGGGCTCGGCGGGCTCGGCCTGAGGGACGTACGACGGCACCACCGCGAGCACCACCCGCGGCACCTGCGCCGCCAGCGCGGCGAGCAGGCCGTCCGGGGCGTGCAGCTCGGGGGTGTCTCCGGCCGAGTCGACGACGGCGAGGACCGCGTCGAAGCCGGCGCCCGCGACGTTGTAGGCGTACCGGTCGCCGGGGCCGTCGGCCGGGCGGTCGTGGGCCGGGAAGACCAGCCGGGTGCGTATCGCGTAGCCGGGGTCGTCGACGGCGAGGACCGGGGAGCGGGTGGTGGTGGAGTACGCGACGTCGTGGCCGGCCTCCTCCAGGGCGGTGGCCAGCCGCAGCGGGGCGTACATCAGCTCCTCGTTGCCCAGGACCAGGATCCGTCCGGCGGCCGGGAGCTCGGCGGCGAGCTGCTCGGCCAGGCCCGGCAGCGCGGCCTCCAGGCGCTCGCGGTGGGCGGGGGCGAAGCCGTGCCGGCCGCCGTCGGGGACGCCCGCGGGCCAGTCGAGCCGGGCCCTGACCACGGCGCCGCGCGGGGCGCGGGGGCGGGGCACCGGGGTGTCGTACCGCTCGACCAGGGCCCGGCCGCGCTCCAGGACGCCGTCGGGGAGCGCGACCGTGCCGTGCGCGGCGGCGACGAGGTCGACGCGGGCGCCGATCTCGCGGGCGAACGCGGTCAGCCGGTCCCGGTCGGCGGGCGCGCGCATGTCGACCAGGGCGACGATCACGTACCGTCCGCGCGGATGGCGCTCGTGCAGCGCGCGCACGGTGTTGAGCACGGTGTTGCCGGTGGAGAACTCGTCGTCGACCAGGACCAGCGGTCCGTCGCCCGCGAACAGCGCGGGGTCCTCGGGCAGCAGCAGGTGCGAGGTGGCGTGCGAGTGGGACTCCTCGAAGCCGCCGGCCGTGGCGACGCCGGGCACCGGGCGGCGGGTGGAGTGCAGGTAGGGCGCGATGCCGAGGCCGTCGGCGACGCTGTGGCCGAGGCCGGTGGCGGTCTCCGCGTACCCCAGCACGACGGCGCGGGCGCTCTCGTCCTCGCCGAGCAGGGCGCGCACCCGCACGCCCAGGTCGTACCCGGCGCGCCGGACCGTCGAGGGCCGCTGCGGGACGTGCTTGCCGAGCACGTTGGAGACCAGCAGGTGCGCGCGCTTGGGGTTGCGGCGCAGGGCGAGGCCCAGGAGGTCGCGCAGTCCGCCGTCACCGACCAGTTCCACGCCCAGTCGCTCGGCGACCCACGTTCCCGTCCACTCCACGTCGTGCCTCTTCTTCCTCGTCGTCCTCGTCGTCGCGGCGCGTGCGCGCCGCTCGTGCGGCCGGCTCAGCCGGCCAGGCCCGCGGTGAGCAGCTCCACGAAGCCCACGTCCTCGCGCGCGACGCCGAAGACCTCGGCGCGGCGCAGGGTCCGCTCGGCCCAGGCGCGGTGCGGCTTCACCTCGTTCATCTTGTTGGTGTACGCGGAGCGCAGGACGCCTCCGCCGCCCCGCTCCGGCCGCAGGATGTCCCGGGCGTCGCTGTACTCCTCGTGGCTGACCACGGACAGCGCGTGCACGGGCAGCACGTGCGACGGGTGGATGCAGGTCTTGCCGGTCAGGCCGTTGGCCCGGTCCAGCTCGATCTCGCGCAGCAGCCCGTCCAGGTCGTGCTCGATCAGGGCGGTGCGCAGTTCGTCGGCGCGCAGCTCCATGAAGGGGCTGCGGCGCAGCTGGGGCTTGAACATGCGCTCCTGGAGGCGGAAGTACTCCCAGACGGGCCCGGTGATGGTGAAGCCGGTGCCGTCGGAGCGGCCCAGGACGTTGACGACGTCGCCGATGACGGAGGCGACGATCTGGACGTCGTAGGCGGTCATGTCGGAGGATCTGCGCAGCCCGTAGGCGGAGCAGAAGTCGGTGACGCCCAGGCGCAGCGCCAGGACGCGGTCGCGGTACTTCTCGACGGCGTCGGCGATGCCGGCGAGCGTGCTGGGGCGGGTCTGGAGGTGGAGCAGCTCCGGGGACTCCAGGACGGGCATGGCGAACAGCCGGCGCCCGACGGCGGCCTCGGCCGCGGCGAGGGCCTCCAGGAAGGGGACGCCGCGCTCCTCGGTGAACTTGGGCAGTACGAATCCGGACAGCAGCCGCACGCTGTCAGCCAAGCGCCGGACCAGGTCCGTGATCTGTCCGGGGTACCGCACCCGGATGAACAGCAGGGGAACCTCGCGGCCGCGCGCGGCGAGGTCGGCGAACTGGCGGACCAGGTTCTCCTCGGCGCCCTCGACCTCGGCGTCGTCGATGGAATCCTCCAGGCAGAGGACCATGGAGACCACGCCGCGGGCGGCCTGCTTGAGGACGTCGTCGGCGAGCCCGGGGCGGGTGGCCGGGCTGTACAGGGTGGCCCCGAGGGCGGCCGCGAGGACGTCCGCGGGGGAATCCGCGGTGAACTCGGCCGGCTCGCGGTGGAAGAGCCCGGCGCGGGCCGCAGCCGGGATGTGCCCGAAATGACGCATTCAAATCCCCCGAACTGACTGCTGGGCCGTGTCGACATGTGGCCGGTAATAGTACGTAGAGAGAGGTGTCAAGAGTTCCCCAAGAGCATGAAATCCAGGTAACCCGGCTGTCGAGTCCCACGCCCCGCGTCCTCGGGGCGGACCCGTCATCCGGAGTGCCGCACCCCGCGTTGTCCGGGGCCGGGCCCGCGAGGCAGGATGACGTTCATGACGCACGCCATGCTCAAGGGCTCCAACGTGCCGCTCGACGCGGCGGCCGTACGGGCCGTGCTGCGCTGGACCCCCGGCCCCGGGGTGCCGGACGTGGACGCCTCCGCGCTGCTGCTGGGCGCCGACGGGCGGGTGCGCTCGGACGAGGACTTCGTCTTCTACAACCAGCCGCGCCACCCCTCGGGGCTGGTGCGCCGGCTGCCCAAGAAGCGCGTCACCGAGGGCCTCACCGACACCGTCGAGGCGGACCTGTCGGCCCTCGACCCCTCGGTGGACCAGGTGGTGCTCGCGGCGTCCTCGGACGGCGACACCTTCCGCCGGGTCCAGGACCTGCGGATCCTGCTGTACGACGCCGGGTCGGCCGGGTCCGAGCCGCTCGCGGTCTTCGACGTGACGGCGGAGACCGGCGAGGAGACCGCGATCATCTGCGGCGAGCTGTACCGGCGCGGCGAGGGGTGGAAGTTCCGGGCGGTCGGCCAGGGCTATCCGACCGGCCTCGTCGGCCTCGCCACCGCGTTCGGCATCTCGGTGGACGAGTCGGCCGCCGACGGCGACGCGGACGCGACGCAGCCGGGGCCGCAGGCGCAGCCCACGGGGCACCAGCCCGCCGGCGCGGGGGTGCCGCCGATGCCCGCGCAGCCGCCCGCCCCGGCCTCGTACGGCTATCCCCAGCCCTCCTCGGGCGCGGGGCACTCCGGGTACGGCTACCCGCAGCAGGCGCCGCAGGGGCGGCCCGGGTACGGCTACCCTCAGCCGGCCGCGGCGGCGGCCCCGGCACCCGACCCGAACTTCCGGCTGCCGCCGATGGGCCCGCAGTTCGTACGCCCCTGAGGATGCCCCTGAGGACGTTCCCCCGGGGCCTTCCGCGGGGCCTTCCGCCGGCTCCTGCGCAGACGCTCCCGGGGACGTTCCCGCGAACGCTCCCGGACGCCGACCCGGCCGTGCGCGGCCGGGCACGTCAGATCTTGGTCTTGTAGCCGCGGCCCCACTGCAGGCCCCAGCCGTAGAGGCGGTCCAGCTCGGCCTGGAACCCGTAGACGAACTTCACCTCCCGGCGCACCACCAGCTCGCCCTTGGAGTTGTCGACGGAGAACACGGCGCAGGAGCGGGCCTGCGGGGCGCGCTCGTCGAGTTCGATCTCGACCCGGGGGCCGTTGTTCGGGTAGAGCGTGACCTTGGCGTGCGTGCGGTCGAAGGCCGGGGTCTGGTCGTAGATGTACACGAAGAACAGCAGCCGCTTGATGTCGTCGCGGTGGTCCAGGTTCACGAACAGGGTCTCGCCGGAGGGCGCGCCGAACCGGTCGTCGCCGCTGAGCTTGACGTACGGCGGCTGGTTGAGGCTGCCGAAGAGGCTGCCCAGCGGCTGGACCACGCCCTTGCTGCCGTCCGTCATCTCGTACAGGCAGCCCAGGTCCAGGTCGACGTTGACGACGCCCTGGGTGTGCGCCTGCACCACGTCGGGCTGGAAGAACTTGAAGGGGTGGCGCAGCAGCCCGCCCTGTTTGGAGCGGCCCTCTATGTCGGAGGAGCGCATCCGCCAGGACAGGTTGACCCGCAGGTTGCCGGTGCCCGCGCCCTGCTGGCTGAGCGAGACCGACGGGCGGCGCCGGGTCAGCTCGATGGTGTTCGTCGCGGCGTTGCCGGAGTCGAACTGCGCGGCGCGCCCCTGCCGCAGGTTGTCCCAGAAAGCCATGGTCCCCACCCCCAGTGTGTCCACGTGCGCTCAGGCCGACGGGGCGGCCGGACGCACCGGCCGCCCCGTCAGGAAGCGTTCCTCGTCCGCGGGGGTGTCACACCCCCGCGGACGCGCGGGCCTCAGACCCCGGACGAGAGCTTCTCGCCCGAGGACTCAGCTTTTCCCTCCGCCGCCTCCAGCGCCTTGTTGCGGCGCACGGAGGACCAGAAGGACGCGGCGATGAGCACCACGCCGACCAGGCCGGTGATCACCTCGTTGATCTCGTACTGGATGGTGACCATCAGGATCACGGCGAGCGCGCCGATCGCGTAGTGCGCGCCGTGCTCCAGGTAGACGTAGTCGTCCAGGGTGCCCTGGCGGACCAGGTACACGGTGAGCGAACGGACGTACATGGCGCCGATGCCCAGGCCGAGGGCCATCCAGAAGATCTGGTTGGTGACGGCGAAGGCGCCGATCACGCCGTCGAAGGAGAACGAGGCGTCGAGCACCTCCAGGTACAGGAACAGGAAGAAGGCGGCCTTGCCGGCCAGGCCGATGGCCGAGACCTGCTTGCCCTCCCGCTTGGCCTTCTCCTCCTCCTCGGCCTCGCGCTCCTCCTCTTCCTCGAGCTTGTCCTCGAAGTAGCCGGAGAGGCCGCCGACGATCAGGTACGTGATGAGGCCGGCGATGCCGGACAGCAGCACGGTCGCGGACTTGTCGGCGTGGCCCGCGCTGGTGTGCGCGTGGGTGGCGACGGTGATCGAGGCGACCAGCAGGGCGATCAGCGCGATGCAGACGGACAGCATGTCCACCTTGCCGAGCTTGGCCAGCGGCCGCTCGATCCAGCGCAGCCACTGGATGTCGCGGTCCTCGAAGATGAAGTCGAGGAAGATCATCAGGAGGAACATGCCACCGAAGGCGGCGATCGCCGGGTGGGCGTCCGTGACCAGGTCCTTGTACTGGTCGGGGTGGTCCAGGGCGAGCTGGACCGCGTCGATCGGCCCGACCTTGGCGCTGATGGCCACGATCACGACGGGGAAGACCAGCCGCATGCCGAACACGGCGATCAGGATGCCGACGGTCAGGAAGATCTTCTGCCAGAAGGCATTCATCTTCTTGAGGATGCCGGCGTTGACGACCGCGTTGTCGAAGGACAGCGAGATCTCGAGGATCGACAGGATCAGGACGATCCCGAACGCCTCCCACCCCCACTGCCATGCGGCGAATGCAAGGCCGACCGCCGTGATGGCGAACGACCACCCGAAGGTTTTCAGAAGCACTGGCTACCCCATCGTGTCTGTACGGGTCTCCCCCGTGCCGCGCACGGCTTTACGAAACGTTGACCCCGAAGTCTAGAGCGATGCCGCGCAGCCCCGACGCGTACCCCTGCCCGACCGCTCGGAACTTCCATTCTCCGCCGTACCTGTACAGCTCCCCGAAGATCATCGCGGTCTCCGTGGAAGCGTCCTCGCTGAGGTCGTAGCGCGCCAGTTCCTGGCCGTCGGCCTGGTTCACCACGCGGATGAAGGCGTTGCTGACCTGGCCGAACGTCTGGCCCCGGTTGTCCGCCTCGTGGATCGAGACCGGGAAGACGATCTTGTCGACGGTGGCCGGGACCCGGTTGAGGTCGACGATCAGCGACTCGTCGTCGCCCTCGCCCTCACCGGTGAGGTTGTCCCCCGTGTGTTCGACGGAGCCGTCGGGGCTCTTCAGGTTGTTGTAGAACACGAACCACTCGTCGCCCAGCACCCGGCCGTTCTGGCACAGCAGCGCGCTGGCGTCGAGGTCGAAGGGCGCTCCGGTGGTGGAGCGCGCGTCCCAGCCGAGCCCGACCAGCACCTGGGTCAGGTTGGGTGCGGCCTTGGAGAGGGAGACGTTGCCTCCCTTGGCGAGCGTGACGCCCATGACGATGGATCCTCCCCGGTCGGTGCTTCAGGTACGTGTGTCCGGTGGTGCCGCTGCCCCTCACACTTCCCCGCCGGACGCGGGAACAGGCACGTCCCCGCCCTCGGGAACAGGCACGTCCGGCGCCGCACCCGGAAGGTGCGGCGCCGGACGGAGCGCGGGTCGGCTCAGACGTTGACGCCGAAGTCCTGCGCGATGCCGCGCAGGCCCGAGGCGTAGCCCTGGCCGATGGCGCGGAACTTCCACTCGGCGCCGTTGCGGTACAGCTCGCCGAAGACCATGGCGGTCTCGGTGGAGGCGTCCTCGCTCAGGTCGTACCGGGCGAGCTCCTCGTCGTTGGCCTGGTTGATGACGCGGATGAACGCGTTGCGCACCTGGCCGAACGACTGCTGGCGGTTCTCGGCGTCGTAGATCGAGACCGGGAAGACGATCTTCTCGACGTCCGCCGGGACCGTGGCCAGGTTGACCTTGATCTGCTCGTCGTCACCGTCGCCCTCACCGGTGGTGTTGTCGCCGGTGTGCTCGACCGAGCCGTCGGTGCTCTTCAGGTTGTTGAAGAACACGAAGTTGCCGTCACCGGCGACCTTGCCCTCGGCGTTCGTCAGCAGAGCGCTGGCGTCGAGGTCGAAGTCGGTGCCGGTGGTGGTGCGGACGTCCCAGCCCAGACCCACGGTGACCGCGGTCAGGTTGGGCGCGGCCTTGGTCAGCGAGACGTTGCCGCCCTTGCTGAGGCTGACTCCCACGAGTCCCTCCATTGGTTTCCAGGGGCAGCGCCCCCGTCGTGCGTTGGCATCGGATCAACGTGTGGATCCTAGTGACGGGTTCCCGTCGCAAACAGACAGTTCGTGCGAACGATCACAGGGCGTCGAGCGCCTTGACGTAGTCCTCCAGGTCACGGGCGTCCGGCAGCGCGTTGACCACGCTCCAGCGCACCGTACCCGCCTTGTCGATCACGAAGGTGCCGCGCACCGCGCAGCCCTTGTCCTCGTCCAGGACGCCGTAGGCGCGCGAGGCGGCCCCGTGCGGCCAGAAGTCCGAGAGCAGCGGGTACTCCAGGCCCTCCTGCTCGCCGTAGACGCGCAGGGTGTGGATGGAGTCGTTGGAGACCGCGAGCACCTCGGTGTCGTCGCCGAGGCGGTCCAGGTTCTCCTGGAGGGCGCGCAGCTCGCCGGTGCACACCCCGGTGAAGGCGAACGGGTAGAAGACCAGGACCACGTTCTTCTCGCCGCGCAGGTCGCCCAGGCGCACCGTGCGGCCGTGGTTGTCCTTGAGCTCGAAGCCGGGGGCCTCGCTGCCCACCTCGATCGCCATGACGCGCCTTTCCCTCCACCCGGCCCTCCACTGGGCCGTCGCGGTGACGCCCAGCCTACGCAAAGGGCCCCGCCGGCGCGTGCCGGCGAGGCCCTCCTGGTGGTGCGGGGTCAGCGCTTGGGCGAGGCGAGACGGGTGCCCACCCAGTCCTTGGCGACGCTGATGCTCTTGCTCTGCGTCAGGCCCGCGGTCTGCGACGCGTCGTTGATGTCGCTCGGCTCGATGTATCCGTCCCGGCCGGTCTTCGGCGTCAGCAGCCAGATCTGGCCGTTGTCCTCGAGGAAGCCGATGGCGTCCACCAGGGCGTCCGTCAGGTCGCCGTCCTCGTCGCGGAACCACAGCAGCACGACGTCGGCGACGTCGTCGTAGTCCTCGTCGACGAGTTCCTGGCCGATGAGGGCCTCGATGCCTTCACGGAGGTCGTGGTCGACGTCGTCGTCGTAGCCGATCTCCTGGACCACCTGTCCGGGCTCGAATCCCAACCGTGCTGCCGGGTTGGTCCGCTCCTCCGCGTGGTCCGCGGTCGCGCTCACGGCTTGCCTCCTGCTCGTTTCGGGAAATGCTGGGGGCCACGCGTCTGCGCGCGGCTGTTGGCCGTAGTCCACACGGGCGCGGCGTATCGCGCAAGTACCCGGCGGTCCAGACCGCCGAAACGGTGACGGATGCGGCAGTCTCCCCGCAAGTCCAGACGCCCCCGTTCACGGGCCTCGTGACGCACGCCACACCTTTTGACGGCCTTTGCGGTGTTCCTTCCCGACGGTACGCCGATCGAGGGGGACCCCGCTCGGGCAAACACCTGGACGGCTTGGGCGTAAGGTTGCGATTTGACCGAACCGGGAGCCCAGCGGGGAGAGTGGGGGTTACTCCTCGGTAGAGATGACGTGCGCGCCCGCGGGGTACACGATGGAAATCCCGTAGGGCTCGACCGAACAGCGAAGGAACAGCGTGGCTTCCGCATCCGATCGCAACCCGATCATCATTGGCGGCCTTCCCAGCCAGGTCCCGGATTTCGACCCCGAGGAGACCCGGGAGTGGCTCGACTCCCTGGACGCGGCCATCGACGAGCGCGGACGCGAGCGGGCGCGCTACCTGATGCTCCGCCTGATCGAGCGGGCCCGTGAGAAGCGCGTGGCCGTGCCGGAGATGCGCAGCACGGACTACGTCAACACGATCGCGACCAAGGACGAGCCGTTCTTCCCGGGCAACGAGGAGATCGAGCGCAAGGTCCTGAACGCGACCCGGTGGAACGCCGCGGTGATGGTGTCCCGCGCGCAGCGTCCCGGGATCGGCGTCGGCGGCCACATCGCGACCTTCGCCTCCTCCGCCTCGCTCTACGACGTGGGCTTCAACCACTTCTTCCGGGGCAAGGACGGCGGCGACGGCGGCGACCAGATCTTCTTCCAGGGCCACGCCTCCCCCGGCATCTACGCGCGCGCCTTCCTGCTGGACCGGCTGAGCGAGAAGCAGCTGGACGCGTTCCGCCAGGAGAAGTCGAAGTTCCCCGACGGCCTGTCGTCCTACCCGCACCCGCGCCTGATGCCGGACTTCTGGGAGTTCCCCACGGTCTCCATGGGCCTGGGCCCCCTCGGCGCGATCTACCAGGCGCGGATGAACCGGTACATGGAGGCGCGCGGCATCGCGGACACCTCCAAGTCCCACGTCTGGGCGTTCCTCGGCGACGGCGAGATGGACGAGCCGGAGTCGCTCGGCCAGCTGTCCATCGCCGCTCGCGAGGGCCTGGACAACCTGACCTTCGTGGTGAACTGCAACCTGCAGCGCCTGGACGGCCCGGTGCGCGGCAACGGCAAGATCATCCAGGAGCTGGAGTCGCAGTTCCGCGGCGCCGGCTGGAACGTCATCAAGCTGATCTGGGACCGCAGCTGGGACCCGCTGCTGGCGCAGGACCGCGACGGCGTGCTCGTCAACAAGATGAACACGACGCCCGACGGCCAGTTCCAGACGTACGCCACGGAGACCGGCGACTACATCCGCGAGCACTTCTTCGGCGACGACCACCGGCTGCGCGCGATGGCCGAGTCGATGAGCGACCAGCAGCTGCTGCACCTGGGCCGCGGCGGCCACGACCACAAGAAGATCTTCGCGGCGTTCGCGGCGGCCAAGGCCCACGCGGGCCAGCCGACCGTGATCCTGGCCCAGACCGTCAAGGGCTGGACGCTGGGGCCGAACTTCGAGGGCCGCAACGCCACGCACCAGATGAAGAAGCTGACGGTCGACGACCTCAAGCGCTTCCGCGACCGGCTGCACATCCCGGTCACGGACAAGGAGCTGGAGGACGGCCTGCCGCCGTACTACCACCCGGGACGGGACTCCGAGGAGATCCAGTACATGCACGACCGCCGCAAGGCGCTCGGCGGGTACGTCCCGACGCGCGTGGTGCGCGCGAAGCCGCTGCAGCTGCCGGAGGAGAAGACCTACGCGGCGGTCCGCAAGGGCTCGGGCCAGCAGTCGATCGCCACCACCATGGCGTTCGTGCGGCTGCTCAAGGACCTGATGCGGGACAAGGAGATCGGCAAGCGGTTCGTGCTGATCGCGCCGGACGAGTACCGCACCTTCGGCATGGACTCGTTCTTCCCGAGCGCCAAGATCTACAACCCGCTGGGCCAGCAGTACGAGGCCGTGGACCGCGAGCTGCTGCTGGCGTACAAGGAGTCCCCCACCGGCCAGATGCTGCACGACGGCATCTCCGAGGCGGGCTGCACGGCGTCGCTGATCGCGGCGGGCTCGGCGTACGCCACCCACGGCGAGCCGCTGATCCCGGTGTACGTCTTCTACTCGATGTTCGGTTTCCAGCGCACCGGTGACCAGTTCTGGCAGATGGCCGACCAGCTGGCGCGCGGTTTCGTGCTCGGCGCGACCGCCGGGCGCACGACCCTGACCGGTGAGGGCCTGCAGCACGCGGACGGCCACTCCCAGCTGCTCGCCTCGACGAACCCGGGCTGCGTCGCGTACGACCCGGCCTTCGGCTTCGAGATCGCGCACATCGTCAAGGACGGCCTGCGCCGGATGTACGGTCCGGACGCCGAGGACGTCTTCTACTACCTGACCGTCTACAACGAGCCCATCCAGCACCCGGCGGAGCCCGCCGACGCGGACGTGGAGGGCATCCTCAAGGGCGTGCACCGCTTCAAGGCGGGCGAGGCCGGGACGATCCCGGCGCAGGTCCTCGCCTCCGGCGTGGCCGTGCCGTGGGCCCTGGAGGCCCAGCGCATCCTGGCCGAGGAGTGGAACGTGCGCGCCGACGTCTGGTCGGCCACCTCGTGGAACGAGCTGCGCCGCGAGGCCGTGGACTGCGAGCGGCACAACCTGCTGCACCCGGAGGAGGAGCAGCGCGTGCCGTACGTGACGCGCAAGCTCCAGGGCTCCGAGGGCCCGTTCGTGGCGGTGTCGGACTGGATGCGCTCGGTGCCGGACCAGATCTCGCGCTGGGTGCCCGGCACGTACAGCTCGCTGGGCGCGGACGGCTTCGGCTTCGCCGACACGCGCGGCGCGGCCCGGCGCTTCTTCCACATCGACGCCCAGTCGATCGTGCTCGCCGTGCTGACCGAGCTGGCGCGCGACGGCAAGGTGGACCGCTCGGTGCTCAAGCAGGCCGTGGACCGCTACCAGCTGCTCGACGTGGCGGCGGCGGACCCGGGCGCCGCGGGCGGCGACGCGTAGCAGTCGTACGTACGCGGGAGGGGCGGCAGGACCGGACGGTCCTGCCGCCCCTTCGCGTCGGCTGCCCCTACGATGCGCACCATGTGGGGCAAGACGGCGCAGGGCGCGGCTGGAGAGATGAAGCTGCGGCACGGGCGGGCGCAGCGGAGCTGGGAGGCGCGGACGCAGGGGCCGCTGCTCGGCATGGCGCTGGCCTTCGGCGTCGCGTACGCCGTGCCGATCGTCGCGCCGGACGCGCGGGAGTGGGTGCACCGGGTCTGCTCCGTGGTCGAGTGGACGGTGTGGGCGGCCTTCGCGGTGGACTACCTGGTGCGGCTCGCCCTGGCGCCCGCCAAGTGGGCGTTCGTGCGCGGCCATCCGCTGGACCTGCTGGCGGTGCTGCTGCCGCTGGCCCAGCCGCTGCGGCTGCTGCGGGTGGTGGCGACGCTGATGCTGGTGGGGCGGCGGGCCCGGATGGCGCCGCAGATCACCCTGACCACGTACGTGGCGGGTGCGGTGGTGGGCCTGATGATGTTCGGCTCGCTGGCGGTGCTGCACGTGGAGCGGGACGCGCCGCACGGCAACATCAAGACGCTCGGGGACGCCGTCTGGTGGTCCTTCACCACCATGACGACGGTGGGGTACGGGGACCACGCACCGACCACCGGCCTGGGGCGGGTCCTCGCGGTGGGCCTGATGCTCTCCGGCATCGCCCTGCTGGGTGTGGTGACCGCCAACATCGCGGCCTGGTTCATCGCGCGCTTCGACCGCGACGACGCCGAGGAGCGCCGTCAGACGGCGCTCCTGGAGGCGCTCACCGCCGAGGTGCGCGAGCTGCGGGCCGAGGTGGCCCGGCTCTCCCCTCCGGCGTGCGCGGGGGCCGGGGCGCACGCGGTGCCGCCCCAGCCCCACGGCCCCTGAGGTGCCGGCTCGGGGCCTTCCGCGCTCAGAGCAGTCCGTTGCCCATGGACGCGGCGCCGGCCAGCCAGATGATCGCCAGCAGCGTGTCGATCGCGCCCAGGACCACGGCCACCACGGACGGGACGTGCCCGGTGGCCCAGCGCCGGCCCATGGCGAGCCATCCGCAGACGACGGCCACCGGGCCGAGGATGATGCCGAGGACGAAGAACCCCGCGACGGCGCAGACCAGGCCGATGATGCCGAGCGTCGCGCTGTCCGGCCCGCTCCGCGACCACATCCGGCCGCGTGAACGGGGGTGCTTGCGCGAGTGCGTCGTGTTCCCGTAACCGTTCATGGGGTGCGGGTACCCGGGTGGCCGCTGCCCATTACCCCTTGTTCCAGCGGGTGTTGACACCCGGCGGGACGCACGCGCACGGGGCGCGCTCCGGGGCTGCCCGGACCGCCTAGGACTCCCAGACCTTGAACGCCCGTACCTGGTACGGGGACTGCGGGACCCAGGTGCCGCCGCCGGGGTACGTCTCGAACTCACCGGTCTCGGCGCACTCGGCGGACTGGTAGGTGGTGACGGGTCGGCCGGTGCGGTTGACCAGGGACTGGGCCGTGGTGCCCGGCGGCAGCGGCACGCAGCTCTCGATGTCGGTGGTGGCCAGCTCGTGGACCTGGCGGGCGCCCCGGAAGTCGGTCTTGCCCCACAGGCACAGCTCGCCGGGCCCGCAGGTGGCGAGCCGGGGAGCGGCGGCTCCGGCGGCGCCCGGGGCGAGGAGGGTGAGCGACAGGGCGGCGGCCAGGGACAGGACGGTGCTCGTGGTCGTACGCATGGTGGGAACCCCCGTGTGGTGTGTGCGGTGAGCGTGGTCGATCACCTGGGGGTGAGCGTGGGGGGTGCGGGGCGGGCCGGGGAAGAGGGGCCCGCGGGGTCCACCCGGATGAGGGGTTTCGCGGCGGCCGGGGCGGGGTCACTCGCGCGTACGGGTCGTATACGACGCCGCGCACGACGGCGGCACAGCGCGGGGCCCGGCCCCCCGAAGGAGGCCGGGCCCCGTGCTTCACCCCATGGAGTGGGCGGCGAAACGCTCCTGCGGGCGCGGGCCGCGAAGCGTCTCGTACGGCCGGATGTGGACGGCTGTACGTGGACGCCTGTACGTGGACGCCTGGACGGGTCCTAGATGTGGACCGCCCCGCCGCCCGCCTCCGCGTTCTCCCCGCGCTTGGTCAGCAGGGCGACCAGCGCGGCGACGACCGCGACCACCCCCGCGACGGTGAAGGCCAGGCCCATGCCGGACATGAAGGTGTCCTTGATGACGCCGCCGATCGTGGCGAACAGCTCCGGCGTCATGCCGGGGGTCTTGGCCAGCTCGGCCGGGACCGCGCCGAACTCGGCCGCCTGCTCCAGCCGCGGGTCGGCCGGCACGGGGATGCCCGCGGCCTGCCAGTTGTCCGCGAAGACGGCGGTGACCTTGGAGGACATCACGGCGCCGAGCACGGCCGTGCCGAGCGCGCCGCCGACCTGCATGCCCGCCTGCTGCAGGCCGCCCGCGACGCCGGACAGCTCCAGCGGCGCGTTGCCCACGATGACCTCGGTGGCGCCGACCATGACCGGGGCCAGGCCCAGGCCGAGCAGCGCGAACCACAGGGACATCGCGAAGGTGGAGGTGGTCTCGGTGAGCGTGGTCATGCCGAACATGGCGACCGCGGTGCACACCATGCCGCCGACCAGCGGCACGCGCGGGCCGAACTTGGTGATCAGCGCGCCCGCCAGCGGCGAGGACACGATCATCATCGCGGTGAGCGGCAGCAGCCGCAGGCCGCTGTCGACCGGGCTCAGGCCCTGCACGCCCTGGAGGTAGAAGGTCACGAAGAAGAGGCCGCCCATGAAGGCGAAGGCCATCAGGACCATCAGGATCACGCCCGCCGTCAGCGGCACGGAGCGGAACAGGCCCATCGGGATGAGCGGCTCCTTGACCTTGGTCTCCCAGAAGCCGAAGAGCAGGAACAGCACCACCGCGCCGCCCAGGCACAGCAGGGTCCACGTGCCCGTCCAGCCCCAGGACTCACCGGCCTTGATCAGGCCGAAGACCAGGGCGGCCATCGCGCCGGAGAGCAGCACGATGCCGGGGATGTCGAACGAGCGCGGCGCGTTCCGCGCGCGGTGGTCCTTCAGGATCACCAGGCCGAAGGCGAGGGCGATGACGCCGACCGGCACGTTGATGAAGAACACGGACTGCCAGTTGACGTGCTCGACGAGCAGGCCGCCGGCGATCGGGCCGCCCGCGGTGGAGGCGCCGATGACCATGCCCCAGATGCCGATCGCCATGTTCAGCTTCTCGGCCGGGAAGGTGGCGCGCAGCAGGCCGAGCGCGGCGGGCATCAGCAGTGCGCCGAAGACGCCCTGCAGGACGCGGAAGGCGATCACCGCGCCGATGGAGCCGGATATGCCGATGGCGCCGGAGGCGGCGGCGAAGCCGACGATGCCGATCAGGAAGGTCTGGCGGTGGCCGAAGCGGTCGCCGAGCTTGCCCGCGGTGATCAGCGAGACAGCCAGGGCCAGCAGATAGCCGTTGGTGATCCACTGCACCTGCGACAGGGACGCGTTCAGATCGTCCTTGATGGCGGGGTTGGCGATGGCGACGATCGTGCCGTCGAGCGCGACCATCATGACGCCGATGGCCACGGCGAAGAGGGTCAGCCAGGGGTGTCCGCGCAGGCCCTTGGCGGGCGCCGGCTCGGATCCGCCGGCCGGCGGCGCCTTGTCGACGATGGTCTGATTAGTCATCCTCCGAGGTTAGTGACAGCCACTGACAATTGACAAAGCAATTCACACGTCGGTAACTGTCATGTAGCTCACAGGTACGCTGAGCAGCGAAAACCCCCACAAAGACCGCGAAGAGCGACGAGGAGGACCCCTCAGTGACCGTGGAGCAGTCGGTGACCCCGGGCCTGCGCGAACGCAAGAAGCAGCGCACCCGCGACGCCCTGCTGCGCGCCGCCCTGGAGCTGTTCCTCGCCCAGGGGTACGAGCGCACGACGGTCGACGAGATCGCCGAGGTCGTCGAGGTCTCGCAGCGCACCTTCTTCCGCTACTTCGCCAGCAAGGAGGACGTCGCCTTCGCCGTGCAGCACATGGTGGAGCGGCGCTACTACGAGGCGCTGCAGGAGCGGCCGCCCGGCGAGAGCCCGCTGCGGGCCATGCGCAACGCCGTGCTGGCCGCCTGGGACACCATCGGCGAGGCGATCACCGAGGTCGTCCCGGTCGAGGTGTACCTGCGGACCTACCACATGATCGAGTCCACCCCCGCGCTCCTCGCCGCCCACCTGCGGCGCTCGATGGAGATGGAGGAGAGCATCGCGCGGCTGATCGCCGAGCGCGAGGGCGTGGACCCGGACCTCGACCCGCGCCCGCGCATCGCCGTGGCCTCCTTCAGCGGGGTGATGCGGGTGGCCGGACAGCTGTGGGGGCAGGGCGCCGACCTCTCCCTGGAGGCGATGCGCGACCTGACCCTGAACTACCTGGACCGGCTGGGCCCGGCGCTCGCGGACGACTGGCACGCGGTGCCGGAGCCGGCTCCCGAGGGGTAGCCGGCGCCCGAACGGAAGCCGGGGCGCGGGCCGGACGGCGGTCGGCGCCGGAGTGTACGCCCGGCGCGCACGGAGCGTGACCACCCTTCCCCGATTCCGCGGGACATTCCCCCGATCAAGCGTGATCCGCGTCACGCTCTTCGCGGTGCCCCGCACCCGGCGCCTAGGGTGAGCCGCAGTGACTTCCTTCGACTCCTCCCCCACACTCACAGCCTGGCGCACGCTGCTCGCGCTCGTCGTCGTGCTCATCATGCTGGCGACCACCGGGTGGACCGCGATCAAGCATCACCGCGGGCCCGACGGGTCGCGCGAGGCCGTGCTCGCCGCCTGGGACCACGGCTGGTTCGACGGCCGCAGGCTGCCCTCGCGGGCCTCCGCGCCCGGCGTCCTCGCCGCGTTCTTCGCCTCCCTCGGACCCTCCGGGCAGCGTCGGCTGGCCGATGAGCACCCGTACGTCGTCGGCAACCTCGACGGCGCCCCGGTCACGCTCCGCTACCGCGCCAACCGCGCGGCGCTCGGCCGTTCACTGGCCGCGGAGAGGGGCCGGGTCGCCGACCGCGAGCTCAGCGCGGACGGCCACCACGAGGCCGTGCGGCGGATGAACCGCTTCGAGGCCCTGATGGCGAAGGACCGCCACATCCTGGCCTTCGACCCGCGCGGCAAGGGCCGGGTCGCCGAGGTCTTCGGCGACCTGGAGAAGGCGGACCGGGTCTCGGTGGTCGTGCCCGGCGTCGACACCAACCTGCTGACCTTCCAGAAGACCGCCCGCCGCTACTCGGCGCCCGTCGGCATGGCCGAGTCGCTGTACCTGGCCGAGCGCAAGGCCGCGCCCGCCACCCGTACCGCCGTGGTGGCCTGGGCCGACTACACGGCGCCCAGCGGGGTCGGCATCGACGCGGCCACCGGCAAGCTGGCCGCCGAGGGCTCGCTGCGGCTGGCCGCGCTGGCCCGCGCGCTGCCCGGCGACGCGCCCGTCTCGCTGTTCTGCCACAGCTACGGCTCCGTGGTCTGCGGCGTCGCCGCGCGCCGGCTGCCGCCCCGGGTCACCGACATAGCGGTCGCCGGGAGCCCCGGGATGCGCGCCGAGACCACCGCGGGCCTGCGCACGCACGCGCGCGTGTGGGCGATGCGCGACGCGGACGACTGGATCCAGGACGTGCCCTACCTGGAGGTCGGCGGCCTGGGCCACGGAGCGGACCCGGTGGCCCCGGAGTTCGGGGCGCGCGTGCTGTCGGCGGCGGGCGCCGTCGGCCACACCGGCTATTTCGAGCCGGGCACCGAGAGCCTGTCCAACTTCGCCGACATCGCCGTCGGTTCGTACGACTCCGTCACCTGTGCACCCGCCGACCAGGCCTGCCGCGACGGAATTTCCGGTACGGAAGGCGTCTGACGCGCGTAGAAACCGGCACACATCCCGGAGCGGAGGAGGGGCGACGCGCGGGCGCACGCGGCCTACGATGAGGCGCATGGGTGATGTGCTGGCCGGAATTCACGCCTCCTGGGAGTTCGAGCCCGACGCCGTGCTCATCCGCTTCGAACGGGGGATCCGCACGCCGAAGCTGTTCCAGGCGCTGCGCGAACGGCGCGTCCCCGTCGAGGCGTTGCGCGCGGTGACGCTGTCCCCGGGCAGGCGCGGGACGGTCGTGCTGCACGCCGTGCCGCGTCCGGGCGCCGACCCGCTGATGGAGGCCGCGGCGGGACAGCTGAAGGAGGGGTGCGACCCCTACCGCCTGGTCCTGCCCGCCGAGCGCGGGACGCTCGCCGAGTACTACGCGGACGAGCTGCGCGCCCGGCTGCCGGCCGGGGCCGCCGACGAGCCCGCCGACCGCTTCCTGGTCCCGGTGCCCGAGGCGCCCCTGCACTTCAAGGCGTACGACGCCAAGGCCTCCTTCGACGGCGAGCGGATCGCCTTCCGCTGGTTCTGGACCGGTGCCTCCACCGCCAAGTGGAAGGCGGGCGACCAGAGCTTCCGCACCGCCGAGCTCAGCGACGTCCAGTGGCGCTCCCCCGACGTGCTCGACGGCTACCTGCGGCTGGTCCGGCGCGACGCGGCCCCGCAGCCCGCGCAGGCCGACCAGGACCCGGCGGCGGTGGTGTTCGGCCTGGGGTACGGGCCGGTCCACGAGTCGCTGCCGTTCGCCGCGGCGGTGCTCCAGGCGGTACGGGGAGCGGGCCCCGCGGTGCGCGAGCTGGTGCGGGAGCCGGCCGAGGCCGGGCGCCGCGACCCGGCGGGCGTCGCCGACCGCATCCGGCACCTGGGCGAGCTGCACCGGGCGGGCCTGGTGACGGACGAGGAGTTCGCGGCCAAGAAGGCGGACCTGCTCGCGGAGCTGTGAGGCGGGGGCGGGGCCGGGCCCCGGAGCGGGCCCCCGGGAGGACGCCCGCGGCCGGGACCGCTGCCTACCCTGGACGGACCATGGACGACACCTCCCGCCCCGGGGCCCGGCTGCGCGCGCTGATCGCCCCGCTGACCGCGCCCCTGGCCACCCCCGGCGGCCCCTACCCGGCACCCTTCGCCCGCGCCGCGGCACGCTGGCTGCGCTACGCGCCCTGGGTGCTCGCGCTCGGCTTCGCGGCCAGCCTGCTGCCGGTCACGGCGACCGTGCTGATCCAGGACTACCGGGTGCCCGGCGCGCTCGCGGGGGCGCTGGCCACCGCGCAGGCCGCGCCGCTGCTGCTCGCGGTGACCCGGCCGCTGCAGGCCTGGTGGGTGGTGTTCGCCGCGGACGTTGCGGGTGCCCTGGCGCTGCTCGCGGCCGACGGCACCGCGGGACGGACCTGGCCGTGGACGCCCATGGCGATCGTCGGCTACCTGTGGCTGATGACCCTGCTCGGCCTGCGCGAGGGGTGGCGCACGCTGCTCGGCGTGTGGCTGGCCACCGGGGCGGCGGGCCTCGTCTTCCAGCTGCTCTCCCCGTCCCTGAGCGACGGCGCCAACCTGCTGCTGTTCGTCCTGAGCGGCGTGGTCCTGGTGGTGACCGGGGCGCTGCGCGAACGGGGCGAGGCCGAGCGGCGCCTGGAGGAGCAGGCCACCATCAGCGAGGCCGAGCGCTCCCGGCGCACGCTCCTGGAGGAGCGGGCCAGGATCGCGCGCGAGCTGCACGACGTGGTGGCCCACCACATGTCGGTGATCACGGTCCAGGCGGACTCCGCCCCGTACCGCATCGAGGGGCTGCCGGACGCGGCGCGCGAGGAGTTCGGGTCGATCGCGGCCGGCGCCCGGGAGTCGCTGGGCGAGATGCGGCGGCTGCTCGCGGTGCTGCGCAGTGACGGATCGGAGGGCGAGCGGGCGCCTCAGCCGGGCCTGGACCGGGTGCAGCAGCTGGTGGAGGCGACCGTGCGGGCGGGAGTGCCGGCCGAACTGGCGCTCCCGGCCGACCTGGGCGCGGTGCCGCAGGCGGTGGACCTGTCCGCGTACCGGATCGTGCAGGAGGCGCTGGCGAACGTGGTGCGGCACGCGCCGGGCGCCACGACCCGGGTGTCGGTCACGCGCGGCGCGGACTGGCTGCTGGTGCTCGTGGTCAACGGCCCGGCGCGCGGGGCCGCTTCACCGCTGGAGACCTCCGGCACCGGGCACGGCCTGGTCGGGATGCGCGAGCGCGTACGGTTGACCGGCGGCACGCTGGACACCGGGCCGCTGCCGGACGGCGGCTTCCGCGTCTCGGCACGGCTGCCGCTGGATCCGAAGGACGCCCCGTGACCATCCGCGTGATCATCGTCGACGACCAGGCCATGGTGCGGGCCGGCTTCGCCGCGCTGCTCTCGGCGCAGCCGGACATCGACGTGGTGGGCGAGGCGCCGGACGGACGGGCCGGGGTCGAGGTGGCCCGCTCGACGCACCCGGACGTGGTGCTGATGGACGTGCGGATGCCGGAGATGGACGGGCTCGCCGCCGCCCGCGAGGTCCTGTCCCCGCCGCCCGGGGTGACGCACCGTCCGAAGGTGCTGATGCTGACCACCTTCGACGTCGACGACTACGTGTACGAGGCGCTGCGCGCGGGCGCCTCGGGGTTCCTGCTCAAGGACGCGCCGCCGGCCGACCTGATCGCGGCGGTCCGGGTGGTGGCGGCGGGCGAGGCCCTGCTCGCGCCCTCGGTGACCCGGCGCCTGATCGCCGACTTCGCGGCACAGCGCCCGGGCGTGCGCTCGGACCGGGTGGCGCTGCGGCTGAACGCGCTGACCCCGCGCGAGACCGAGGTCCTGGAACTGATCGCCCGCGGCCTGGCCAACCTGGAGATCGCCGAACGCCTGGTGCTCGCCGAACAGACGGTGAAGACCCACGTGGGCCGGGTCCTGTCCAAACTGGACCTGCGGGACCGCGCCCAGGCGGTGATCTTCGCGTACGAGTCGGGCCTGGTGACACCGGGAGAGGCCCGGTAGGGGGTACGAGCCGAGGGCCCGGGCCCTCACGCCGGGCGCCGGAACAACGGGCCCCCGGGGCGCAGCCCCGCAGGGGGTGCAGGGGCGCAGCCCCGCGCGGGGCCCGGGGGCGCAGCCCCCGAACACCCTTCCCCCTCCCGCCGCCGGAGGCTTTCGGGAAGGGGCGGGGCGGGGAGACCCCGGGCCCGCACCCCGCCCGCCCGCACCCCCGAAGCCCCCGCACCCCCGAAGGCGCACCCCCACCCCCGAAGGCCCCCCACCCCCCGGTAGGGCCACCCCCACCCCCCGCCTCCGGCTCCCCCCTCCTCCGCCCCCTACCCGGGTAGCACCCCCGACTTGGCCCCCCGGTGTGACGTGCGCGCGGCCACCTCCTTCCTACCTTTCCTCTCGCCGACGAACCGAGGCAGGAACGGCAGGGAGGGAGGCACCCCGTGCGGCGCTACAAGAGGACCCTGGTGGCCGTCGCGCTCGCGACCACGGTGGTCACGGGCACGGCGGGCTGGGCATCCGGCACGGCCCAGCGGGCGGTGACCGGGCCACCGCCCGGGACCGCCGCCTGGGTGGCCGAGGGGCGGCCCGACCCGGAGCGCGCCACACCGGCCCAAGTGGCCGCCTACTTCGCCCGGTTGGGGCCGGAGGAGGCCCGGCAGCTGGCCCGCCGCCACCCCTCGGTGGTGGGCAACCTCGACGGCGCCCCGCCCGCCCTGCGGTACGCGGCCAACGCCGACGCCCTGCGCCGTGACGGCCGCTTCCCCGCCCTGGAGCGCGAGCGGGTGCTCGCCTTCGACCCGCGCGGCCGGGGCCAGTTCGCCGTGGTCCTCGGGGACCCGGACCGCAGCCGCCACCTGGCCGTGCTGGTCCCGGGCTCCGACGTGGACGCGGGGCGCGGCGGCTCGGTCACCGACAAGGCGCGGGCGCTGCGGGCGGCCGCGCCGGACACCGCCGTGATCGCCTGGGCCGGCTACACCACGCCCGTCGGCGTCGGCCTGGACGCCGCCACCGGTGACCTCGCCGAGGCCGGGGCCGACCGGCTGGCCCGGTTCGCCGGGGGCCTGGCGGCCACGGGCGCGCCCACCCCGTCGTACTTCTGCCACAGCTACGGCTCGGTGGTCTGCGGCCTGGCCGCGCACCGCCTGAAGGCCAAGGACCTGGTGGTGTTCGGCTCCCCCGGGATGCGCGCCGACCGGGCCGCCGACCTGGGCACCGACGCCCGGGTGTGGGCCGCCAAGGACGCCACGGACTGGATCTCCAAGGTCCCCCACGTCGAGTTCGCGGGGCTCGGGCACGGCACCGACCCCACCGACCCGGCGTTCGGCGCCCGCCGGGTCCCCGCCGCCGGGGCGCGCGGCCACGACGGCTACTTCGCGCCCGGCACCGATTCCCTCCGCACCTTCGCCGCCATCGCCCGGGGAGCCCTGAAGTGACCGCAGTGACCGCACCGGCCGAGACCACCGAAGCGGCCCGGGCGAACCGCCTGACCCGGCTGGCCCACCGCATCGAAGCCCGCACCCCCGCCCACCGCGACCGGGCCGTCGACGGCCTGCGCGCCCTGGCCCTGCTCGCCGTGCCCACCGGCCACTGGCTGCTCGGCGGCTTCACCCTGAGCGCGGACGGGGCACTGCACAACGCCTCGCCGCTGTCCTCCTTCGGCTTCTTCGCGCCGCTCAGCTGGGTGCTCCAGATGCTCGGGATCTTCTTCCTGGTCGGCGGCTACTCCTCGGCGCTGTCCTTCCGGCGCCACCGGGGCTCCACCGCCTCCTGGCTGCGCGGGCGCGTCGCCCGGCTCGGCCGCCCGGTGCTCGGGGTGACCGCGGTGTGGGCGCTGCTGCTGCCCGTACTGCACTACGGCCTGGGGGTGCCCGCCGACACCCTGCGGACCGCGGCGACGCTGGTGATCCAGCCGCTGTGGTTCGTGGGCGTGTACACCGTGGTGACCGCGCTGACCCCGTGGTGCGTGCGCGCCGCGCGGCGGCTGGGCGCGTGGGCGGCGGCGCCGCTGCTGGCGTCGGTGGCCGTGGTGGACGTACTGCGGTACGGGCCGTACGCGGAGGCGGTGCCGTCCTGGCTGAGCGTGCTGAACATCCTGCCGGGCTGGCTGTTCGCGTACCAGCTGGGCGTCTCCTGGGGCGAGGGCCGGCTGGCGCGGCGGCACGGCTGGGCGCTGCTGCTGGGCGGGGCCGCGCTGTTCGCGGCGCTGGTCACGGTCTTCCACTACCCGATGTCGATGGTCGGCGTGCCGGGCGAGGCCCGCACCAACTCGCACCCGCCGTCGCTGCTCGTGCTCGCCCTGGCGGCGGCGCAGAGCGGCGCGGCGGTGCTGCTGCGGGACCGGATCGCGCGGCTGCTGGCCCGGCCCGCGCTGTGGGCGCCGGTGGTGGTGGTCAACCTGTCGGCGATGACCGTCCTGTGCTGGCACCAGAGCGCGATGCTGGCCGCGGCCGTGCCCGCCTCGCTGACCGCGGGCGCCGTGCCGGGCCTGACGACGGCCCCCGACACCCTGGCGTGGGTGGCCGAACGGCTCGCCTGGATGCCGCTGTTCGCGCTGCTGCTGGTGCTGATCGGGCGGTACGCGCGGGGCTTCGAGGGCCCGTGGCGCGCGGACGGCGGCGCGGCCCGGGCCCGCGGTGCGGTGGCGGGGGTGCTCGCGGCGGGGTTCGCGGTGTTCGCGCTGGGCCTGGCGTAGGACGCGCGGGGTACGCGGACGGGCCCGGGGAGGACGCCTCCCCGGGCCCGTCCGCGTACGGCGTTACTCGCGGCCCGCCGACGTGGTCGACATGTCGGCGTAGCGGTCGCCCCTCACGCGGCCCGCGATGCCGTCCAGGAGCTCCAGCTCGCCCGGGGTCAGCACCAGGCGGGTCGCGCCGGTGTTCTCCTCCACGCGGGAGGGCTTGCGGGTGCCCGGGATCGGGACGACGGCCAGCTTGCGGGCGGCGGCCTGGGCGTGCAGCCAGGCCAGCGCGACCTGGCCCGGCGTCGCGCCGTGGGCCTCGCCGACGGACCGGATCGGCTCCACGAGGTGGGCGTTGGAGGTCGCGTTCTCGCCGGTGAAGCGGGGCATGGTGCGGCGGAAGTCGTCGTCGCCCAGCTCCTTGTCGGCGCTGGTGAAGGAGCCGGTGAGGAAGCCCCGGCCGAGCGGCGAGTACGGGACGAAGGCGGTGCCCAGGTCGGCCGCGGCGGGCACCGCGGTGTCCTCCACGTCACGGCTGAAGACCGACCACTCGGACTGCACGGCGGCGATCGGGTGCACGGCGTGCGCGGCGCGCAGCTCCTCGCCGGTGACCTCGCTCAGGCCCAGGTGCCTGACCTTGCCCTCGGCGACCAGTTCGGCCATCGCGCCGACGGTCTCCTCGATGGGGACGTTCACGTCGCGGCGGTGCATGTAGTAGACGTCGATGACGTCCGTGCCCAGGCGGCGCAGGCTGCCCTCGACGCACTGGCGGACGTACGCCCGGTCGTTGCGCACGGCCCTCTTGGAGAGGTCGGCGGGGTCCAGGACGATGCCGAACTTAGTGGCGAGGACGATCTCGTCGCGGTGCGCGGCGAGGAACGGCGCGAGGAACTCCTCGTTGGCCCCGAAGCCGTACATGTCGGCGGTGTCGTAGAAGGTGACGCCGAGCTCCAGGGCGCGCTCCAGGGTGGCGCGGGCCGCGTCGGCGTCGGTGGGCCCGTAGGCGAAGCTCATGCCCATGCAGCCGAGGCCCTGGACGCCGACGACCGGGCCGCCCCGGCCCAGCTCGACGGTGTCCAGGACGGGGGTGTTCTCTTCGGTGCCGCTCATGGGTCAGACCCTCTCCGGCGCCCGGTGGGCGTCCGCGTAGAAACCGATCTTGTGGTCGAGGACGGCGAGCGTGTCCCGCAGCTCGGCGATCCGGGTGAGCACGTCGCGCCGGGTGTCCTCCAGGAGTTCCTGGCGCTGCCCGAAGGTGTGCTCGCCCTCGCGCACCAGCTCCGCGTAGCGGACCATGCCGGCGACCGGCATCCCGGTCAGCCGGAGCTTGCCGACGAAGGTGAGCCAGTCGAGGTCGCGGTTGGTGAACCGGCGCTGCCCGGTGTGGGACCGGTCGACGTGCGGCATCAGGCCGATCCGCTCGTACCAGCGCAGGGTGTGCGCGCTGAGCCCGGTCCAGGCGGCGACCTCGCCGATCGTGTAGCGGTCCTGCCCCGCGGGCCGCGGGTGCGCCGGGGGCGCGGCCACGCACAGGTTCTCCACCGTGGCCGGGCGTTCGGTCCGTACGGGAGTGCTCTCGATCACCGTCATGCCTCCACGCTAGGACCTTGGAGTGCACTCCAGGCAAGGGACCCCGGACCGGAGCGGACGGAACGGCGGGATTTTCGCGACACGTACCAGCCTGCCCCGTCATGGACCTCGTACGCGGGCCGTCCCGGCACCGGGACGGCCCACCTGGTGAGCCGATTAGGCTCGTACGCATGCAGAGCCTGGGGATCATCGAGAGCTGGCCCGTGCCGAACGCCGCGGCCGCCGTCGTACGCGCCGACGGGACCGTCGCCGGGACGCGCGGGGACACCGCGCGCCGCTTCCCGCTCGCGTCGGTGACCAAGCCGCTGGCCGCCTACGCGGTGCTGGTGGCGTACGAGGAGGGCGCCGTCGAGCTGGACGAGCCCGCCGGGCCGGAGGGCTCGACCGTGCGGCACCTGCTCGCGCACACCTCCGGGCTCGCCTTCGACACCCCGGCGGTCGCGGCGGCACCCGGCACCAAGCGGATCTACTCCAACACGGGCTTCGACGCGCTCGGCGACCACGTGGCCAAGGCGACCGGCATCCCGTTCGCCGAGTACCTGCGCCAGGGCGTCCTGGAGCCGCTGGGCATGACCGGCACCTCGCTGGACGGCTCGCCCGCCAAGGACGGCACGTCCACCGTCGACGACCTGGTCCGGTTCGCCGCCGAGCTCCAGGCCCCGCGGCTGCTCGACGCGCGCACGGTCCTGGAGGCCATGAGCGTGGTCCACCCCGGGCTCACCGGCATCCTGCCCGGCTACGGCCACCAGCGGCCCAACGACTGGGGCCTGGGCTTCGAGATCCGCGACTCCAAGTCCCCGCACTGGACGGGCGCCTCGTCCTCGCCGCGCACCTTCGGGCACTTCGGCCAGTCCGGCACGTTCCTCTGGGTCGACCCGGACGCCCGCGCGGCCTGCGTCGCGCTCACCGACCGGGCCTTCGGCCCGTGGGCGGTCGAGGCGTGGCCCCCCTTCACCGACGCCGTCCTGGCGGAGCTGGCCCGCTAGGTCGGCGAGCCCTGGGCGCCCTACCCCGCCGCCATCTCCCACAGCAGCACCTCCGCCGGGCCGTCCCCGGCCACCAGCTCCAGGCCACGGGCGTCCGTGATCCGGGCGGCGTCCCCGGGGCGCAGGCGCCGGTCGCCGAGCTCCACCGCGCCCCGCACCACGTGCGCGTACACCAGGTCCGCGTCCGGCACCGCGGTGCGCGCGCCCGCGCCCAGGCGCCGTACGTGCAACTGCGCGCCCGCCGCCGGGAGGTCGTACGGCGTGGAGTCGGCGATCCCCGGGACGGTCGTGTACGCGGGCTCGCCGCCGGGCTCCCGGGGCGCCAGCCACATCTGCACGAACACCAGCGGCTCCGCCCCGTCGTTGCGCTCCTCGTGGCGCACGCCCCCGGCGGCCGACAGGTGCTGCACGTCCCCGGCCCGGACCACCGTGGCGTGCCCCGCCGAGTCGCGGTGGGTCAGCTCGCCCTCGACGACCCAGGTGACGATCTCGGTGTGGCTGTGCGGGTGTTCGCCGAATCCCGCACCGGGCGCGAGCCGCTCCTCGTTGCACGCGATGACGGCCCCGAAGCGCAGGTTGTCCGGGTCGTAGTGGCTCCCGAAGGAGAACGCGTGCCGGGTCTCTATACCGGCGGCCGGGTCGCCGCCGCGGTGGCGCTCGACGGCGCGCTGCACGGAAATCACGCCCCCACGGTAGACCGGCTGGACGGGCCGGCGTCCCGATAAGGCAGTCTTGTCCCCGTGCCTGAACCCGCAGCGAACGACACCCACCGCGACGCCCACCCGCACGCAGCGACCCTGAAGCGCCTGGAGCAGTCCTCCGGGCGGCTCGCCGCGAGCGCCATCGCCCGCATGGACGAGACGCTGCCCTGGTACCGCGCCATGCCGCCGGAGAACCGCTCGTGGATCGGCCTGGTCGCCCAGGCGGGCATCGCGGCCTTCACCGAGTGGTTCCGGCACCCCGAGACGCCCCAGGCGATCTCCACGGACGTCTTCGGCACCGCGCCGCGCGAGCTGACCCGGGCGATCACGCTGCGCCAGACCGTGGAGATGGTCCGCACCACGATCGAGGTCATGGAGTCCGCGATCGACGAGGTCGCGGCGCCCGGTGACTCCTCGGTGCTGCGCGAGGCGCTGCTGGTGTACGCCCGCGAGATCGCCTTCGCCACCGCCCAGGTGTACGCCCAGGCCGCCGAGGCACGCGGTGCCTGGGACGCCCGCCTGGAGTCCCTGGTGGTCAACGCGGTGCTCTCCGGCGAGGCCGACGAGGGCGCGGTGAGCCGGGCCGCCGCGCTGGGCTGGAACTCCCCCGACCACGTCTGCGTGGTCCTCGGCACCGCCCCCGACGGCGACAGCGAGCTGACCGTGGAGGCGATCAGGCGGGCCTCCCGGCACGCCAAGCTCCAGGTGCTCACCGGGGTCCTCGGCGACCGCCTGGTGGTCATCGCGGGCGGCAACGACAACCCGCTGGCCGTGGCCAAGGCGCTGATCGGCCCGTTCGCCGCCGGCGCGGTGGTGGCGGGCCCGGTGGTGCCCGACCTGCTGGCCGCGACCCGCTCCGCGCAGGCGGCCGCCGCCGGGCTGAAGGCCTGCACGGCCTGGCAGGACGCGCCGCGGCCGGTCCTCGCGGACGATCTGCTGCCGGAACGCGCCATCGCCTCCGACCCTGCGGCGCGCGACCAGTTGGTGGAGGAGATCTACAGACCGCTGGAGGAGGCCGGATCCGCGCTCCTGGAGACGCTGAGCGTCTACCTGGAGCAGGCGAGCAGCCTCGAAGGCGCCGCCCGGATGCTCTTCGTCCACCCGAACACCGTGCGCTACCGGCTCCGACGTGTGACGGACGTCACCGGCTGGTCGCCCTCCGACGTCCGGTCAGCGTTCACACTGAGGATCGCGCTGATCCTCGGACGTCTGGCCGACGCAGATCAGCAGTCCTAGACTTTTGTCGGACACCAACAATTACCCTGACGGTTCTTCGTCCCTGTCCCCACGGGCGTCCCGGACCGTCCACAAGAGAGAGTGTGAGGGTGCTCGTACTCGTCGCTCCCGGCCAAGGCGCCCAGACGCCCGGCTTCCTGACTCCCTGGCTCGAACTCCCCGGTGCCGCCGACCGCGTCGCCGCGTGGTCCGACGCCATCGGGCTCGACCTTGCCCACTACGGCACGCACGCCGACGCGGACGAGATCCGCGACACCGCCGTCGCCCAGCCCCTGCTGGTCGCCGCGGGGCTGCTCTCCGCCACGGCACTCGGTGACATCGCTGACATCGCGCCGGGCGCCCTGGCCGGCCACAGCGTCGGCGAGATCACGGCCGCCGTCCTGGCGGGCGTCCTCGACGACACCGCCGCGCTGAAGCTCGTGCGCACCCGCGGCCTGGCCATGGCCGAGGCCGCGGCCGTCACCGAGACCGGCATGTCGGCGCTGCTCGGCGGCGACCCCGAGGTGACCGTCCCGCACCTGGAGAAGCTGGGCCTGACCCCGGCGAACGTCAACGGCGCGGGCCAGATCGTGGCCGCCGGCACCGCCGAGCAGCTCGCCGCCCTCGCCGAGGACAAGCCCGAGGGCGTGCGCAAGGTCGTCGCCCTCAAGGTCGCGGGCGCCTTCCACACGCACCACATGGCCCCGGCCGTGGCCCGCCTGGAGGAGGCCGTCAAGGACCTCTCCCCGGCCGACCCGACCGTGACGTACGTCTCCAACCGGGACGGGCAGGTCGTGGCCTCGGGCGCCGAGGTGATCTCCCGCCTGGTCGGCCAGGTGGCCAACCCGGTGCGCTGGGACCTGTGCATGGAGAAGTTCCAGGAGCTGGGCGTCACCGCGCTGGTCGAGATGTGCCCCGGCGGCACCCTGACCGGGCTCGCCAAGCGCGCCCTGCCGGGCGTGAAGACGCTCGCCCTGAAGACCCCGGACGACCTCGACGCGGCCCGCACGCTCGTCGCCGAGCACTCTTCCTGAGACAAGGAGCCGTAGAGCATGGCGAAGATCAAGCCCAGCCAGGGCGCCCCGTACGCGCGCATCATGGGGGTCGGCGGCTACCGCCCGACCCGGGTGGTGCCCAACGAGGTGATCCTCGAGACGATCGACTCCTCGGACGAGTGGATCCGCTCGCGCTCCGGCATCGCCACGCGCCACTGGGCCTCCCCCGAGGAGACCGTCACCGCGATGTCGGTCGAGGCCGCGGGCAAGGCCATCGCGGACGCAGGCATCACCCCCGAGCAGATCGGCGGCGTGATCGTCTCCACGGTCTCGCACTTCAAGCAGACCCCGGCCGTGGCCACCGAGATCGCGGACAAGGTCGGCGCGAAGAAGCCGGCCGCGTTCGACATCTCGGCGGGCTGCGCGGGCTTCGGCTACGGCCTGACCCTGGCCAAGGGCATGGTCGTGGAGGGCTCCGCGGAGTACGTGCTGGTCATCGGCGTCGAGCGGCTGTCGGACCTGACCGACCTGGAGGACCGCGCGACGGCCTTCCTGTTCGGCGACGGCGCCGGCGCCGTGGTGGTCGGCCCCTCCAAGGAGCCGCGCATCGGCCCCACGGTCTGGGGCTCCGAGGGCGACAAGTCCGAGACCATCAAGCAGACCGTGCCGTGGACGGACTACCGTGACGGCGAGGTCGAGAAGTTCCCGGCCATCACGCAGGAGGGCCAAGCGGTCTTCCGCTGGGCCGTCTTCGAGATGGCGAAGGTCGCCCAGCAGGCGCTGGACGCCGCCGGCATCTCGGCGGACGACCTGGACGTCTTCATCCCGCACCAGGCCAACATGCGGATCATCGACTCGATGGTGAAGACTCTGAAGCTGCCGGAGCACGTCACGGTCGCCCGTGACGTGGAGACCACCGGCAACACCTCGGCCGCCTCGATCCCGCTCGCGATGGAGCGGCTCCTGGCGACCGGACAGGCGAAGAGCGGCGACACCGCGCTCGTCATCGGTTTCGGGGCGGGTCTCGTGTACGCAGCGACGGTCGTTACCCTCCCCTAGGCATCACGTCCGGGCCAGCCCGGTCCGCGACGGATACCGCCCCACCCTCTGGACACACAAGAAGGAGCGCCAAGATGGCCGCCACTCAGGAAGAGATCGTCGCCGGTCTCGCCGAGATCGTGAACGAGATCGCCGGCATCCCGGTCGAGGACGTCCAGCTGGACAAGTCCTTCACCGACGACCTGGACGTCGACTCGCTGTCCATGGTCGAGGTCGTCGTCGCCGCCGAAGAGCGCTTCGACGTCAAGATCCCGGACGACGACGTCAAGAACCTGAAGACCGTCGGCGATGCCGCCGACTACATCCTGAAGCACCAGGACTGATCCGGTTCTGAGTCCGGTACGCCACCCAGCGGTGGCGCCGTTTCTCGACCGGGGGTCCGGGGGTTGGCCCCCCGGGACAGCACTGCCCGACCCTCATCAACGTGGAGAAAGAATTCCTGTGAGCTCGACCAATCGCACCGTGGTCGTCACCGGTATCGGCGCAACCACACCGCTGGGTGGCGACACCGCTTCGACCTGGGAAGGTCTGACGTCGGGTCGTTCCGGAGCACGCCCCCTGGAGGGGGAGCGCTTCGCCGAACTGCCGGTCCGCATCGCCGCGCTCGCGGCGGTCGACCCGTCCGAGGTCCTGCCGCGTCCGCTGGCCCGCCGCCTGGACCGCTCGGCGCAGTTCGCGCTGATCGCGGCCCGTGAGGCGTGGGCCGACGCGGGCTACACCGCGCCGGCCGGCGAGGACGACGCGGTCGCCCCCGAGCGGCTCGGCACCGTCATCGCCTCCGGCATCGGCGGCGTGACCACCCTGCTCGACCAGTACGACGTGCTGAAGGAGAAGGGCGCCCGCCGCGTCTCCCCGCACACCGTGCCGATGCTGATGCCGAACGGCCCGTCGGCCAACGTGGGCCTGGAGGTGAACGCCCGGGCGGGCGTGCACACCCCGGTGTCCGCGTGCGCCTCCGGCGCCGAGGCGATCGGCTACGCCGTCGAGATGATCCGTACCGGCCGTGCCGACGTGGTCGTCGCGGGCGGCACCGAGGCGGCCATCCACCCGCTTCCCATCGCGGCCTTCGCCAACATGATGGCGATGTCCAAGAACAACGACGAGCCCCAGAAGGCCTCGCGCCCCTACGACAAGGGCCGGGACGGCTTCGTCCTGGGCGAGGGCGCCGGCGTCGTGATCCTGGAGTCCGCCGAGCACGCCGCCAAGCGCGGCGCCCGGGTCTACTGCGAGGTGCTGGGCCAGGGCCTGTCGGCCGACTCCCACCACATCGCGCAGCCCGAGCCCACCGGCCGCGGCATCGCGGCCGCGCTGCGGCACCTGCTGGAGTCCACCGACCTGAAGCCGTCCGAGGTCGTGCACCTGAACGCGCACGCCACCTCGACCCCGCTGGGCGACGTCGCCGAGATCAAGGCGCTGCGCAGCGTCCTGGGCGAGGACCTGGACCACGTGGCGGTCTCCGCCACCAAGTCCATGACCGGTCACCTGCTGGGCGGCGCGGGCGGCATCGAGACCGTCGCCACGGTCCTGGCCCTGCACCACCGCTTCGCCCCGCCGACGATCAACATCGACGAGCTGGACGAGGAGGTCGACGCGGACGTCGTGCGCGGCGAGCCCCGTCCGCTGCCCGAGGGCACCATCGCGGCGATCAACAACAGCTTCGGCTTCGGCGGCCACAACGTGGTCCTGGCGTTCCGCACGGTCTGATCCGCGGACGTACGCCCCGACGTACGGCATGCGTAGCCGAAAGGGCCCCCACCGCGCGGTGGGGGCCCTTTCGCGTGCGCTACACGACCTGGTGCAGCCAGCGGACGGGGGCGCCCTCTCCCGCGTAGCGGAAGGGCTCCAGCTCGTCGTCCCAGGGCTTGCCGAGGAGCTTGGCGATCTCGGCCTCCAGGACGGTCTCGCCCTGGGCGGAGCGGGCGAGGGCGGCGCGCAGCCGGTCCTCGGGGATCAGGATGTCGCCGTGCATGCCGGTGACGGCGTGGAAGATGCCCAGCGCGGGCGTGGCGCTGTAGCGCTCGCCCTCGGCGGTGCGGCAGGGCTCGGCGGTCACCTCGAAGCGCAGCATCTGCCAGCCGCGCAGCGCGGAGGCGAGTCTGGCGGCCGTGCCCGCCTCGCCCTGCCAGGAGAACTCGGCTCTCCAGGTGCCGGGCGCCGCGGGCTGCCGGATCCAGTCGAGCTGGACCCGGACGTTGAGCACTCCGCCGACCGCCCATTCGACGTGCGGGCACAGCGCGCGCGGCGCGGAGTGTACGTACAGGACTCCACGTGTCGTCACCGGGACCTCCAGTGTGGGACGAGGTTCGCCTTTCCCCAGCGGCCTCAGTAAACAGCATCGGGAGCAAAACTCCACAAACTCCCGAAAAACGGACAGCATGTGACGTGATGTAATTTACCGGAGCCGGTGGTCGAAGGTGCCTCTGGGTCGACGGGGGAAAAACTACCGTGCTGGGGCGCCCTTGGGGTGACGTACCGTCGGTCGGAGCCCGTACGTACCGAGCTTTCACCCGCCAGGACGCCGAAGGAAGGCCGAGGATGAGCCACCGTCGCAGGTTCCGGACGGCCCTGCTCTCCCTGACCGCGGCCGCCGCCGTGCTCACCGGGTGCAGCGCCGCCCCCGACGCGCCCGCGGGCGGCTCGCCCGCCCCGACGCGCCCGTCCCCCTCCCCCACGCCCCTGTGGGACCGCAGCCCCTCCTCGGTGGCCGCCGTGGGCGACTCCATCACCCGGGGCTTCGACGCCTGCGGCGTCCTCTCGGACTGCCCCGAGGTGTCCTGGTCGACCGGCACCGACCCGGCCGTGGACAGCCTCGCGGTGCGGCTCCTCGGCGCTTCGAAGACGGCCGGGAACAGCTGGAACCTGGCCCGCTCCGGCTCCCGGATGGCCGAGCTGCCCGGGCAGATGGAGCGCGCGGCGGCCGAACGGCCGGGCCTGGTCACGGTGATGACCGGCGCCAACGACGCCTGCCGCGACACCGCCGCGCAGATGACCCCGGTCGCCGACTTCCGCGCCTCCTTCGAGCGGGCGCTGCGCACCCTGCGCGCCGCGTCCCCGAAGTCGCAGGTGTACGTGGCGAGCGTGCCGGACCTCAAGCGGCTCTGGTCCACCGGGCGCACCAGCGCGATGGCCAAGCAGGTGTGGGGCCTCGGGATCTGCCGCTCGATGCTGGCCGACCCCGACGACCTGACCCGGGCCGGCGGGGAGCGCCGCGACCGGGTGCGCGCGCGGGTGGCCGCCTACAACGCCGTGCTGCGGGACGTGTGCGCGAAGGACGAGCGGTGCCGCTACGACGGCGGTGACGTCTTCGCGTACCGCTTCACGGGTCAACAGCTCAGCCCCTGGGACTGGTTCCACCCGAGCAGGGACGGCCAGGCCCGGCTGGCGGAGATCGCCTACCGCAGGGTGACCGCGGCCTCCTGAGGCCGGAAAGGGGCTGGCCCCGGGGCGGTTGTCAGGGACCGCCCCGGGGCCGTTCAGGGGGAAGGCCGCGCCTTCCGTCAGTGCGTCACTCGACGTCGAGGGTCACGCTCAGGCGCGTGTCGTCGATCGAGTGGGACGCCCGCACCTCGTAGCCGCCGGGCACGAACGCCCACGCGTCCGCCTGCTCGTCCCAGATCTCGAACGCCCGGCGGCGCAGCGGGATCTCGACCTCGACGCTCTCGCCCGCGGCGGCCTCGACGCCCGCGAACCCGGCGAGCCAGCGCAGCGGCCGCTCCGCCCGGTCGCCCTCGGGCGCCAGGTAGACCTGGACGACCTCGCGGCCCGCGCGCCCGCCGGTGTTGCGCACCCGCACCCGCACCGACTCGGGCGTGGCCTCCAGGGACTCGTACTCCCAGGTGGTGTAGCCCAGGCCGTGGCCGAAGGGGTACGCGGGGACGGCGCCGGACTTGTCCCAGGCGCGGTAGCCGATGAACACGCCCTCGTCGTAGTGCACCTGTCCGTCCACCGGGGTGCAGTCGGTGACCGGGACGTCGGAGAAGGCGACCGGCCAGGTGGTGGGCAGCCGCCCGCCCGGCTCCTCGGCGCCGGTCAGCACGTCGGCGAGGGCGGCGCCGCCCTCCTGGCCCGGGAACCAGCTGAGCAGCACCGCGGCGACGTCCTCGCGCCACGGCATCTCCACCGGGGAGCCGGAGTTGACCACGACCACGGTGTTGGGGTTGGCCGCGGCGACCCTGGCCACCAGCTCGTCCTGGCGGCCGGGCAGCTTCAGGTCGGTGCGGTCGAAGCCCTCGGACTCCACGCGCTCGGTGGTGGCGACGACCACCACGGCGGTGTCGGCGGCGCGGGCGGCCTCGACGGCCTCGGCGATCAGGTCGTCGGGGTCGCGCCGCGGGCCGAGGTGGACGAAGGAGAACATGAGCGCCGGCAGCGGCGTCGCGTACTGCTTGTCCAGCACGTGCAGCAGGGACACCTCGACGGGCTCGCCCTCGGTCAGGGCCACCTTGGCGCGCTCCACCGGGGCGCCGAAGAACGCCTCGAACGGGTCGGCCTCCTCGCCCATCGGCTGGACGCCCTCGAAGTGGCGCTCGCCGCCGATGGTCAGCGTGTACGCGCCCAGGCCGCGGGTGCCGAAGGAGTGCTCGCCGCTCTCGCGCGGCACGAAGGTGCCGGTGACCTCGACGCTGTGCATGGCCTCGTGGGTGACGCCCGCGGGCAGGTCGTCGCCGATCCACTGGACCTGGCCGGTGGGCAGCGAGCCCTCGCCCAGTACGTTGCCGTCCGCGTCGCGGCACACGGCCTTCAGCGTGAAGCCCTGGTCGGCGGGGGTGAGTTCGTCGCTGGGGTCGGCGCCGACGGAGTACGTGAGCGCGCCCTCGGGAAGCGCTGCGGTGAGGCCGTCGAGCGGGGAGACCACGTGGTCGGGGAAGACCTGCGCGGAGCCGCCGCCGAGCACCCGGGCGTCGCGGGCCGAGGCGCCGACCAGGGCGACGGTGGTGCCGGCCGCCAGCGGCAGCGCGCCGCCCTCGTTGCGTACCAGGACGAAGCCGCGGCGGGCGACCTCGCGGGCCAGCGCGTCGCCGTCGATGCCGGACGGCGGGTCGGAGACGACGGCCGGGGCGCCCTCCAGGATGCCCACGCGGGCGGCGAGCCGCAGCACGTTGCGCACCGCGTCGTCCACCAGCGCCTCGTCGACCTCGCCGGAGCGCACGGCGGCGGCCAGCGCCTCGCCGTACACGGTCGTCGGGCCGGGCATGGCGACGTCCATGCCGCCCTCGATGTCGCCGACGGTGGAGCGGGCGGCCATCCAGTCGGAGACGTTCATGCCGTCGAAGCCCCACTCGCCGCGCAGCACCTCGTTCACGAGGTAGCGGTGCTCGGTCATGGTGGTGCCGTTGACCTGGTTGTAGGCGGTCATGATGCCCCACGGGTGGGCGTTCTCGACGATCGCCTCGAACGGGGCCAGGTACAGCTCGCGCAGCGGGCGCGGGGCCACCACGGTGTCCACGGTGAAGCGGTCGGTCTCGTAGTCGTTGCCCACGAAGTGCTTGACCGTGGTGCCGACGCCGCCGGACTGCACGCCCCGGATGTAGCCGCCGGCGACCTCGCCGGTCAGGTACGGGTCCTCGCTGTAGCACTCGAAGTGCCGGCCGCCCAGCGGGCTGCGGTGCAGGTTGACCGTGGGCGCGAGCAGCACGTGGACGCCCTTGCGGCGGGCCTCCTGGGCGAGCAGCGCGCCGGCCCGGTGGGCCAGCTCCGGGTCCCAGGCGGCGGCCAGGGCGGTCGGCGAGGGCAGGGCGACGGACGGGTCGTCGGCGGTCCAGCGCACGCCGCGGACGCCGATGGGGCCGTCGGACATGACGAGGGACTTCAGGCCGATCTCCGGCAGGGCCGGGAGCGACCACATGTCGCGGCCGGCCAGCAGACGCGCCTTGGCGTCCAGGTCGAGCTTGCCGAGCGCCGTCTCCACGGCCTGCTCACGTGCACTGTCCGCGCCGGTGCGTGCGGTCTCCGCCACGGCTACCTCCTCGTCGAGAAACCTGCTGGTCCTCCCATGGTGAACCCGTTACCTGTAGAGCGGTAGGGTTCGTTATCTTTTCGTGATTCGATGGGTGACGTACGGTCCTGTCGTCAGGGACCTGTGGACGGGAAAGGTGCACGATGGCGCGGGCCAGGAGCGAGGAGCGGCGTGCGGAGATCCTGCGCGCGACGCTCGAAGTGATCGCCGAGCGGGGCTACCGGGGCGCCTCCCTGGGCGCGGTCGCCGAACGGGTCGGCCTGACCCAGCAGGGGCTGCTGCACTACTTCCCCACCAAGGAGGCCCTGCTGGTCGCCGTGCTGGAGGAGCGCGACCAGTGGGACACCGGCGGCGGCATCCCCGTCGAGCGGTGGCGGCTGGACCTGCTGGAGTCGCTCGTCGAGTACAACGCGATGCGGCCCGGCATCGTGCAGACCTTCTCCGCGCTGCTCGGCGAGAGCGTCACCGACGAGCACCCGGCCCGTGAGTTCTTCACCCGGCGCTACGCGCAGGTGCGCCAGGAGATGGCCCGGCTGCTGCGCGCCGAGTTCGGCGAGCGGCTGCCCGGCGGCCTCACCCCGGAGCGGGCGGCGCCGGTGCTCACCGCGGTGCTCGACGGGTTGCAGTACCAGTGGCTGCTCGACCCGGAGTCGGTGGACATGCCGGGCGCGTTCCGCGACTTCCTGGCGCTGCTGCGGGTGCCGGAGGGCCCGACGCCCGCGCCCTGAGGCGGTGTTGAGGGGGCACGCGGTGCGCGGGGATACTTCCGGGACCCGACGGAAGGATCGACGTGTCCCGGATTCGCGTGGCAGCACTCGGACTCGCCCTGGCCGCCGTCTCACCGGCCCTGGCCGCCCCACCCGCGACAGCCGCGCCCGCCGCGGTGCGCGACGGCGCCCCCGCCGTCACCGTGGAGGAGGCGCGGCTCGACCGGGCGGCGCCCCGGGAGATCCTGCGGCGCAGCGGATTCGACGCCCTGGCGCCCCGGTTCGCCCGCGCGCTCGCCCGGGCCGGCTCCGCCCGCGAGGCCGAGCGGGCGGTCGCCGCGCACGGCTCCGCGCTGTGGCGGCGCGCGGTGGACCGGGTGCAGGGGCGCGGGCCCGCGGGCGGCGACCTCAGCCGTGACGACGACCGGCCGCTGTACTGGGCGCGGCTCGCCCTCACCCGCGAACTGCGCGCCTGGCGGCCCGGGTTCGCCGTGGACGCGGCGGTGCGCGCCCGGCTCCTGGACCGCCTGGAGCGCACCTCGCGCGGCCAGGACACCCTCGCGTTCCCGGCGGGCAAGGGCTTCAAGCGGATCGTCCTCACCGGCTTCGACCCGTTCACCCTCGACCGGGACGTCCGCATCAGCAACCCGTCCGGCGCCACCGCCCTGGCCCTGGACGGCACCTGGATCCGTACCGCCGACGGCGGCCGGGCCCGGGTGGAGACCGCGCTCTTCCCGGTGCGCTGGGACGACTTCGCCGCCGGGACCGTGGAGCGCACCCTGCGCGGCGCGCTCCCGGCGGCCGACCTGTTCACCACGGTCAGCCAGGGCCGGGTGGGCCGCTTCGACGTCGAGCGCACCAACGGCGCCTGGCGGGGCGGCTTCCCGGACAATGAGAACGTCTCGCGCACGGAGACCGTCCCGGTGTCCGACCCGGCGGGCCAGCCGCAGTGGACGACGACCACGCTCCCGTACGCGCGGATCACGTCCGCCCCCACCGGCCGCTTCCCGGTGTACGACAACACCTCGGTCACCGAGATCCCGGCCGGGCAGACGCAGCCCGTGGTGCGCCCGGACGGCCCGACACCCGGCTCCACGGCGCGCGCGGGCGGCGGCGGGGACTACCTGTCCAACGAGATCGCCTACCGGGCCACGCTGCTGCGCGACCGCCTCGGCCTGCACGACCGGCTGCCGGGCGGCCACGTCCACACGCCGGTCCTGCAGTTCGGCGCGGGCAACACCGACCCGTCGACGGGCACGGTCACCGACCCGGAGTTCATCCGCAACCGCCTGGACATCGTGGCCCAGGTGCGGGCGGTGCTGGGGGTGGCGGCGGGCGGGTGAGGCCCGGCGCTCAGCCCTTGTCGAGGCTGTACGGGCGGCGGGGCGCGGTGGCCCCGTCGTCCGGGGCGGTGTCGGGGGCGGGCGTGGCCTGGAGGTCGCGGACCAGCAGCGTCGCGCCGGCCACCGCGCCCGGCATCAGGAAGACCGCCACCAGCGGCACCAGGAACGCCAGGGTGAGCGGCACCCCGAAGCCCAGCACCAGCATCCGGCGGGAGCGCAGCAGCGCCAGGCGCTCGCGCAGTTCCACGCCCCGGCGCTGGAGCGCCACCGCGGTCAGCTCCTCGGCCAGGAAGAACCCGGAGACGCAGAAGCCGACCACCGGGACCACGGTCTGCCCGACCACGGGCAGGAAGCCGAGGGCGAAGAGCAGGACGCCGTACAGCGCCACCCGCGCCAGGACCCGCAGGCTGTCGCGCGCCGAGATCCACAGCTCGCGCCAGAGCGGCAGCCCGGACTCCGGCACCTCGCCGCCCTCGGAGCGGTCGACCTGCTCGGAGAGCGACTCGTAGAAGGGCTGGCCCACCAGGAGGGTCACGGCGGTGAAGGTGATCACGGCGAGGAACAGGCCGAAGGCGAAGACGAGCGCCGTCAGGAACCCCCGGAAGAGGCCCTGCCACGGCGAGGACCAGTCGTCGGCGAACGGCGTCGCCCAGTTCGCCAGGTCGTCGGCCCCGTAGCCGAGGCCCACCAGCGCGCCCACGTACAGCAGCAGGGTGATCAGGCCGGGCAGCAGCCCGAACCCGAACCACCGGCCGTGCCCGCCGACCCAACGCTGGCCCTTCACCAAGTAGCCGAAGCCCACCCCGAGATCACGCATGCGGCCATCCTATGAGGCGCCTCGGACACGCCCCCGGCACGCCCCGGACGGGACGGGTACGCGACGAGGGCCGCACCCCCCGCGCGGGGAGTGCGGCCCTCGGACGGGCGCGGTGGCTCAGACGGCCAGCTCGACCGTGATGTTGCCGCGGGTCGCCTTGGAGTACGGGCAGACCTGGTGGGCCTTCTCGATCAGGTCCTTGGCGGTGGCCGCGTCCACGTTCGGGATCTTGGCGGAGATCTTGACGATGATGCCGAAGCCCTCGTCGTTCTTGCCGATGCCGACCTCGGCGGTGACGGTGGAGCCCGAGATGTCGGCGCCCTCGTTGCGGGCGACGACGCCGAGCGCGCCCTGGAAGCAGGCGCTGTACCCGGCGGCGAAGAGCTGCTCGGGGTTGGTGCCGGCACCGGAGCCGCCCATCTCCTTGGGCGGGTTGACCACGACGTCGAGCTTGCCGTCGTCGGTGGCCACGCGGCCGTCACGGCCGTTCTCGGCGGTGGCGACGGCGGTGTACAGGACGTCGGACTGCTGGATAGGCATGAAGTGCTTCCTCCTGTGGTTCGCCGCGACTCGCGCCCACGATCGCGACGGTCTGCGCCCGAGCCTAACGGGTCCCGCAAGGGGGACCCGCGGGCGAGGGGGTCAGAGCGTGACGACCATCTTGCCGGTGTTGGCGCCGCGCAGGACGCCCAGGAACGCGTCCACGGTGTTCTCGATGCCCTCGACGAACGTCTCGCGGTACTTCAGCTCGCCCGAGCGCACCCACGCCCCGACCTCCTGCACGAACTGCGGCTGGAGGTCGTAGTGGTCGCCCACCAGCATGCCCTCGATGCGGCCGCGGGTCTGGATCAGGCGGGTCAGGTTGCGCGGGCCGGCCGGGGGCTCGGTGCTGTTGTACGCCGAGATGGCGCCGCAGATCACGATGCGGCCGTCCCGGTTCAGGCGCGCGATCGCGGCCTCCAGGTGGTCCCCGCCGACGTTGTCGAAGTACACGTCGATCCCGTCGGGGGCGGCCTCCTTCAGCTGCTCGTGGACCGGGCCCGCCTTGTAGTTGAAGGCCGCGTCGAAGCCGTACTCCTCGGTCAGGAGCTTGACCTTCTCGTCGGAGCCCGCGGAGCCGATCACCCGGGCGGCGCCCTTGAGCCTGGCGATCTGGCCGACCTGGCCGCCCACCGCGCCGGCCGCGCCGGAGACGAAGACGGTGTCGCCCTCCTTGAAGTCGCCGGTGCGCAGCAGGCCCGCGTAGGCGGTCAGGCCCGGCATGCCGAGGACGCCGAGGTAGGTGCTGAGCGGGGCGGCCTGGGCGTCGACCTTCACGGCGTGCTCGGCGTCCACGACGGCGAACTCGCGCCAGCCGAAGAAGTGCAGCACGTGGTCGCCGACGGCGATGCCCTCGGCCTCGGAGGCCACGACCTCGCCGACCGCGCCGCCCTGCATGACCTTGCCGAGCTCGAAGGGCGCGACGTAGGACTTGGCGGCGCTCATGCGGCCGCGCATGTACGGGTCGACGGACAGGTGCACGTTGCGCACCAGGACCTGGCCCGGTCCGGGCTGCCCGATCTCCGTCTCGACCAGGGCGAAGTCCTCGGGCTTCGGCCAGCCGACCGGACGCTCGCGCAGGTGCCATTCACGGTTGGTCGCGGGGAGTGCGGACATCTCGGGGGCCTCCTGGGGGGGGTGCTCGGGGGGGGGGGGGGGGGCGCCCCCCCCGACCCGTGTGAAAAAAAAAAAAAAAAAAAAAAAAAACAAACAACAAAAAAA